>URXY01000094.1 GCA_900552015.1 uncultured Eubacteriales bacterium | reverse complement strand
TGCAGTCTGTCGCCGTGCTACCGTCACACGCGCCTCACGGTAGTAAGGCGCGGTTGCAATCGGTGGCGATTCGCAGGGGCTCATGGCGAAGCCATGTACACCGCACCTGATTGCGCAGCGCGTGCAGCTCTTCGAGATTGGGGCTGCCAATGTGCGGGGTCAAGGGGCAAGGCCCCTTGCCTTTCTCTGGGGGTTCCAAAGGGGGTATTCTCTTTGGAAAGAGAATACCCCCTTTGTTTGCTCCTGCCGCTTGCAGGCGGCATCTCACGTTCCCTTTTAAGGGAAGAAAAAGGAGAAAAGAGCCATGTATGAATACTTTCATGTAAAAGTCGCCGCCAATGCGTCTATTCTTGGCGGATCTTCGCTTGACGCCGAATACCGGAACATCATCGACCGTGCAGCGGAGGAAGGCTGGCGCTATGTTGGCTTTCTGCCTGTGTCGCAGTCGGTGAATGGCGCGATCCTTGAATATGACCTCATCTTTGAGCAGGAGAAGAAATGAATCTGATTTTTGACACCCACGCCCATTATGACGATGAGGCGTTCGACGCTGACCGCGAGGCATTGCTCGCGTCCATGCCCGAAAACGGCGTGGGGCTGATCGTCGACCCGGGCTGCGACTTGGATACCTCGCGCCGCGCGGTGGAGATCGCGGAACAATATCCCCACGTCTACGCCGCCGTCGGCTGGCATCCGGAAAACTGCGCGCCCTACACGCGCGAGAGCCTCGACACGCTGCGCGCATGGGCAAAGAACCCGAAGGTCGTCGCCATCGGCGAGATCGGGCTCGACTACTACTGGGAGCAAAACCCGCCGCGGGAATTCCAGCAGGAGGTTTTCCGCGACCAGCTCGCGCTGGCGCAGGAATTAGGTCTCCCCGTCATCGTGCACGACCGCGACGCGCACGCCGACTCTCTTGCCATCGTAAAGGAATTCCCGGATGTGCGCGGTGTGTTCCACTGCTACTCCGGCAGCGCCGAGATCGCGCAGGAGCTTATAAAGCGCGGCTGGTACCTGGGCTTTGACGGCCCGCTGACCTACAAGAACGCGAAGAAGACCGTCGAGGTCGCAAAGATCGTCCCGCTTGACAGGGTGCTTCTCGAAACGGACAGCCCTTACATGGCACCCGTTCCCGTGCGCGGCACGCGCAACGACTCGCGCAATGTGTTCCACATCGCGGCAAAGTTCGCGGAAATTCGCGGCATGGACACGGACGAGGTCATCGCCCTGACGAACGAAAACGGCCGCCGCTTTTTCGGCATTCAATCAGCGAAAGAGGAACGAAGCTGACCGCTTCCGTTCCTCTTTTTTCATTTCAAAACTGAACGGCGCGGCAAATTTGCTGGCAATATTACCCGATTTTGTCCGCATGTTTATTCTTTCACTTTAGTCAAGTGTGACTAAGTTGCGAAAATCAATGCATTTTTTGTTGACGCGCGCTTTTCGCGGTGCTATGATACCCACAACCTCAGTATGATTCTCGGAAGGGATTTCGACGAAATGTTTGCTTACACTTCTCGAATGTTGATGTGCATGAACATGGACATGGCGATGCCGATGCCCACGACTTCTCATGCTCATCTGCCTGCCCGACACGCACAGGAACGCAAGCGCAGCCGTTGAACCAGAACCGGCGCGCCGAAGGAGTTTTTAGACTCCGAAAAGACGTTAGACCTGAAGCGGGGAGCTTTTGAGCTCCCCGCTTTTTTTGTTTGTTTTTGGGATAAAGGAGGAATTCACTTGATCGAACTCAAGAACATTTCCAAGGATTTCGGCTCGGGCGAAAAGGCCGTGCACGCCGTGCGCGATGTGTCGCTCACCATCGACTCGGGCGAGATCTTCGGGATCATCGGCTTCTCGGGAGCCGGTAAATCCACGCTCGTGCGATGCATCAATCTTCTGGAGCGGCCCAGCTCCGGCAGCGTCTTCGTTGCGGGACAGGACTTGACGGCGCTCTCTGCCAAGGACCTGCGCGCGGCGCGCAAGAAGATCGGCATGATTTTCCAGCACTTCAACCTGATGCCGTCGCGCACGGTGGCCGGAAACGTCGCCTACCCGCTCAAGGGCAGCGGCCTCAGTAAAGAGGAAATTCAGAAGAAGGTCACGACGCTTTTGGGGCTCGTCGGCATCGGCGACAAGGCGGACGCCTACCCCAGCCAGCTCTCCGGCGGACAGAAGCAGCGCGTCGCCATCGCCCGCGCCCTCGCCAACGACCCGCAGGTGCTGCTGTG
>URXY01000093.1 GCA_900552015.1 uncultured Eubacteriales bacterium | reverse complement strand
AGCTTTTGGACAAGGCGAACGACCTGCCGCTCGCCCCGGGCGTTTACCTGATGATGGACAAGACCGGCGAGGTCATCTATGTCGGCAAGGCAAAAAAGCTTAAAAACCGCGTCAGCCAGTATTTTCAGGAAAATTCCTCCCACAACGCGAAGACGCGCCGCATGGTCTCGCAGGTGGACCACTTTGACACGATCTTCGTCTCGACCGAGTTCGAGGCGCTGATCCTGGAAAACTCGCTCATCAAGCAGCACATGCCGCGCTACAACATCTTACTAAAGGATGACAAGGGCTATCCCTTTGTGCGCCTCGGCACGGAGCATTACCCGCGCTTTACGATGGTCGGCAAGCCCGCGGATGACAATGCGCTCTACTTTGGCCCCTTTGGCGGACGGAGCGAGACGCGCGCGGCCATCGACGCGGTCTGCGCGGCCTTCCGCCTGCCGACCTGTACACGGAAGTTCCCGCGCGATATTGGGAAAGAGCGTCCCTGCCTCAACCATCACATGGGCCGCTGCGACGCATTCTGCCGCGGCACGCCGGATGAGGACGAGTACATGCGCCGCATCGGGCAGGCCGAAGAGCTGCTGAACGGCCACTACCGCCGCTTAACGCGCGCGCTGCGCGAGGAGATGGAGCAGGAGGCCGCAGATCTGCACTTTGAGCAGGCGGCGGCGCTGCGCGACCGCATCCGCGCCATCGAGGTGCTGGGCAAGCGCCAGAAGGTCATTGCCGGCATCTGCGCCGACACCGATATCTGGGGCGTTTACCGCGGCGCGCTCAAATGCGGCAGCGCTGTGCTGCACATTGAGGACGGCAGCGTGACGGGTCGCGATCTGAACCTCTTCGCCGCGCCGCAGGACGAGAGCGAGCAGATGATCCTGTCTGCGCTGCTGCCGCAGTATTACCTCAATAAGAGCGTGCTGCCGCGCGAGATCCTCCTGCCGTGCGAGATCGAGGGCGCGGACGAGCTCGCGCAGATATTGACCGAGCGCGCGGGCCGCAAGGTGACGCTCCACGTCCCCCAGAGGGGCGAGAAGGCGGAGCTCCTTGCCATGGCGCAGCGCAACGCGCGCGAGGACGTCGAGCGCGTGACGACCGCGCAGGAGCGCGAGGACCGCACGATGGCGCAGCTCGCGGGGATGCTTTCGCTCTCCGAAACGCCGAAGCGTATGGAGTCCTACGATATCTCCAACACCGGTGCGAGCGATATCGTTGCGTCGATGGTCGTCTATGAGGGTGCAAGACCGAGGAAGAGCGCCTACCGCCGCTTCAAGATCAAGAGCCTCGCAGGGCATCCTGACGACTATGCCTCGATGGAGGAGGTGCTCACGCGCCGCATCCAGCGTTATCTCGATGGGGACGAGAAGTTCAGTCCCCTGCCGGACGTTATGCTCATCGACGGTGGCATCACGCACGCGGGCGTTGCCGAGCGCGTATGCGCGCAGATGCACGTGCACGTGCCGATCTTCGGCATGGTCAAGGACGACCGCCACCGCACGCGCGCGCTCGTCACGGCCGAGGGCCGCGAGATCGACCTGCATGCCGCGCCGAATGTCTTTGCGCTCATTGGGCAGATACAGGAGGAGACGCACCGCTTTGCCATCACCTTCCACCACGAGAGCCACACGCGCTCTTCCACGCGCTCGGCGCTCGACGGCATCTCCGGCATCGGCAAGGTGCGCGCGCAGGCGCTGCTCAAAACGTTCAAGAGCGTCAAGGCTATCCGGGAGGCGGACATTTCGAGCTTGGAACGTGTGCTGCCAAAAGACGCTGCGGCAGCCGTTTACCTTCATTTTCACGGCGGAACGGGCGAAAAGACGCATTGAACGCTGTGCGTTCCGATACTGCCCTTGTGACGGAAAAGGCGAAAAAGAAGCTTGATTTTTGTGTTGTTTGCCAACAAAGTTCATAAAATCGAGTTGACATAATGGAAAACGGATAAATGAATTTTTAAAAGCTGAAACTTGCAAATTTTGCCTTGCGGCACCTTGTTTTTGACGCTTTTCGGCCTCTGTGCCCCTTTGCGGGCGCAGGGGCCTTCGTTTTTGCCGCATAGGCCGGACAAAGGAGGGCGGAAGGGGCAAAAAGTCAGTATTTGCAGGGGATCTGGCGCTTTTGAGACATCCGGGGAGCGCGCAGGGACACACGCGGCCTGCCTGCGCGAATTTTCCGGTGCGGCGCGGCGCCTGAAGCGCGGCGAATCTCGCAGCGCCGATCGGGGCGTGAAACGGCAGCACAGCGGTGGGGAGCGGTGACAGAAGTTTACATAATTCTATAAAATGGAGA
>URXY01000092.1 GCA_900552015.1 uncultured Eubacteriales bacterium | reverse complement strand
TCCACTTCCACGATGCCGACTACTACGCCCAGCACATGCACAACTGCGACCTCGTGAACCTCGAGGACATGCTGCAAAACGGCACCGTCATCACGGGAACCCTCATCGAGCGCCCCCATTCGTTTGCCACCGCCTGCAACATCGCCACCCAGATCGTCGCGCAGGTCGCCTCGAACCAGTACGGCGGTCAGTCCATCTCGCTGACGCACCTCGCCCCCTTTGTCGACGTGTCGCGCCAAAAGATCAGAAAGCAGGTGCTCGCTGAGGTCGAAGCCCTCGGTGTCGACCCGACGGAGAGCAAGGTCACCGAAATCGTCGAAAAGCGCCTGCGCGAAGAGATCCGCCGCGGTGTGCAGACCATCCAGTATCAGGTCGTGACGCTTTTGACCACCAACGGTCAGGCTCCGTTCATCACCGTTTTCATGTATCTCAATGAGGCGCGCAACGAGCAGGAAAAGCGCGACCTTGCCGTCATCATCGAGGAAATGCTCGAGCAGCGCTATCAGGGCGTCAAAAATGAGCAGGGCGTGTGGGTCACCCCCGCCTTCCCCAAGCTCATCTACGTGCTCGAAGAGGACAACATCCACGACGATTCACCGTACTATTACCTCACGCGCCTCGCCGCCAAGTGCACGGCGCGCCGCATGGTGCCCGACTACATCAGCGAAAAGAAGATGCTCGAGCTCAAGGGAGACGTGTACCCTTGCATGGGCTGCCGCAGCTTCCTGACGCCCGACCGTTTCACCGACGCGGGCGTCGGCAATATCGCGAACGCGGGCAATTACGTCTCCGGCAAGCACAAGTACTACGGCCGCTTCAATCAGGGCGTCGTCACCATCAACCTTCCCGACGTGGCGCTCTCCTCCGGCGGCAACATCGATAAGTTCTGGTCTATCTTTGAAGAGCGCCTTGAGCTCTGTCACCGCGCGCTGCGCTGCCGTCACGACCGCCTGAAGGGCACGCTCTCCGACGCCGCCCCCATTCTCTGGCAGTACGGTGCGTGCGCGAGACTCAAAAAGGGCGAGCCCATCGACCGGCTTCTCTACGACGGTTACTCCACCATTTCCCTTGGCTACGCAGGCCTTTACGAATGCGTAAAGTACATGACCGGCAAGAGCCACACCGATCCCAGCGCCACGCCGTTCGCCCTCTCCATCATGCAGAAGATGAACGACAAATGCGCCGAGTGGAAGAAGCTCGAAAACATCGACTACTCCCTCTACGGCACACCGCTCGAGTCCACGACCTACAAGTTTGCCAAGTGCCTGCAAAAGCGCTTCGGCATCATCCCCGGCGTGACGGACAAGGGCTATATCACCAATTCCTACCACGTCCACGTCACCGAGCATATCGACGCGTTTACCAAGCTCAAGTTCGAGGCGCAGTTCCAGCACCTCTCCCCCGGCGGCGCGATCAGCTATGTCGAAGTGCCCAACATGCAGCAGAACCTCGAGGCCGTTTTGCAGGTGATGAAGTTCATCTACGACAACATCATCTACGCTGAGCTCAACACGAAGTCCGACTACTGTCAGGTCTGCGGCTGGGACGGCGAGATCGACATCGTCGAGGACGGCGGCAAGCTCATCTGGCGCTGCCCGAAGTGCGGCAATACCGATCAGGACAAGATGAATGTCGCCCGCCGCACCTGCGGCTACATCGGCACGCAGTTCTGGAATCAGGGCCGCACGCAGGAGATCAAAGAGCGCGTGCTGCACTTATGATCCCCCAATAACCGAAAAAAGGCCTCTGTACGGAATGCTCCCGGGCAGAGGTCCTTTTATGCCGCCTCATGCGAATGCATTCTCGCCAACACAGTCGCCCCTTTGCACATAGTAGAGTTCCCACATTTGACCGAAACGCCGAAAATCCAGTTTTTCTCTCAAATAAGCAGAAAATCACGTTCTTTTTACGTCTAAGGAGTAAACGCTGTTTCCGCCGCGCAAGGCCGACAGTAATACACGGCTGCTGCGCGTAAAGAGAGCAAGAAGGGAAGAGACTTGATATGCACCGCAAACTGTTCTGTGAGCTTTCGCCGCTCACGTACCGCATTTCGATCAAAAAGAACTGCGCGCTCCGCGCGCTGTGGGATAGCGCCTCCGGCGAGCACTTTCCGAAAATGCGCATGGAAACGCCGCTTCCCGCGCTCATCTGCCGCCACAACTCTCTCATCCGCCGCACGCTCGGCGAGGTCGATCCGGTATTGCAGGACAACAAAGCGGTCAATCTCGCGCTCGCCGCGCCGAAGATCAACGGCATCCTCATCCGTCCGGGCGAAACATTTTCGTTCTGGCACCTCGTCGGCGCGCCCAGCGCCGCGCACGGCTACCGCACAGGGCTGGTCATTGCCAACGCACAGACCGGCGAGGCCATCGGCGGCGGGATGTGCCAGTTCAGCAACCTCATCCACTGGATGGTGCTCCACTCGCCGCTGACCATCACCGAGCAGCACCATCACGACCAGTTCGACCTTTTCCCCGACTTTGGCCGTCAGGTGCCGTTCGGCACCGGCACGTCGATCTTCTACAATTACCTCGACTACCGTTTCCGCAACGACACGGCGCAGACCTATCAGCTCCTCGTCCATACAACGGACACCCACCTGTGCGGCGAGCTGCGCGCGGAAATGCCGCTTGTGGTCAAGTACCATATCACAGCAGAAAACGAGCATTTTGTCCGCGAGGGCGGTGTCGTCTACCGCTGCGGCGAGGTCTACCGCACCAAGGTGGACAAGATTACCGGCAATGTGCTCTCGCGCGAGCTGCTGCGGCGCAATCACGCCCGCGTGCTCTATGATACGGCAGTGCTGGACCTCCACGACGCACCGGCCGGACCCTCCGGCACTTAGAAGTCTTTCCCTTCTCTGCCGCCGCTTTTGCCCGGGCGCGTCCCCTTTTCCAAACACGATATCTCTCCTATTATTCACGCTGAATATTTACTTCTGCGGGGGCCGGTCGACCGGC
>URXY01000091.1 GCA_900552015.1 uncultured Eubacteriales bacterium | reverse complement strand
TCAGGTATAATGAAATATATCCCACAGAAAATGATGAGATCGAGAGGAGACCCCACATGGCGCTTCGCACCAAGAACGCGATCCGCCGCAGCTTCGTCGAGCTGTTGGCCGAGCGTCCCTTTGATAAAATTTCCGTGCGTGACATCGCCGAACGGAGCGAAGTCACGCGCAACACTTTCTATTATTACTACACCGACATTTATGCGCTGGCAGAGGATGTATTCGAATCAGAGATTGAAAAGCTGTCCGAGCGCGTGGAAGGCTACGACTCATGGCAGAAGGCCTTTCTGACCGCCACGGCCTTCGCCGCGGAGAACAAGCGCATGATCCTGCATCTGCATAACTCTGCCCACAGCGATATTTTGGGAAGATACTACCACAAAACTATTTTGACCACAATGCTTTCTTACGTCCGCAAGGAGGCCGAGGGGCTCGACGTGAGCGAAAGCAAGATCATGGCGCTGGCGCGCTTCTACACGGCGGCACTCGCCGGGCTAACGATCGAATGGATCGGCAACGGCATGAAGGGCGAGCCGGATTCGTTCATCGAAGACCTCGGCGATATGCTCGATGGCAACATCCGCCGTTCTCTCGAGCGCGGCTGCGGCAAATAAACAACACCTGAAAACGATACCGGGAGGGACGGAAAAACCGTCCCTCTCCTCTTTTTGTCCTCGCTTCGCGGGCAACCTTAACGGTTCGTTTACATTTCTCCCCTGTTCAGGACATCCATTTTCTGGTAGAATAAAGTTGAAGAGATTTTCGAAGAAGGAGTGAGGTTTTGTACCAGAAGCAAATTTTACTTGAAAAATTGCGGGAAGCCGCTGCGTCCGTCCTGCCCATCAGCCTGATCGTGATGCTCATCTGCTTTGTGCTGGTGCCGGTGGACACGGGGCTGATGCTCTCGTTCGTGCTGGCAACGGCCATGCTGATCCTCGGCATGGGCCTCTTTACGCTGGGCGCGGATATGTCCATGACCCGCATCGGCAATTACATGGGCGCAAAGCTGACGAAATCGCGCAAGCTGCCGCTCATTCTGACTGTGAGCTTTGCCCTCGGCGTCGCCATCACGGTGGCGGAACCGGACTTGCAGGTGCTCGCGGGCAATGTGCCGGAGATCGATACGACGGTGCTGATCCTGACCGTTTCAGTCGGCGTCGGCTTCTTCCTGCTGTTGTGCATGGTGCGTATTCTCTTTTCCATTTCCCTGCGCACGATGCTCATAGTGTTCTATGCCATTGTTTTCGCCGCGGCTTTCCTGTCCGACGCGGGCATTCTGTCCGTTGCCTTTGACTCTGGCGGCGTGACGACGGGACCTATGACGGTGCCGTTCATCATGGCGCTCGGCGTTGGCGTTGCGTCCATCCGAAGCGACGAAAACGCCAAGGCGGACAGCTTCGGCCTCGTAGGACTGTGCTCCATCGGCCCGATCCTCTCGGTGCTGCTGCTCGGCGCGATCTACAAGACGCAGCCGAGTGCGGCGGACAGCAGCGCATCCGCGCTCATCTCCTCCACGGTGGAGCTCGGACAGGATTATCTGCACGCGCTGCCGGAGTATCTTTGGGAAGTAACGATGGCGCTGCTGCCGATCTTCGTGTTTTTCCTGATCTTTCAGGTGGTGTCGCTCAAGCTGCGAAAGCTGCCGTTTCTGCGCATCATGGTCGGCATCCTCTATACATACCTGGGGCTTGTGCTCTTCCTCACGGGCGTGAACGTAGGCTTTTCCCCGCTGGGCTACGCGCTCGGCGCGGCGCTTGCAGAGGGCTGGAAGATATATCTTCTTGCTCCGCTCGCGATGCTCATGGGCTGGTTCATCATCAATGCCGAGCCCGCCGTCCACACGCTCAATAAGCAGGTCGCCGAGCTGAGCGCGGGCGCGATCTCCGAGCGCGCGATGGGTCTGAGCCTGTCGATCGCGGTGTCCGCTGCAGGCGGACTTGCGATGCTGCGCGTCATCACGGGCATTTCGATCATGTATTTCCTCGTGCCGGGCTATCTCATCGCCATCGCGCTGAGCTTTTTCGTGCCGCGCACCTTTACGGCCATCGCCTTCGACTCCGGCGGCGTTGCCTCGGGACCGCTGACGGCGACCTTCATGCTGCCGTTTGCAACGGGCGCGTGCGAGGCCCTCGGCGGCAACGTGATGACCGATGCTTTCGGCCTTGTGGCACTCGTTGCCATGATGCCGCTGATCACCGTGCAGGTGATGGGAGCGATCTACGTGGTCAAGTCCCGCCACGCGGCCGAAACGCCCGCACTGCCCGACTTTGGCGACAACGAGATCATCGAACTGTGGGAGGCGTGCTGAGATGGAACTGTATTATGTGATCGCCATCACCGACCATGACCGTGGCGAGGCGATGAATGCACTGTACCGCGCGGCAGGCCTGCGCGGCATTCTGAGTATGCCGGGGCGCGGCACGGCCACGAGCGAGCATCTTGCCATCTATGGGCTGGATGCGACCGAAAAATACGTCATCAGCGCCGTCGGCAACAGAAGCGAAGTGGAAGGGCTCATCAAGTCCGCCAAACGCAAACTATTTATCGATATCCCGGGCAACGGCGTGATGCTGACCGTGCCGCTCAAGAGTGTAGCCGGCGGCAAGACGCTCGCCTATCTCACCGACGAACAGAAAACAGGAGGTGCACTGCGCATGGATTTTGAACACGAGCTCATCATCGTCATTCTGAACGAGGGTTATTCCGACTTTGTCATGGACGCGGCGCGCGCCGCGGGCGCGGGCGGCGGCACGGTGCTGCACGCCAAGGGCACGGGCGGCACGCGGGGCGAAAAATTCTTCAGCGTGAGTCTGGCCGACGAAAAGGATATGATCTACATCATCGCCCACAAGGATGAAAAGGCCGCCATCATGCGATCGATCAATGAGCAGGCAGGCCCCGGCAGCAAGGCGGGCGCCATCTGCTTCTCGCTGCCCATCTCGTCCGTCGCGGGTCTCCGCGCACGGGAGGAAAACTAAAGCATCCCCAGAATATGACAAAAGCGCCGCTGCGAAAGCAG
>URXY01000090.1 GCA_900552015.1 uncultured Eubacteriales bacterium | reverse complement strand
GATCCTTGAAAGCAGACTGGACAATATCGTCTACCGCGCGGGCTTTGCGATGAGCCGCAAGGAAGCCCGCCAGCTGGTGCTGCACCGTCACTTTACCGTGAACGGCCAGACCGTGAACATCCCCTCCTACCTCGTGAAAGAGGGCGACAAGGTCGCCGTCCGCACCACGGACTGCGACAAGATCAAAGAGTGCATCGAGAAGAACAGCGCCCGCCCCGTGCCTGCGTGGCTGGACAAGGACGCTGAGAAGATGACTGTCAACGTCACGAAGCTGCCCGAGCGTGCCGACATCGATTTCGACATCGAGGAGCACCTCATCGTCGAGCTGTACTCCAAATAATCCCCGTGATCCTCATCACCGTATGCGAACATTTTGGCAGGCGGCGTGCCGCCGCCTGCCTGAACTAAGGAGGGTTTTAGAATGATGGAGATTGAGAGACCCAAGATCGATACCGCCAGCCTTTCCGCAGACGGCCGTTACGGCAAATTCGTCGTGGAGCCGCTGGAGCGCGGTTTCGGTACCACCTTGGGCAACAGCCTGCGGCGTGTGCTGCTTTCCAGCCTGCCGGGCGTGGCAGTCACCAGCATTAAAATCGACGGGGTAGTCCATGAGTTCTCCACGATCGAGGGCGTGAAGGAAGACGTTACCGAGATCGTCCTGAACGTCAAAGGCATCACCGCAAAGCTTTATTCCGATACCCCGAAAACCGTTCGCATCGAAGCGAGCGGTGAGGGCGAGGTAACTGCCGGCAGCATCCAGCAGGATGCGGAGATCGAGGTGCTGAACCCTGATTGGCACATTGCGACCCTGGCGGACGGCGCGAAGCTCATCATGGAGCTTGTGTTCGACAAGGGCCGCGGTTATGTCCCGGCGGAACGCAACAAGCAGGCTGCGGAGCAGGCTTCCCTGAACGCTCTGCCTGTCGACAGCATCTATACCCCTGTACTCAAGGTGAATTACACGGTGGAGAACACCCGCGTGGGCCAGATTACCGACTACGACAAGCTGACGCTTGAGGTCTGGACGGACGGCACGATCAGCGCGAAGGAGGCCGTAAGCCTTGCCGCGCGCATCATGACCGAGCATCTGAACCTGTTCGTCACGCTTTCGCAGGAGGCGATGGACGCCGAGATCATGGTGGAAAAGGACGACAAGGGCAAGGAAAAGGCTCTCGAGATGACCATTGAGGAGCTGGACCTTTCCGTGCGTTCCTTCAACTGCCTGAAGCGCGCCGGCATCAATACCGTGGAAGACCTGATCAACAAATCCGAAGACGAGATGATGAAAGTGCGCAACCTCGGCCGCAAGAGCCTGGAGGAAGTTATGGCGAAACTGGATTCCCTCGGCTTTACCCTTACAAAAGACGACGAGTAAACTGCAAAGGAGTGAAATGGGATGCCCGGTACAAGAAAACTTGGCAGAACCAGCGACCACCGCAAGGCGATGCTCCGCGCTATGGTGACTTTCCTGTTTGAGACAGGCAAGATCGAGACCACGGCGACGCGTGCAAAGGAAGTGCGCGCGATGGCGGAGAAGATGGTGACCCTCGGCAAGCGTGAAGACCTGCATGCGAAGCGTCAGGTGTACGGCTTCATCACGAAAGAGAGCGTGGCAAAGAAGGTCATCGACGAGATCGGCCCGAAATACGCCGACCGCGACGGCGGTTACACCCGTATCATCAAGACTGGTGTGCGCCGCGGCGACGCCGCCGAAATGGCGATCATCGAACTGGTTTAAGTTCTGTTTAAAACATCCCCCGTGCAGGAAATCGGCACGGGGGATGTTTTTATTGATTACGGAAACCACCGGCTCTGCCGGTGGAGGTGTCCCGTAAAAAGCTTTAGCTTCAAGCATCGAGCGAAGCGAGCTGCTAAATAGTGTCTACACAAGATCAGGTCAAAACAGTACACCAAATAGCAATGCAACGAATTTGCACAGCAGCCAGAAAAGATGTTGTAGTTTTTGCATATCGAGTAGCAATGCCTCGCCAACGTTTCAGGTGCAAAAAAGCATTTTCCACCAGATGACGAAGCCGATACAAGTAACGGTCATACTCCCGCTGCTGCTTGCGATTTCGTTTAGCCGGAATGACGATATTCATTCCAGCATCAGCGGCATAAGCAATGATTTGATTGGTGTCATACCCACGATCGGCCAGTAATGTTTCCGCCGATATTCCATCAATCAAGTGAATAGCTTCTTTGCAATCAGCTCGGGTACCCTCTGTGATAAGTACTCGGACCGGCATACCATTTGCATCCACGGCAAGGTGAATCTTGGTATTGAGCCCCCTTTTGTACGGCTCATGTCCTGATTACCGCCACGGGCTCCTGCCGCATGTGGATGCACCTTACAGTGGCTGGCATCAATCATCAACCATTCAAAATCGGGCTCATCAACCAGAATTTCCAGCAGTTTTTCCCAGATCCCCTTGTCACGCCATCTGCGGAACCGCTGATACACGGTACCCCATTTCCCGTAGAACGGCGGTAAATCCCGCCACGGTGCTCCTGTGCGTAAAATCCAAAACACGCCATTGATAAAGCGCCGGTTATCCTGGGCTATTCCACCCCACTGCCCTCGTTGTCCTGGCAGATGCGGTTCCAGCAGGCTCCATACCGCATCGCTGATGTCGTGGCGTTGTTGTTCATTCTTCATGGGAACACCTCTTTCGGCTCTCTTGCTCCCATTATACCATATCGCTCGTGTAAACACTATTTAAGATCGCCATCGGCATCACAACAGGCGGCAATATCATCATCGGCCAGTATTACGGCGCAAAAGAGCAAGGGCGGCTGGGCGAGGCGTCGGGCACGCTGCTCTCGCTTTCGCTGCTGCTTGGGGCGGCGACGGCTGTGGGCCTGTACGCGGGCGCATATCCGCTTCTGGGCCTGTTGGGCGCCCCGGCCATGGAGCAGTCTGTGGCGTATTTGCGCATCTGTGCGGTGGGCATGGTGTTCGTATTCGGTTACAACGCGCTTTCCGCCGAGCTGCGCGGCGTGGGCGATTCCCGCACGCCGCTGCTCATCATCGGCGTGGCTACGGTGGTGAACACCGTGCTGGACCTGTGGTTCGTGGCGGGGCTTGGCATGGGCACCGCGGGCGCCGCGCTTGCCACAACTGCCGCGCAGGCCGTCAGCTTCGGCATGGCGCTGGTGCTGGTGGCGCGGCGCACCGGGCTGCTGCAGCCGAAGCTGTCGTTTTTCCGTATGCACGGCGCGCTGCTCCGGCTCATTCTTCGGCTGGGCATCCCCAGTGCACTGCAAATGACCATT
>URXY01000089.1 GCA_900552015.1 uncultured Eubacteriales bacterium | reverse complement strand
GAATAGTATATCAATATTTTTTCATGAAATCAACCCCTGCGTGTCATTTTGCACGCAGGCCCTCCCTGACAGGATATGCGGAAACGGCAGCTTTGTGAAGGAAAAGGAGCGGTCCCCCGCTCCTTTTTGTTATCTCATCTCATTTCTCCGGCGCGCAGAGCGCCAACAGCCATTCGGCGAGCTTCTCGTCTTCGCTGTGCGTTGCGCCGGGATAGAGGACACCGAGCGTGTACGAAACGCCATCCTCATCAAACCAGACACTGACGCCCGCGTCGTTCGCATCGCCCATGAGCGCATAGCGCACCTCCCGACTGCCGCACTGTGCCGTCCGCACCTCCTGATTGACCGCAGGGGCGTAGACCTCCTGCGCGCTCGCGGCGTACATCAGCGAGCAGCCGTCCGTCAAAAGGCCGTCGAACGAAATGTGCGTGAGCACTTCGTCCGACACATCCGACCAAGAGAGCGACGCGTGAAAGGTGTTCTCCGCCCATTCGTCCACCTCCGGTATCCAAAACTACCCTGCCGCATACCTCTGCACTTCGGCATACTGCGACACACTGACGATATCCGCAGCTTCGCCCTTCTCACGCGAACTCAGTCGGAAGACGCCCCACACGATGAGCATTATGGCAAGTATCGCCAGAGATGCCCGCGCCAGCAGGCATTCCTTCGAGCGGTCGTGTTCCATGGCAGTTTCTCCTCTTCTAAGGCTCTCTGCCGCTTTAGACGCGGAATGCGTGCGTTTTGTTCCGCCCTACCGGTTCACCAGCAGCTTTTTCATGCCGCGCTCCAGCCCGTCCACGGTCAGTGGGAACATATCCACTGCCTTTTCAATGTGGAAGTAGCTCTCGCCCCAGTAGCCGCGATAGCGCGGCGGCTCCTCGGGATTGAGCCAGATAAGGTGGTCGTAGTGCGCGCGAAAGCGGTTGATCTGGTCCATGCCGGACCAGCGGGCCTCGCCGGTGCGGGGATCGTAGCGCTTTTCCATCAGCTCGTACATATCCATCAGCGCGTCGCCAACGAGGATGACCTTATAATCGCTGCTGTAGTTTTGCAGGATCCAGTCGGTCGCGACGGCGTGCTCGCGCCACATCCGCGGGTTGGTGTAAACACTTGAATAGATACAGTTATGGAAGTAATAGACGTGCAGCTCCTTGAAGTGGTTGGACTGCTTCGCCGCCTGAAAGAGCATGGAGCAAAGGTGCGAGTAATACTCCATCGAGCCGCCGGAATCCATCAGCATGAGCACCTTCACGCTGTTGCGGCGCGGGCGCTTGTAGCGGATGGAGAGCGTGCCGGCATTGTCGCAGGTATCACGGATGGTGCCGTCCACATCGAACTCCGTCTTCTCCCCCATCGTCTGCGCCGAATACTGGCGCAGCAGGCGGAAGGCCATCTGAAACTGGCGGATATCGAGGACATTGTCCTTGCGGAAGTCGCGGTACCTGCGCTCGCCCGCGACCTGAAAGGCGCGGCGATACATGCTCCGTCCGCCCACGCGGATGCCCTGCGGGCTGTGGCCGCTGTTGCCGAAGTTCGAGTAACCGCGCGTGCCGATCCAGTACGAGCCGCCGTTGTGCTCCTCAGTCTGCTCCTTGAGGCGCTCTTCAAACATTTTGAGTATCTCCTCGATGGTCTTTTCCTCATAGCCCTGTGTTTTAAGGAAGCGGCGGAACTCCTCGAGCGCGTTTTCCGGATGGTTCAGCCAGTTCAGCAGCTCCTCGGGCAGGTCGCCCTCGTAGGGCACGCCGTCGAAGTATTCAAGGAATATCTGGTCGAATTTATCGTAGTCCGTCTCGGACTTGACGAGCACCGCACGGCAGAGCTCGTAGAAGCCAGTGAGCGAGGCGTGCTGCAAATTCAGCATCAGTCCCTCCATCAGCGTCATCCACTCATTCAGGCTGACACGGAAGCCATGCGCACGCAGAAGATAGAAAAATCCTGTAAACATGGTATCTTATCTTCTCAAGCGGCGCTGGACGGTCGAGATGTCCTTGTCCTTTTTCAGCAGCACCCCGATGAACGGGATATCCTTTGCGATGCGGGACGTATCGACGCCCGAGAGCTGCAGCGCGCGGATCCAGTCGACAAGCTCGGACGTCGACGGCTTTTTTTCCACCGCGTCGATCGAGCGGAGATAGTAGAAGGCCTGCATCGCCTGCGCGAGCAGCGTCTCGTCGATGTGGTCAAAGTGCACGCGGATGATCTTTTCCATCTGCTCCTGATCAGGGAAATCGATATAGTGGAAGATGCAGCGGCGCAGGAAGGCGTCGGGCAACTCCTTTTCCGCGTTCGAGGTGATGATGACGATGGGGCGGTGCTTGGCCTTGACGGTCTCCTTCGTCTCGGGAATGTAGAACTCCATCTTGTCGAGTTCCCATAGGAGGTCGTTCGGGAACTCAAGGTCCGCCTTGTCGACCTCGTCGATCAGCAACACGACCTGCTCGTCGGCGGAGAACGCCTCGCCGAGCTTGCCGAGCTTGATATACTTTGCGATATCGTCCACGCCGGACGTGCCGAACTGGCTGTCGTACAGGCGCTGCACCACGTCGTAGACATACAGGCCGTCCTGCGCCTTCGTCGTGGATTTGACGCTCCAGATGATGAGCTTTTTGCCCATCGCCTCAGACACAGCCTGCGCGAGCATCGTCTTGCCCGTGCCGGGCTCGCCCTTGATGAGCAGCGGCTTTTGCAGCGCCACAGCGATGTCCACCGCGCCCATCAGCTCGGGCGAGGCGACGTAGTTTTCGGTCCCGCGGAAGGAAACAGACATAGAAATACCTCGTTACATAAAAGTTTGATCCTATTTTACATAGCCGCGCCGTCGGTGTCAATGCAGAGCGGGAGAGAAAAAATACCAAAAAACACTCAAACGGTCGTTGCATTCTTGAAACTGCTGTGCTATAATACAAGAAAGAATCCGATAAGGAGGCAGCGGACCATGAAAAAACTGACCAAAATGCAGCAGAAGGTCTACGATTACATCGCCCAATTCATGACCAAGTGGGGCTATCCGCCCTCTGTGCGCGAGATCTGCGCAGAGCTGAATTTCAAGTCCCCGTCCACCGCGCATTTTCATATCCTGAATCTGGAGAAAAAGGGCTATCTGGAGCATGACGCCGGCAAGGGCCGCGCCATCCGGCTCAAGGGCGAGGCGCAGACCGCGCTTGCCGTGCCCGCCGCCCCTGCGGCGCCGTCGAACGCCGTTGACTTCATGGAGGAGCGGGACGCGCGCGAGAACCGCATCCCCATCGTCGGCAACGTCGCCGCCGGCGCGCCCATCCTTGCCGAAGAGAACATCACCGACACCATCACGCTGCCGACCGACATCGTGGGCGATTCGCCTTCGTTCTTGCTGTCGGTCCGCGGCGAGTCCATGATCGAGGCGGGCATCAACGACGGCGACTACGTGGTCGTGAAAGAGCAACCCGTCGCGAACAACGGCGACATCGTAGTGGCCATCATCGACGACGGG
>URXY01000088.1 GCA_900552015.1 uncultured Eubacteriales bacterium | reverse complement strand
GAATTTGACAGGTGCATTTTTTTCGTGTATAGTTTCTCCGTCGCTGAAAGCAGCGTGGGTTGAAATATAATTTGAAATAAGTATGTTCGCAGGGAGAAGGACGGGAAACCGTCCTTCTCCCATTTTTCAGATAAACTCCGCTTTCCCCGTCTCCGGTTCCAGCGTCAGGCCGGTCATTTCGCTGTACAGACTCATATCGTTTAAGATCGCACTAGCTTCATCCAGCACAGGGACCTCTCGCGCCGTCAGCAGAGCGCTCACGGCATAGAGCTTTTGAAAATGCGGCACATAGACCGAGACTGCGTAGCGCCCAAGCTTGCGGTAGAGCTCTTTGGAGCACTCGCCCGCTTTCAGCCGTTCGATGAGCGCTGCCCCGTCGCCATACGGGACATAGACCGTGCGCGTGTTCTGATCGATCAGATGAAAATTCTCCGCCACGGTGCGAAAGGGCATCTCACAGCCGCTGATGCCCTTTTCAAACGCCTTGATGACGCTCGACTTGTCGAGCGTTTCGCCGCTCAGACTGCGCAGTTCGTCGAAATAGCACTGTACCATCTCCCGCGCGCCGATATCGCAGTTGTGCAGCAATGCTTCCCGCGTCGCTCCAATCGCCGCATGGAACAGCTTTGGGGGAAGTTCTGTCCGCTCGAAGACGGTGACGATGCTTTCATTCGCTGTCCGTTTTCCCTCGCGGTTGCAGCGGCCTGCCGCCTGCAAGATGGAATCCAGCCCAGCCAGCTCGCGGTACACCGCGGGAAAGTCCACATCCACGCCTGCTTCGATCAACGAGGTCGACACGACGCGGCATGGCTCACCCGTCTTTAAGCGCCGCCGGATCTCATCGAGAAGCGTCTGCCGCTGTGCGGGCACCATCAGCGTCGAGAGGTGAAAGCTCGCCTCCTGCGGCAAGCGCGCAAAGATGCTCTGTGCCGCCTTGCGGCTGTTCACGATGCAAAGCACCTGTCGGTGCTCGCTGAGCTTTTCCGCAAGCGCATCATCCTCCAAGATGCCCTCCTGCCGAAACGTCACGCGGCGGAAGCTGTCGTATTCCTCCGCCGTCTGCGGGCACAGTTCTGTGATAGGGTAGCTTGGCGCATAGGTGTGCAGCAGGTCACCGAGCGACGGCTGCGTGGCTGTGCACAGCACGAGCGTTGAACGGAATTGCTCGGCAAGCGATGCCATCGCCGCCACGCAGGGCCGCAGATGGCAAAGCGGCAGCATTTGCGCCTCGTCAAAAATGATGACGCTGTCGGCAAGGTTATGGAGCTTGCGGCATTTCGACGAACGATTCGCGTAAATGGATTCGAAAAACTGCACCGCCGTTGTAACGATGACCGGCATGTCCCAGTTTTCAGCCACCAGCGCGCGGCGCACCTCCTCGGGCGACGCGCCGTCGGAAAGCTCGAACTGCACACCTGAGTGATGCTCGAGCACATTGCCGTCGCCGAGGATCTCGCGGAATACTTCGGCGTTCTGCTCGATGATCGACGTGTACGGCACGACGTAGATCACATGCTTCATCCCGTGCGCCACTGTGTGCCGCAGCGCAAAGGAGAGCGACGCGACCGTCTTTCCGCCGCCGGTCGGCACGGTGAGAGTATAAATGCCTTTTGGTTTACTGCCTGTATCCAGACAGCTGTTTAGAATTTTGCAGCGCAGCTTGTTGAGCGCTGTTTTCGGTTCCTGCCACGGCGCGATGTATTCTTTCAGCCGTTTTAGCAGCGTCGAAAGGTCATCAGCTCCGCCGCGTCCGCGTTCGCCGTCCATGAACCGCTCCGTATCGAGGAAATCCGCGTCGACCAGACAGGAATAGAGCATCCTTGTCCGAAACGATGCTTTCAAGGGATCCCGCTCCGGCGTCTCAGGCGGAAGAGTCGGCAGTGTCACACCGCTCTCACCGCAGCGCTCAAGATAGTGTTCCTCCGTGCCCTTTTTGAACCGGCCGGAGAGTGTGGCTTCGCCCGCGCGGTCGGTCCTCAGATTTCCAACGTCCAAAAGTCCGCCGTGGTGGCCGGCAACACATGCGGCGGCGCTGGGCCGCTTCATCTTTATACAGGCGAGCATCCCCGCCGTGGCGTGGTCGACAACAGGGCCGCCTTCAAGCAGGCGCTTCTGGAATGCGTCAGTGCATTTGCCGAGATCATGCGTGAGTCCCGTCAGCTCTCCGTCCACCTCCGCGTCGAAGTCGGCGGCAAACTCTCGGCACAGCGCGGCTGTACCTGTCAGATGCTCCGCGACGGTCTGATAGATGTTTTCTCCGCTTTTGTCTTGCCGAACGTGTGCGTAATATGGCATGCGCTTCCCCCCTCGTTTCTCCCCAAATAGCAAAAATCAGCCCTGTGAGATCACAGAGCTGACTGTCCGGGGCCGAAATTCAGCCCTACGTATGCAATTTTATGTTTATCCTATCGTATAGGATAGCGCCGAAAAAGTCAATAGGATATACAACTCTTGGCAGCGAACCAGATCCATTGTCCCCTGCCAGATCACCGAGCTGAAAAAGAAAAGCGCAAGCAAAATGCCTGCGCTTTTCTTTTTTTGATACAGTTACGCGCCGATGGCCTCGTCATAGACGGTACTCGCGCCGCTGTGGGCGGCGACGAACTTATCGCGGAACGTGTTGACCAGGCTCTCGTTGCCGTAGACGGACACGACGTACTGCCCCGACGTGAGGATCACGAGCCTTTCGGGGAATCCGCACATCCACTGTTTGCCCTGCACGGCGCTGCGGATGTCGGCGGCGACGGTCGAGACATTGCCCGCGTCGCTCACGTGGAATGCGCCGCAGGTGAAGGTGTTGAGGTTCATCATGTGCACGAGCGAGGCCGCACCGTCAATGAGCGAGACATCGCCGGACGGGAACGTCAGCTGATAGGTCAGGCTGTCGGCGTTCGACACGTCGAAGCTGCCGGGCGCGCCGTCGACGGCGTGCTCCGCGTCGCCGCCCGCGGCGGGAAATTTATCATCCTCGCTGTACGTGCTCCAGACAGAGGTGAGCAGCGACAGCGCGCCGGTGTCCTGCGCCGCAGGTGTTTCCGACGGTGTTTCCGCGGGCTTGGAGGGCTCGGCAGGTTTAGCAGGTTCGGACGGCTTGCTTGCGGGCGTCTCGTCCTTCTTGCTGTCGGACTTGGTCGGTTTCGCGGGCTTTTGTGCCTCGTCAGGCTTTTCGCCCTTGTTTGCGTCGGGGTCGATCTCTGTAGCGTCGGACGCATTGTCTTTGTCCGCGTCATCCGCGGAGGGCTCGTCCTGCTTGTCGTCGACGGGCGTCTCCGCCTGTGTGGGATCGTCCTCTTCCGGCGTCTTGTCGTCCGCCTTGCTGCCGCAGGCAGCGAGCGAAAGCATCATAGCGAGCGTCAGAAGAAGGCAAAGCAGCTTTTTCATCAAAGTTCTCCTTGCGATTTAGTATTTGCATACTGTATTGTAACAGAAATTTTTTAGAAAAGGAAGAGTTTTATTTTTTCCTTGCAAGAAGTGCAAGGGGGGCCCTGCGCCGTGCAGGGAGAGCGAATAAGGGAGGGATATCTCTTTTTCAAAAAGAGATATCCCTCCCTTACATCCTCCCAGAGAAAATTTTCATTGCAAGCAAGCAGCTCGAAGAGGTGCGATGCTTGCCGATGCTACTTCCTGCGCGCGGCGTTGCCGCGTTAGCATTGCTATACGATTTGGTTTGCTCCTACTATCCGCTGCCGCTCTGCCCATCTTGTAGAAGTACACCTAATCATCGTCTATCGAGGTACTCATCAATGCGGCGAGCGCAGCAATGCCGCATTCGGTAAGCAGTCTGCCGCCGAGCAAACGTCACTCGCGCCTCACGATAGTAAGGCGCGGT
>URXY01000087.1 GCA_900552015.1 uncultured Eubacteriales bacterium | reverse complement strand
TTTCTTTCCACGGAAAGAAAATGGGGGGTGCATCACGCGGCACAAGTGCCGCAAAACCCTTCGCACCTGTGCGAAAAAGAATGCTCCACCTGCAAGGCAAACATCCTTTACACCCATTGGTGTAAAAATACTTTAGAGAATTTTTATGTCAGAAAAACTCGTCGTAAAAGGCATCGTCCTCCGCGTCACACCGACGAAGGAGGCCGATTACATATTGACCCTTTTGACCGATGCGCTCGGCAAGGTCGCGGTCGTGGCGCGCGGTGCACGGCGCAAGTCGAGCCGCATCGCCGCAGGCTGCGAGCTTTTGGCCTTCTCTGAGCTGACGCTCTATCAGCGCGGGAACTGGTATTATCTTGATGAGGCTTCGACGATCTCACTCTTTGACGGCGTGCGGCAGGACATCGAGCTTTTGTCGCTCGCGTCGTACTTTGCCGAGATGACCGAGTGCGTCACGGCGGAGGACGAGTCCGCGCCGGAGGTGTTGTCGCTGCTGCTCAACGCGCTTTACGCGCTCAGCGAGCTCAAAAAGCCGCAGCGCCTTGTCAAGGCGGCGTTTGAGCTGAAACTGCTCGCGCTTTCGGGCTATGAGCCGCTGCTGGACGGCTGCGCCGCCTGCGGGAAAGAAGAGCCCGACGCACCGGTCTTCGATGCGCAGCAGGGCGTCGTTCTGTGCCGCGGCTGTGCATCGCATGGCGGCGCGGGCCTTCTTCCGCTGGATACGGGCGCGGTGGCCGCGATACGCCATGTGCTCTTTGCCGAGCCGAAGCGGATGCTGTCGTTTTCGCTCACAGACGAGTCGGCGCAGCGCTTTGCCGCAGCCTGTGAGGTCTTTGCACAGGTCCAGCTCGACCGGCGGTTCAAGACGTTGGACTTCTATAAAAGCATGATAATTGACAACAAATAGTAGTATTTGTCGAAAACAATACGAATCGAAATCGAAATTTCGGAGAAAACTATGAGTGAACTGTTTGAAAAATCCATCCGCGTGCTGGAGCTGCCGCGGTTGCTCGAACGGCTGGAACGCCATGCCGTCAGCGCCGACGCCAAGGCCCGCGCACGGAAATTGACGCCGTCGGATGACTACGGTGAGGTGAACCGTCTGCTCGACGAGACCGACGCGGCGCGCAGGATGATCGCGCTGCGCGGTAGTCCGTCATTCGGAGGCGTCAAGCCTGTGGCAGAGGCGCTGGGCCGCGCCGAGCGCGGCGGTATGCTCAACACGCGCGAGCTGCTCGATATCGCGGGCCTGCTCACGAATGTGCGCCGCGTGCAGGACTATTATAAGGAAGACGAAGAGGGCACGGTCATCGACAGGATGTTCCTCTCGCTGCACCCCAACCGCTTTTTGGAGGAGAAGATCACGACCGCCATCCTCGATGAGAACGAGATCGCGGACAATGCCTCGCCCGAGCTTGCCGAGATCCGCCGCCACAAGCGCGCGGCGGCGGCCAAGGGCCGCCAGATCCTGCAGCGCATCATTTCGTCCCCGAGCTACCGGAACGTTTTGCAGGACGCGCTCATCACGCAGCGCGGCGGGCGCTTCGTCGTGCCGGTGAAGGCCGAGTGCCGCGGCGAGCTGCCGGGCCTCGTGCACGACACGTCCTCGAGCGGCGCGACGATCTTCGTCGAGCCGATGGGCGTGGTGCAGGCCAACAACGAGCTCAAGGAGCTCGAAGCGAAAGAGGAGAAGGAGATCGACCGCATCCTCTACGCCATCTCGGGCGAGGCGGCGAGCTTCAGCCGCGACATTCTGTGGGATTATGACATTCTCGTCCACCTCGACCTCATTTTCGCGCGCGGGGAGCTGAGCTATGAGATGAACGCCATGCGCCCGGAGATCAAAAAGGACGGCAGCGTGTATCTGCGTCACGCGCGCCACCCGCTGCTCGACCCCGCGAAGGCCGTGCCCATCGACATTGAGCTCGGCCGCAGCTTTGATACGCTCGTCATCACCGGCCCCAACACCGGCGGTAAGACGGTGAGCCTCAAAACGCTGGGCCTTCTGTGCCTGATGGCGCAGTGCGGGCTGCACATCCCCTGCGACGACCGCAGCGCCGTGAGCGTTTTCACGGCTGTTCTTGCCGACATTGGCGATGAGCAGAGCATCGAGCAGAGCCTGTCGACCTTCTCGGCGCATATGAAGAACATTGTGCAGATACTCGACGAGGCGAACGACCACAGCCTGATCCTCTTTGATGAGCTGGGCGCGGGCACGGACCCTGTCGAGGGCGCGGCGCTTGCCATCGCCATCATCGAACAGGCGAGAAACTGCGGGGCGAAGATCGCCGCGACGACGCACTACGCCGAGCTCAAGACCTACGCCATGACGAGCGCGGGCGTGGAAAATGCAAGCTGCGAGTTCGATGTGGAGACCCTCTGCCCGACCTATAAGCTGCTCATCGGCATCCCCGGCAAGTCGAATGCCTTTGCCATCTCCAAGCGCCTCGGTCTTGCCGAGAGCGTCATTGAAAAGGCCAAGGCGCAGATGGACAGCGAGAGCCTGCGCTTTGAGGACGTGCTGACGCAGCTGGAGCAGAAGCGCCAGCAGCTCGAAAAGGAAAAGGCGGAGGTCGACCGCCTCTATGCCCAGCGCGAGGAGGATGCGCGAAAAGCGCGTGAATTCCGCACGCAGATGGAAAAGGCGAAGGAGAACGCCCGCAGCCGAGGCGAAGCCGAGGCCAAGCGCCTGCTTGCCGAGGCAAAGTCCGCCGCGGACGAGACCTTCCGCGAGCTGGACGCGCTGCGCAAGCAGCAGAAAAAGCTCGACGCCCAGCAGATGAACGCCCAGCGCGCCGAGATCATGCACAACATCAAGCAGGCGCGCGACGCCGTGGGAGTGCGCGACGAGAGCGCCGAGCCCATCCCCAAGCCCTCGCGCCCCATTCAGGTCGGCGACCTTGTCGAGATCCCCGGCACGAAGCATCAGGCCGAGGTCGTGGCCGTCAAGGGTGACAGCCTGACGCTCAAGGCGGGTGTGCTGCAAATGAAGGTCAAGGCCGACGAGGTGCGCCTCATCGAAGAGGCCGAGCGCGCGGCAACGGCGAAGAAGCAGCCGCAGTTTGCTCCCTCGCAGCGCATCCTGCGCACGGCGAGCGCGGCGCGCGAGCTTGACATCCGCGGCATGGAGACGCTGGAGGCTGAAAGCGTGCTCGATAACTACATCGACGCTGCCGTGATGGCCCACCTTGAAACGGTGACCATCATCCACGGCAAGGGCACGGGCGCGCTGCGCAAGGCGGTGCACGCGAGCCTCCGGCGCAACAAAGCCGTCAAGAGCTTCCGCCTTGGCAACTATGGCGAGGGCGAGTCGGGCGTCACTGTGGTCGAGTTGAAATAAATGCCCGCCCGGGGAAGCGCTTTGTCTGTGTTTATTGCCAAATCCGCGCCATTTCGCGCGAAATGGCATTGACGAATCGGCCCCCGATGGTATATGATACGATAAAGTCCGAAAGATTTTTTTGGAGAGGGAGTAGTAACGATGTATACTCAGAATGTTACGATCAACAATGAAGTAGGCCTGCATGCTCGTCCTGCCACGTTCTTCATTCAGAAGGCCAACGAGTTCAAGAGCGGCATCTGGCTGGAGAAGGATGAGCGTCGCGTGAACGCCAAGAGCTTGCTGGGCGTGCTGTCCCTCGGCATCACGAAGGGCACCACCATCACCCTGCTTGCCGACGGCAGCGACGAAAAAGAGGCGGTCGCCGCACTCAGCGAGCTGGTTTCCGGCAACTTCGGCGAATAAACGATCATAGTTTCAAGGAAAGGCGGTTTCGCACAGGGCGGAGCCGCCTTTTTCCGCGGAAAGGAGGGAGCGCATGACCAAGGAGCAGCTGCTTGAAAAGGCCA
>URXY01000086.1 GCA_900552015.1 uncultured Eubacteriales bacterium | reverse complement strand
TAAGCGTGGGTTCATCATATTTGGTGTGGTATCTTTAACTATGGGAAACTCCGGTCTCCCAGTTGGAAACGGTCTGGCGCGTGACGTAGACCTTTTCCGCCAGCTCCTCCTGCGAAAGCGAGAGCGCGGCGCGATGCGCTTTGATCTGATCACCGAGTTCCATAAGCTGCCTCCTGTGCGTTTCGTTCTGCGTTTCGCTCAATCTGCCCCAAGGGTAGCCGAAACGGGAAAGTTTGTCGAGCAAAGTTACTTTACATGATGAAAAATCGCTTGTCAAAGGGTTTTGACAAGCGATTTTTCACCGCGATATCAGCGGCTTGCCAACTTTTCGCGTAAGCGTGCGATATCACGCTGCGGGGCGTCGATGGCTTCGCCCTGCATTTCGCTCCAGTCGGTGCGCATGAGGTCGATGACCTTTTCATAGCAGGTGATCGCCGTTTCATAGTCGCCGCGGATCTCGCAGATCTGCGCGATGGCCTCGGCGGGGTCGACAAAGCGCGGGGGCGGCATGAGCGCCATCGTCTTCTCATAGTCCGCGATGGCCTCGTCATAGCGAGCGAGCTTGGCGAGCTCGCTCGCGCGCATGACGTAGACCTCCCATGTGTCGGGGTACTTTGCGCACATGGCCGCCCACTGCGCGAGCGCGTCGTCGGTGTGTCCCTCCTGCAATAAAATGCGGCCAAGGTAGAAATCGTCGTTGTAGGTCGGCTTCAGGCGGTGCATCTGGTCCAAGACCTCGCGCGCCTCCGCGCAGCGGCCATCGGCGATGAGAAGGTCCAAAAACCACAGATATGCGCTGTGATCGTCCGGGTGCGTGGCAAGAAAATTCTTGTAGAAGTCGATCGTGCGGTAGTGATTCGTTGCGTTCCAGTCAAGATAGGCGCCGTTTTCGGCGTCAAAAATAGCATTGTGCGCCTCCTTGCAGTCCGGATCCAGCTCGAGCGATCGGCGGGCGAGGGGTGAGGCAAGGTCATGATATTCCCGTGCGCGCTTGCAGTAAAGCTGCGCAAGCAGCAGCGTCGCGCGCGGTCTCGTTTCGTCCTCGCGGCACTTTTCCTGCAAAAAGCGCTCCTCCGTTTCAAACTCCTGCTGCGTGAGAAAGCGCTTATCCCAGAGCATGTTGTCGATGCGGGCAAAGCGGTTCTCGTCTGTGAGGGAGAAAAGAGAATCAATGCTCGTCCCCAATGCGACGGACAGCGCGGGCAGAAGCTGGATATCGGGCAGCGAGCTGTTATTTTCCCATTTGCTCACCGCCTGTGCGCTCACGTGGAGGGCTTTTGCAAGCTGCTCCTGCGTCATGCTTTTGGAGAGGCGCAGCGTTTTGATCTTGCTGCCGATGTCGATGTTCATAAAGGCAAAACTCCGTTTCTATAAAGTGCGGACGTCCTTGATGCGCTCAGTATAGCCCATTGTACGGCAATGCGCAATGGAGAGGAAGTTTCACACGCTCAAACGGCGGTTGAGGGCAAAAAAGGACGGAAAGCGGAGCTTTCCGTCCTTTTTACGCAGTTGAAGGTCACTCAGTCGCCCACGCCGGGGTTGAGGACCTTGCCGATATTCCACAGGTGTGCGACCTGCTGCGCGGCAGCAAGGCGCTCTTCGGGCGTTTCGTAGCTTGCGTGCGCGGTCTGTGCGCCGCAGTCGACACAGGTGACATAGACGCACCAGCCCTGCTCATCCTCGACCGTTCCGGTGCCGCGGCAATAGGGGCAGTCCTGCAATTCGATCTCGTAAATGGGGTCCATACGATATCTTCCTTTCTTCGACGGTGCAAAAGCGCCGTACGTTCATTTCGGCTGTATAGTATAGCAGAGAATGCACGCCTTGACAAGGGAAAATCACGCGTCCTGTTCGGCGGCGGGGAGGGGAAGCTGATATTTCTCGGCGTAGGTGTGAAAGGCGCTCTGGAAGCCGCTGTCCGCGGACTTGGCCTCGCGCAGCGTTTCATGCAGGTTGAGGTTGTGGCGGCTCGCGTCGATGATGCAGCCGGCGATGTTGGAGCAGTGGTCGGAGGTGCGTTCCAGATCCGTGAGCAGGTCGGAGAGGACGAAGCCCGCCTCGATGCTGCACTGGCCCTGCTGCATTCTCAGGATGTGGCGCGTGCGCATCTGCTCTTTGAGCGTGTCGATGACCTGCTCGAGCGGCTCGACCTGAGAGGCGATGGCCGTATCATGGCGCTCGAAGGCCTTGAGCGAGAGCGAGAGGATCTCGCGGATGGCGGCGGTGACGGTGGCAAGCTCGTTTTTCGCGCTGGCGGAGAAGGTGAGACCCTTGCGCGTCATCTCCTCGGCGGAAGTGAGGATGTTGACGGCGTGGTCGGAGATGCGCTCAAAGTCGCCGATGGTCTTTAAGAGCTCGGTCGCTTCCTCGCTCTCCGAGCGGCCCATCTTCCGGGCGCTGAGCTTGACGAGGTAGGTGCCGAGGATATCCTCGTAGTGATCGCAGCGCTCTTCATCGTCGCGGATGCTCTGGGCGAGCTCGGGCGTGTTGGCGGTGAGCGCGGTGAGGGAGTTGTTCAGCGCACGGACGGCACAGTCCGCCATCTCGTAGGCGACTGCGCGGCTGCGGCTCAGCGCGAGAGACGGGGTCGCGAGCAGACGCTCATCGAGCTCGACGGTCTTTTCACCCTGCGCCTGCGCGTCGTCGGGGACGATGCGCTTGGCGAGCTTTTCGAGAAGACCGCCCGCGGGCAGCAGGATCGCCGTGCAGAGCAGGTTGAACGCCGAGTGCGCCACGGCGATGCCATACATCGTGGCGGGCTCATTCAAGAGCGCGGGGGCAAACACGGCGCGCACGATGCAGAAGACCGTGAGCAGCACCACAACGCCGATGACATTGAAGAGAAGGTGCACAACGGCGGCGCGCTTGGCGTTCTTGTTCGTGCCGATCGAGGAGATCATGGCCGTGACGGTGGTGCCGATGTTCTGACCCATGATGATGGGGATGGCCGCGGCGTAGCTCACAGAGCCGGTGACGGCAAGCGCCTGCAAAATACCGACGGACGCCGAGCTCGACTGGATGACGGCGGTGAGGATCGCGCCGGCGAGCACGCCGAGGACGGGATTCTTGAAGGCAATGAAAAGATTCGTAAAGGCAGGCACATCCTTAAGACCGGCGACGGCGCCGCTCATCGTCTCCATGCCGAACATCAGCGTCGTGAAGCCCAGCAGGATGAGCCCCGTATCCTTCTTGCGCGTGTCCTTGCAGAACATATAGAAGATGATGCCGATCAGCGCCAGCACGGGCGTGAACGACGCGGGCTTGAGCAGCTGCACCCAGAGGCTGCCGCTGTCGATGCCCGCAAGGCTCAGAATTCTCTCCGGCTCGTGCCACTCCTGCAGCGACAGGAACATATCCGACCCCACGAGCAGCCATAGCTCGTCGTCCGGATACTGCGCGTGGAGCTCTGCGAGCGTGTCGCTTGTGTAGCTCGGGCCGCTGCGGCGCAGCTCGAGGTCGAGCACCTCCATGCCCGGCACCTCGCCCGCCGTCAGGCGACACATGGCCAGCCTGTCCTCGCCCGTTGCGCTGCCCGCGGGCAGCTCCTTGTGCGGCGGAAGGCTATCCGGGATCAGCAGCACCTTCTCCAGACCCAGCGCGTCCGCCGCCGCGCGCGCCGCCGTCAGATGTCCCCTGTGGATGGGGTTGAAGGTTCCGCCATATACGCCGATTCTCATACGCGCTTCTTTCTCTCCGGCATGAGTTCGATCTTCCGCCGGGACTTGTCATGCTGCATCCGGTAGAGGACGAACTTGCTGCCAATGACCTGCACCACCTCGCAGCGCGCCTTGACGCGCAGCTCCTCGGCCGCCTCGCGCGCGGTATACATCGAGTTCTCGAGCACGCGGCCCTTGATGAGCTCGCGCGCCTCGAGCGCGTCATTCACCTGCTTGACGAGGTTGTCGCCGATGCCG
>URXY01000085.1 GCA_900552015.1 uncultured Eubacteriales bacterium | reverse complement strand
TTTCTCTTTTGGGGGTATAAGGGGGGCTATTCTCTTTCCGAGGAAAGAGAATAGCCCCCCCTTTATCGCGTTCCCACACGGTGTGGGAACAAATATCAAACTTCTTTGTCAAAATAGAAGAACTTCTCGTCTCCCCCCTTCTTCCTCATGCAGGAAGAAAGCATTTTATAAGAAGCATTGTTCTCCTTGAAGCACTTGGCGACCACATGGCCAAGATGGCGCTGGTACAGGCCCCACTCAGCGACCGCACGGAACGCTTCGACACCGTAGCCCTGTCCGCCATATTCCGGTGCAATGCGGCACCCTTCCTCCGCGCCGCCCTTACCGTCGAAATGGTAGAGCAGCACCTCGCCAATGCACTTTCCGTCTAAACGGATAGCGAAGTTGACGGCGCGTTTTTTGGCGAAGTCCTCGCGTACAACGTCGAGGAAGTAGGTGTTTAAATCCTCGCCCTTCCAGTCCGTGCGGTAGTCGTAGCCCCACCACTTGTTGCGCTCATCGTCGAGGCAGAGGGCGTTGTAGGCTTCACGGTCCGCGTCTGTAAAGGCAGAGATGGTCAGGCGCTCCGTCTTAAGCGTTGGAATTTCCTCGAGGCCCTCAAGCTCGTTTTTCACATCAAAGCAGAACTTCTCCGCAAGCGCGCAGGGCAGATATTGGAGCTTCGAGGTGCGGAGTCCGCGGTCGCCCGCGTCGTCCTCACGGTTGAGATACTCGACGCCGTCCACCGCGTAGCAGCGGGCAAACTCCTGAACCGTCGCGGGGTAAACGCCCTCGTAGCCGTAGAGCGCCTTTTCAATGTGCACGTGCAGCGTCGCACCGCAGCGCTCGGCCATCGCGATCGAGATAAGTCGTCCTTCATATTCCATGCCGCCGACATACAGCCACGACACGCCCGTCAGACGCAGCATCGTTTTCGCAAGCGCCAGCTCGTGCTTCGCAGACTCCGAGGTCTTCTCGAACACCTCTGTATAGTCCTGCCAGAAGCGCTCGATGAGCGGCAGGTCGTCCTTTCCCAGAGGGCGGAACTGCGCCTCGGGATAGAGCTTGCGGAACTTGTTGACGTGGTTGCGCTGGCCGCTGTAGTGGCGGCCGGGAAACTCGCGCAGATCGTTTGCCTCATAGAGGTAATCGCGCCAGGAGCGCGGATTGTCGAGATGGAAGTGCGGATAGCGCATCAAGAGCTTTGCCGCCTTCTCGCGCGGCACAACGGAGAGCTCAAGCGCGATACCCTGCTCCACACAGTAATCCTCGATGGCGCAGAGCGCCGCATCCTCGTCCCCTTCGGGGCCTGGCACGGGATAGTCGAAGCACGGCTTGCCATTGATACAGTTTTTCACGATCAGGCAGCCGGCAGCCTCGGCATACTGCGGGTGCAGATGCCCGCGCCACATCAGCTTGACGAGCGCGGAATACTCGCATAATTGGTAGTTACAGTCCTTATAGTAGCGGCGCAGGCGCGAAAGGTCGCGCTGCGCAACGGGCTTAAAAGTCAGCATAAAAAAGCAGTTCTCCTTTTTCTGTCGTAAAGGCTATTTTACCCGTTTTTCCGCCGCGATACAAGTCTTTTTTCAATTCGGCTCCAGTTCGGTCAAAACCTCCTGCGCACACTGGAGGAACTGCTGCAGCGAGGGCTGCGTGCTTTCTCCTGCGCGGATGGCCATGCCGAGCTCACGTGCGCTCGACGGTTCCACCGGCACGAGCAGCACACCGTCGCCGCGGCCGCGCAGCGTCAGCTCCGTCATCATGCTCACGCCGAGGCCATGCTCGACCATGCTGATGACCGTCGGGTCATCCACCGCCGTCGGCAGGATGTGCGGCTTGACACCCACGCGGTTGAAAATACGCATGATGTCCTTGTCGAAGCCCTGCGCCGGCATGATAAAATCGCGCCCGTCGAACTCGCTCAGCGGATAGCCCGTGCGACCGTCGATGGGATAATCCTTCGGCAGCACCGCGTACATCAGATCGTCGCGCAGGTGGATCCACTCGTAGCCGCTCTCCTCTTCCTGACGGCTGACGAAGATAACGTCCATCTTTCCCTGTGCGAGCAACTCATAGGGGCTGCGGATGTGGTCCGCCATGCGGATATCCACATCCACGTCGGGCCGCTCCTCGCGGAAGCGGCGGATGATGCTCGGCAGCCAGTGCATGGCCATGCTCGCAAACGCGCTGACGCGGATGATCTCGCTGCGCGAGGCCGCGACCTGCGCGATGGTGCTGTCGAGGCGCGCGTTGGCCTGCAAAAATTCGCGAATGGCGGGTGCCACACGCTCGCCCTCCTTGGTGAGCCGCACGCCGCCGCGCCCGCGCTCGAGCAGCGTGAAGCCGACCTCACGCTCGAGCGAATTCATCATGTGCGTCAGGCCGGACTGGGTGTAGCCCATCACCTCCGCCGCCTTGGTAAAGCTGCCGAGGTCGACCGCCATCAACAGCGCTTCTAACTTTTTGCTTTCCACAGGATATTCCTTTCCTATTAGCATTTATCATGTTTGGATTATAATATATCCTTGCGCCGTATGCAAGCGAAATTCTCACTTTCGGCGCCTTTTTCCAAACTTTTTCCATCCTGCACCATACATGGCGGTCTTTTTTGTCCACAGATTGCGTAGAATAGTGTTCGAGGTGATGATCTTGAAACGCTGCCGCGCACTGTTGCTACTTCTGCTGCTCACTTCCCTTGCACTTCTCTTCGCCTGCGCCAAAGATGGTCAGGCCGTGGCCGTGTCGGCTCCCACCGAGCCGCGCCGCTGCATCGCATTGACCTTCGACGACGGTCCCTCGCCGCAGACGACCGCCGCCCTGCTCGACGGGCTCAAGGAGCGCGGCGCGCACGCGACGTTTTTCCTCATCGGCGAGCAGATCGCAGGCAATGAGGACCTTGTGCGCCGCATGAAGGATGAGGGCCATCAAATCGGCAACCACAGCTACACCCATGTCCGGCTCGATGCCGCCGACAGTGAGGCGCTCGCGAATATCCGAAAAACGGACGAGGCGCTGTGCGCCGTTCTCGGCGACGGGACTTACTGGCTGCGCCCGCCCTGGGGCTTTTCGAGCGACGCGCTCAAAGCCGCCGTCACCGTCCCCATGGTCTACTGGTCCATGGATACGATGGATTGGAGCGTGCGCAACCGCGACCTTGTTTCGTACGAGATCACGCACGACGCGCAGCCCGGCGATATCATCCTCCTGCACGACCCATATGAGACCAGCGCGGAAGCCGCCCTTCAGGCCATCGACGTACTGAGCAAGCAGGGATACGAATTTGTCACGCTCGAAGAGCTTTTCGACTGCTGCGGCATCACACCGGAAGCCGGACATCTCTACCTGCGCCCCGGCGAAGAGGTCGCCTGGTGAGCCGTCGACAATTTTTCCAAAAAAATTTGAAATTAGGACTTGCATTTTCCGGACTGGTGTGCTATTCTATCTAAGCTGACATTGAGCAGTACACATCATCCGGGTGTGGCGCAGTTGGTAGCGCGCTTGACTGGGGGTCAAGAGGCCGTGAGTTCAAGTCTCGCCACTCGGACCAAGTAATGATAATCCGAACTACATTATCCAAGTGGGTAATGTGTTCGGATTTATCATTTCTATTGAGAATGTGCTCTGACAAACGGCGCAAGCGGATTTATTCCGCTTGCGCCGTTTCCTTGTTTACCAGCCGGTTCCGGCAATATTAACATGCCAGCCATCCGCGGATCGCGTGACATATCCCACACGGCCATACCCCAACGCGCCTGCCGGTACATCCGCGTCGTTTCCGGAATACTCTTCGGTGTTTCCCGCCATGGAATTCTGATAGGCACGCTCATTTTCCGGTACGAAAATCGTACTCGCGTAAATCGCCCAGGTATTCTCGTCGATCAAGCCCTCTTTTCTAAAATGCTCTGTCTGATCTTCTGCGGGCATCACATTACATTTAACGAAAGAAAAACAAAATTCGCTGCCTTTGGATACCTTCAGATGGACTTCCTCCTGCTGCTGATACCCTGCTTGTGCCGC
>URXY01000084.1 GCA_900552015.1 uncultured Eubacteriales bacterium | reverse complement strand
GACGAGCTTTGGAAGGTCGCGGATGCGGCACGCGCCGTCGAGCAGGCTGTATTCGGTATGGACATGTAAATGGGCAAACGGCATGGCGCGCTCCCTCCTATTCTTTCTCTTCTTTTGCGATCTCCATGAGCTTTCGGATGCGATGGTTCAAACATGATTTTGTCAGCGGCGGGTCGAACGTCGCTGCGAGCTCCGAGAGTGTCAGCTCAGGCTGCAAAAGCCGCGCAACGGCGACCTCCTGCAGCTTGACCGGCAGCTCGCCTATGGCGCCGGACTCGGTAAGACGTGTAAAGGCTTCTACCTGTTCATGCGATGCCATCACAGTTTTATCAAGGTTCGCCGCATCGCAGTTCACGCGGCGGTTCACGGTATTCCGCATTTCCTTTTCGATTTTTGCCGACACGATCTCAAGCGCGCGTCCCGGCGCGCCGATGAGCGTCAGGAGGTCCGCGATGTGTTCGCTGCTCTTGAAATACGTGATGAGGCTTCCCTGCCGCATGACGTTTTTCGGCTCAAAGCCCATGTCGCGCAGCAGCGCCTCGACCTCGCGCCCCGCCTGCACGTGCGAGGTCGCAAGCTCTAAGTGGTAGCGCTTCTGCGGGTCGGTCACGCTGCCGCCAGCGAGGAATGCCCCGCGCAGGAACGAAGCTCTACAGCACTCCTCCTCCAGCAGCGCAAAGTTCAGGTGCAGCGCAAAATGCGCCCGGCGGTCGTAGCCGAGCGCGCGCCAGATCGCGTCGAGCTTGTCCTCCTGTGTGATGCGAAGCACCAGCTTGCCGCCCTTTTTCTCCTCCGGCAGTTCGTCGAACTTCACGCCGAAGGCCTTCTGGAAGAGCCTCGGGAGGCGAGCGGCGAACTCGTCGTTTTCCGTCACGATGCGGACCTCATTTGCGGAAAAGGTGCTGGCGTACAGCAAAACGCCGCAGCCCTCCGCCACCGCGCAGCAGCCGCGACTCAGCGGTGCTCTGCAAAGCTCCGCTTTTACGTCATAAGCGAACGACACGTGCTCACCTTCTTTCTCTTTCTCGCGTTTTACCCGCGCGTCATATCGCGGTGGTTTTCAAAGGCCGGGTATCCCAGCCCTGATAAGTACGCCGTCAGGCACCGCGCGACCGAAACGCTGCGGTGGTGCCCGCCCGTGCAGCCGACGGCGATGACGAGCGTGCTCTTTCCCTCCTCGGCATAGAGCGGCAGCAGGAATGAAAGAAGCCCCTCAAGCTTTTCGATGAAGGTCTTCGTCTGCGGAAAGGAAAACACGTAGTTGTAGACCTCGCTGTCCATGCCAGTCTTGTGCTTGAGCTCCGGCACATAGAAGGGATTCGGCAGAAAGCGCACGTCAAAGACGAGGTCCGCCTCCAGCGGGATGCCGTACTTATAGCCGAATGACATCACGTTCACGCTCAGCTTGCCGCGCGCACTCTTATCGCCGAAGATGCGGTAAAGCTCATTCCTGAGCTTCGCCGTCGGCATCTGCGTCGTGTCGATAACTACGTCTGCGCGCTCACGCAGCGGGCTCAGGAGCTCCTCCTCGCGGTGCATCGCCTGCTCGATGCTCATGCCGTCAGACATGAGCGGATGGCGGCGGCGCGTCTCCTTGTAGCGCTTGATGATGGTCTCAAGGTCCGCCGTGACGAACAGCAGCCTGCACACATCGCCGCCCTGCTTCAGCCGGTCCATCGCGTCGAGAAGGCCCGAAAAGTCCCCGTTGACCGAGCGGATATCACTCACGAGCGCGACGCGGTCATAGCGGCCGTCGCTCTGCGAGCAGAAGGCCGCAAATTTGAGGATGATATCCGCCGGGACATTATCCATCGTAAAGTAGCCCATATCCTCCAGATACGTCGCGGCGCTGGACTTTCCCGCGCCCGACAGACCGGATATGATCAAAATCTCCATCTGTTTCTCTCTCCTCACCGGATGATCTTCACTTCCGGCTCCAGCATCACGCCGTGCGCATCGTAAACGGTCTTCTGCACCTTTTCGATGAGCGCGAGCACATCCGCACACGTCGCGCCGCCGACATTCACAACGAAGCCCGCGTGCTTGGGGGATACCTCCGCCCCGCCGACGCGGCAGCCCTTGAGTCCGCAGCCCTCGATGAGCGGACCGGCAAAGTAGCCCGTCGGCCGCTTGAAGGTGCTGCCCGCGCTCGGGAGCTCGAGCGGCTGGCTCGCCTTGCGCCGCGCCATCAGCTCGTCCATCTTTGCCTTGATGGCGTCCGGATCACCCGATTCGAGCTTGACCTTCGCGCCGAGGACGATGCCCTCACCCGTGGAAAACACGCTGTGCCGATAAGAAAAGTCCAGTTCCGCAGGCTTGAGCACCTTTACCCCATCGGGATACAGCGCCGTCACCGAGGTGACGACGTCCTTGAGCTCGCCGCCGTAGGCGCCCGCGTTCATCACCACGCCACCGCCGAGCGTACCGGGAATGCCATGGGCGAATTCCAGCCCCGTCAGGCCGTTTTTCCATGCGAACAGCGCGAGCTTCGTGAGCGACACGCCTGCGTCCGCTGCAATCTCGCCCTCGTCCGTCAGCTCAATATGAGAAAGCTCGGCGGACGTGTCGATGACCACAGTGTCAAGGCCCTTGTCGGCGACGAGCAGGTTCGTACCGTTGCCGATGAGCAGCGGATCAACGCCCGCCTCCTGCAAAAAGCCTGTCAGCAAGACGAGCTGCTCGCGCGTTTCGGGGAACGCCATGCGCTTTGCCGGGCCCCCGATGCGAAACGACGTGTGCTTTGCCATCGGCTCGTCGGCGACCCATTTGAGGTCGGGCAGATAGTCCTGTATCGTTTTGTCCAGCACCGTGTACCACGCCATAGATATAAGTCCTCCGTTACGGATTTTGCTTTTTTGCCTCGTTCTCGCGCGTCACGCGGTCGATGTGGCCATCGATCTGCGCGGCGAACTCGCGCGCGGAGTTGAAGCCGTGCTTCTTCTGGCGGTTGTTCATCGCCGCCAGCTCCACGATCGCCGCAAGGTTGCGGCCCGCGCTGACCGGGATAGTCACCTGCGGCACGGGTACGTCAAGAATGGTCGTGTCGTTTTCGTCAAGGCCCAGGCGGTCATAGAATTTGTCATCCGCCCATTTTTCAAACTGGATGACCATATCGATCTCCGTCGAATCCTGCACCGCACCCACACCGAAGAGCTTTTCGACGTCGATCACGCCCACGCCGCGCACTTCAAGATAGTTGCGGATGAGCTCGGGCGCTGTGCCGACGAGCGTCGAGCCGATGCGCGTGATCTCCACCGCATCATCCGCGACGAGCCGGTGGCCGCGCTTGATGAGCTCAATAGCCGTCTCGCTCTTGCCGATGCCGCTGTCGCCGAAGATGAGCACGCCCTCGCCGTACACATCCACCAGCACGCCATGGCGTGTGATGACGGGCGCGAGCGCGTGGTTCAGATAGTCGATCGTCATGGCAGTAAACTCGACGGACGTGTGACCCGTGCGCAGCAGCGTGCGGCCGTGCTTCTGCGCCATTTCAAGACACTCGGGAAAAACGTCCAGATCGCGCGAGATGACGAGCGCCGGGATATCATAGCAGAAGAGGTCCTCAAAGCGCTTGCGCCGCTCCTCAGACGAGTAGCCGCGCAGGAACGTCACCTCACTCTTGCCGATGATCTGCAATCTTCTCGGATCAAAATAATCGAAAAAGCCGATGAACTGAAGGCCCGGGCGGTTGACGTCCGTGATGGTCAGGATCTCGGTGTCGTAATCCGTTCCGCGGTTGATGACCTCCATCTGGAACTTCTCTACAATGTCCTTTACGCGGACGGAGCGATTGGTATTCATAGTTACCCTCCATGCGAGAAAACATTAAAATATATCCATCATTATTATAATCGTTCCCCCCTCTTTTTACAAGGGGGACTGCCTTTCGGCGCACTGCTTTTTTCGCCTTCCGCGCGTCCGCAGAAAAATTGCCGATTTTTTCATCTTTTTTGAAAATAAGGCTTGCATTTTGTGTTACAATCTGCTATAGTATCAACTGCTTGTTGGTGAGCAAGCCTTGATTTGATTACAGCAAGGAGGTGCAACGGATGGCAAAGTGCGAGTTTTGCGACAAGGGTGTTGCGTTCGGTATCAGAGTTTCCCACTCTCACCGTCGTTCCAATCGTCCCTGGAAGCCCAACGTCAAGCGCGTGAAGGCTATCGTCAATGGTACGCCCCGCCATGTCTATGTTTGTACCCGCTGTCTGCGTTCCGGTAAGGTTACCCGCGC
>URXY01000083.1 GCA_900552015.1 uncultured Eubacteriales bacterium | reverse complement strand
GTCGTTAGGGGTGCAGGGGCGAGATCGAAACGCCCCTGCCGTTCTCTTGGGGGATCAAAAGGGGGTATTCTCTCACGTGAGAGAATACCCCCTTTTCCACGAGTCCCCTGCACGGTGCAGGGAACATTTCAACTTCTGCAAAGCAGAAAATTAAACCGTTTCCAGAATCTCTCTGGCAACATAAACACCGCTCGCGGACGCGTGCGACAGCGAATGCGTAATACCGCTGCCGTCGCCGATGACATAGAGCCCCTTGTACGGCGTTTCAAGGTGCTCGTCGAGCGCGACCTCCATGTTGTAGAACTTGACCTCCACGCCGTAGAGGAGCGTATCGTCGTTTGCGGTGCCCGGCGCGATCTTGTCGAGCGCGTAGATCATCTCGATGATGCCGTCCAGAATGCGCTTGGGCAGCACAAGGCTCAAATCGCCGGGGGTCGCCGCGAGCGTCGGCGTGACGAGACCCTCTTCGATGCGCTTGACCGTGCTGCGGCGGCCGCGGACAAGGTCGCCGAAGCGCTGGACGATGACGCCGCCGCCGAGCATGTTGGAAAGGCGGGCGATGGACTCGCCGTAGCCGTTGGAATCCTTGAACGGCTCGGAGAAGTGCTTGGCGACGAGAAGCGCGAAGTTCGTGTTCTCGGTCTGGAGGGACTTATCCTCATAGCTGTGGCCGTTGACCGTGACGATGCCGTTCGTGTTCTCGTTGACGACAATGCCGTTGGGGTTCATGCAGAACGTGCGGACGTTGTCCTCGAACTTTTCCGTGCGATAGACGATCTTGCTCTCGTAGAGCTCGTCAGTCAGGTGGGAGAAGACGACGGCGGGGATCTCGACGCGCACACCGATATCGACGCGGTTCGACTTCGTGGGGATCTTGAGCTCCTGGCACACGCCCTCCATCCACTTGCTGCCGACGCGGCCGACGGAGACGATGCACTTATCGCAGGTATAGTCCGTCTCGCCGACGGTGACACGGTAGCCTTCGCCCTCGCGGGCGATGGTGGTGACGGGAGAATCGAAGTAGAAGTCGACCTTGTCCTTGAGCAGGTCATAGAGGTTCGAGAGCACGACGAGGTTCACGTCCGTGCCGAGATGGCGGACGGAGGCGTCGAGCAGGTTGAGCTTATTCTGGATGCAGAGCTTTTTGAACTTCGTGCCGGCGGTGGAGTAGAGCTTCGTGCCCTCGCCGCCGTAGGCCATGTTGATCTCGTCGACATAGTGCATCAGGTCGAGCGCCTGCTTTTTGCCGATGTATTCGTGCAGCGTGCCGCCGAAGTCGTTGGTGATGTTATATTTGCCGTCGGAAAACGCGCCCGCGCCGCCGAATCCGCTCATGATCGAGCAGCTCTTGCAGCGGATGCAGGACTTGACCTTGTCGCCGTCGATGGGGCAGTGGCGCTTTTCAAGGCTGTGACCGGCCTCGAACACGGCCACGCGCAGATCGCTGCGGTCCTTCGTCAGTTCATAGGCGGAGAAGATGCCGCCGGGGCCTGCGCCGATGATGATCACGTCATAATTCATGGAAGGGTCCTCCCTTGGTCTTGTTCCGGATTGCCGGCGGAAGAACCTACCGGCACAAAAATACATTCTATATTGTAATAAAATGGCGAATAAAGTCAAGGGAAAGCAATGAAAAAGGACGGAAAAATTTCCGCCTTTCTACATATTCTTTTTGATGCTTTTGATGGCGTTTTTCTCAAGGCGCGAGACCTGTGCCTGCGAGATACCGATCTCGCTGGAGACCTCCATCTGCGTTTTACCGTCGGAATAGCGCAGAGCGAGGATGAGGCGTTCCCGCGCGCTCAGGCGGCTCATGGCCTCCTTGAGTGCGATCTGCTCGAGCCAGTCCTCGTCAGTGTTTTTGCTGTCGCGCACCTGATCCATGACGCATACGGCATCGCCGCTGTCGGAATAGATGGGCTCGAAGAGGGAGACAGGATCGCATACGGCGTCCATGGCGAAGACGACCTCCTCGCGCGGGATATCGAGCTCGCGCGCGATCTGCTCGACCGTGGGCTCGCGCTGGTTTTCACGCTGGAGCTTTTCCCGCGCCTGCAGGACGCGGTAGGCCGTGTCGCGCATCGAGCGGCTGACGCGCAGCGCACTGTTGTCGCGCAGGTACCGCCGGATCTCGCCGATGATCATCGGCACACCGTAGGTAGAGAAGCGGACGTTCTGCGAGATGTCGAAATTGTCGATGGCCTTTAAGAGTCCCACGCAGCCGACCTGAAAGAGATCGTCCGCGTTCTCGCCGCGCCCAGAAAAGCGCTGCAGGACCGAGAGCACCAGCCGGAGGTTGCCCTCGACGAGCTTTTCGCGCGCCGCGCTGTCGCCATCCTTTGCCCTGCGCAGCAGCGCGTCTGTTTCCGCGGCGGTGAGCGTTGGGAGCTTTGCTGTGTTCACGCCGCATATCTCCACCTTGCCGAGCATAAAAAGACCCCGCCTCCCTTGCAAGTAGCCTGCATTCAGTATGTCCGCGTGATGCGGAAACATACCGTAGGGAGACGGGGGATATTTTTTATCGTTCGGCGAAGTACGATGGACTTCGCGCGCTCATCAGGTTCTCAGGAGAGAAGACCGATGGCGAAAGCAATGATCGCGGCGTTGAAGAAATCGTTGAAGAGGCCGCCCACCATCGGGATGACGAAGTAGGCCGAGGGAGAGGGGCCGTAGCGGCGGGAAACAGCCTGCATGTTGGCCATGGCGTTAGACGTGGCGCCCATGCCGAAGCCGATGAAGCCGGCGGTGATCATGGCGGCGTCGTAGTCGCGGCCCATGACCGGGAAGACGACGAGCAGGGAGAAGACGACCATCAGCAGCACCTCTGCGGCGAGAGCGACGATCATCGGCAGCGCCAGGTCGACGAGCTGCCAGAGCTTGAGGCCCGAGAGCGCCATGGAGAGGAAGATGGCGAGGAACATATTGCCCATCGTGCCGATCTCCTGAGTGGGGAACTCCATGATCTTGAAGTGGTCGATGACGTTGCGCACGATAACGGCAACGAGCATCGAGCCGATGTAGATCGGGAAGCTGAAACCGCAGACCCTTGTGAGCCAGACGCTGACGAAGTTGCCGACGCCGACGCAGAACACGAGCAGCAGGAAGCCGTAGACGAAGTTGTTGGAATGGGTGTTGTAATGCGCGTCATCGGCATCCTCTTCCTTGACCTGCTCGACGAGCTCGTCACGCAGATGGTTCTTGACGATGAGCTTACGCGCGATCGGACCGCCGAGGAGCGAACCGAAGATGAGACCGAACGTCGCGGCCGCGACGGCGACCGTCGTTCCGCCGACCGCGCCGGCGGCGTCAAGGTCGGGACCGATACCGGCTGCAGTGCCGGGCCCGCCGATCATCGAGATGGAGCCGCAGGCAAGACCGAAGAGAGGGTCCTTGCCCATGAGGGCCATCACGCCGCTGCCGACCACATTCTGCAAAATGATCATCACGATACTTAAAATAAGGAGCATGATGACGGCCTTGCCGCTCTTGAGCAGCAGCGGGATGCTCACGGTGAAGCCAACGGTCGTGAAGAACATGATCATGAAGACGGTCTGCAGCGTGTCGTCGAAGGTGATGACTGCCATACCGGTGGCGTAAAGGATGGTGTTGAAGATCGCGAAGCAAAGGCCGCCGATCAGGGGAGCGGGGATGCAGAAGCGGCTGAGCGCGGGGATATTCTTCGTCAGCACCAGGCCGAGCGCGTACATTGCCGCGCCGAGGGCCAGGGCGTGGTACATATTGAGCTGGATCTCTGTCATGTTTTGTGGAAACCTCCGTCAGTAAATGATATTTCCCTCCGGCATAGCCCGGAGGGAACGCACGGGGAATGCGGCGCTGGGGAAGGGATAGGACGTCCTGTTCCCGGAATAAGATGAAGGGAACAGGAGGGGACGCGCATGAACTGCCGCTTTGCCGACTTCCGCTGCAAGGAAGTCATCAATATTTGCGACGGCTGCCGCCTTGGCTATGTGGGCGACATAGAATGCAGACTGCCTGACGGTCAGTTGACCGCTCTGATCGTGCCGGGGCCATTTCGCTTTTTCGGGCTCTTTGGCCGCGGTGAGGAATATTATATCCCGTGGGAGAGCATCAAGCGGGTCGGGGATGATATCATCCTGATCGATAAACCGTTTCCACGGCAGGAACCGCCGCGGCGGGAACGCCGCGCACGCCGCCGTTTTTAGTGCGGCGGCAAAGAAAAAAGCCTACCGAAAAGCAGACCCTATAATATTATAAGGAAATTTTAAGC
>URXY01000082.1 GCA_900552015.1 uncultured Eubacteriales bacterium | reverse complement strand
TTCGATATCTGCACGAAAATAAATCGCCCGCTCCGGCAGCGACAGAATGAGCGTGTACTCGCTTCTTTTTTCGCCCGCGGCGTCGGTGTATTCCGTGACGCCGACAAGCGCCGTGCCGCTCTCACCGTCGAGCGAGAGATCATAAAGAGCGCTGTTTGTATCGCGCTGCGCGAGGGAATACGTTCCGCTCTGCGTGTTGCCGTCCGCGCCCATGACGCTCAGTGCGCCATCCTGCGCCGTGCAGCTGAGGGCGGGGAGGTCGATGGGCTGACCTGCGCTGTCGATGGCCTGCGTCGACGTCCAGTTGCGGCCCTCGATGGCCAGTGTATCGCTGCCATCCGCCTTGCCGCAGCCCGCAAGAAGAACGATGAGCAGCAGCGGCAGCAGAATCTTCCATTTACCTGTCATGTGGGTTTCCTTTCCAACGCTTAAATAGCAAGCCGGACAGTACGCCGACCCCTACGGCGAAGAGCGATACCGCACTCAAAAACAGCCATGTGGGGAATTTGCTTGCGACATAGATCGCGGTCAGGGTGTCGGCATAGCCGATGATCGCCTCTCTGTCAGCAACCGGACCTGTGGCGTAATTCATTCCCTCGGGAATGGGCGGCCCGGCGGTAAAATACTGCACGGCGCACCAGAGGAGCACCGGCACGCTGACAGCGAGCAGTATACACGCGCTGATGGTCAAAACCTTTGTGCGCGTGCGGCGTTCTTTTTCCGATACAGATGCAGCGGGCGGCGCGGGAGAAGCTCCCTCCGGCGTGCCGGTCAGTTCTGCGAGCGGAACAGAAAAAAAGCCTTCGAGCGCAAAGAGGTTCGCCGTGCTCGGCAGCGACGAGCCATCTTCCCACTTTGTCACGGCTTGCCGCGAGACCTCGAGTGCCTGTGCCAGCGCCTCCTGTGACAGCCCGCGCTCCTTTCGAAGCGTGCGGATGCGCGCGCCGAGTTCGTTGTCCATGATCGTGCCTCCTTTGCCTTGATGGCGCTATCGTAGCAGTTTTTGGTGCAAAAGTCCACCAAGTATTCCGCTACTATCGGTAGCGAAACGGAAAAAGCCGCCCGAATGGGCGGCTTTTCGCGCGTATTTACTTCTTGCGGCAGCTGAGCTCGCCGTTTTCCGCGTCGAGCACGAGCGTGCTGCCCGCGGCGAGGTCGCCGCGCAAAATCTCCTTGGCGATGAGCGTCTCCGCCGCGCTCTGGAGATAGCGCTTGAGCGGACGCGCACCGTAGATCGGGTCGAAGCCGCGCTCGATGATGAGGCTCTTGGCAGCATCCGTGACTTCGAGCTTGAGGGTCTTGTCGGCAAGGCGCTTCTTGAGACCTTCCATCAGGATGTCGATGATGCCGCTGAGGTTCTCCTTCGTGAGGGGCTTGAACATAATGATCTCGTCGAGACGGTTCAAAAACTCCGGGCGGAACGCGCGGCGCAGCTCGCCCATGACGGCGGCGCGGGCGTCTTCCGAAATGCTGCCGTCCGGCTGGATACCGTCGAGCAGCTCGGAGGAGCCGAGGTTCGAGGTCAGGATGATGATGGTGTTCTTAAAGTCCACCGTGCGGCCCTGCGAGTCGGTGATGCGGCCGTCATCGAGAATTTGCAGCAGGATGTTGAAGACATCCGGATGTGCCTTTTCGACCTCGTCGAACAGCACGACGCTGTACGGCTTGCGGCGCACGGCCTCGGTGAGCTGGCCGCCCTCGTCGTAGCCGACGTATCCCGGAGGGGCACCAATGAGACGCGAGACGGAGAATTTTTCCATATACTCGGTCATGTCGATGCGCACGAGGTTGTGTTCATCGTCGAACAGGCAGTCGGCGAGGGACTTTGCAAGCTCCGTCTTGCCAACGCCCGTGGGGCCGAGGAAGAGGAAGCTGCCGATGGGGCGGTTCGGGTCCGCGATGCCTGCGCGCGAGCGCTGGATGGCCTCGGTGACGAGGCGCACCGCCTCGTCCTGACCGACAACGCGCTTGTGGATGATCTCGTCGAGGCGCAGCAGCTTTTCGCGCTCGCCCTCCATCAGGCGGCTGACGGGAATGCCCGTCCACTTGCCGACGATGTCAGCGATCTCGTTCTCAGTCACGGTGTCGTGCACCATGGAGTTCTCGCCCGTGTGCTTTTCGGCCGCGGCCTCGGCGTCCTTGAGCTGCTTTTCAAGGGCGGGGAGATCGGAGTACTTGAGCTTGGCGGCCTTTTCATATTCAAGGTTTGCCTGCGCGCGCTCGATCTCGCCGTTCATCTGCTCGATCTTGGACTTTAGCTCCTTCACGCTGTCCACGCCGCTCTTTTCCGCCTCCCAGCGGGACTTCATGGCGTTGAACTGCTCCTTCTCGTCGGCAAGCTCGCGCTTGAGCTCTTCGAGACGGTCACGCGAGAGCTGGTCATCCTCTTTCTTGAGGGCCATCTCTTCGATCTCCTGCTGCATGATCTTGCGGCGTAGGTCGTCAAGCTCTGCGGGCATGGAATCGATCTCCGTGCGGATCATTGCGCAGGCCTCATCGACAAGGTCGATGGCCTTGTCGGGCAGGAAACGGTCGGTGATATAGCGGTCGGAGAGCGTCGCGGCGGCGACAAGCGCGTTGTCGTGGATGCGGACACCGTGATAGATCTCATAGCGCTCCTTCAGGCCGCGCAGGATGGAAATGGTGTCCTCGACCGTCGGCTCGTTGACCATAACGGGCTGGAAGCGGCGCTCGAGCGCGGCGTCCTTTTCAATGTACTGGCGGTACTCATCGAGTGTGGTCGCGCCGATGCAGTGCAGTTCACCGCGGGCGAGCAGAGGCTTTAAGAGGTTGCCGGCGTCCATGCTGCCTTCGGTCTTGCCCGCGCCGACGATGGTGTGCAGCTCATCGATGAAGAGGATGATCTTGCCTTCGGACTTCTTGACCTCGTTCAAAACGGCCTTGAGTCTCTCTTCAAACTCGCCGCGGTACTTGGCGCCCGCGATGAGCGCGCCCATGTCGAGCGAGAAGATCGTGCGGTCCTTGAGGCCTTCGGGCACATCACCGCGCACGATACGCTGGGCAAGTCCCTCGGCGATGGCTGTCTTGCCGACGCCCGGCTCACCGATGAGTACGGGGTTATTCTTTGTCTTACGCGAGAGGATGCGGATGACGTTGCGGATCTCCGCGTCACGACCGATGACGGGGTCAAGCTCCTTCGTGCGGGCGCGCTCGACGAGGTCCGTGCCGTACTTCTTGAGCGCGTCGTAGGAATCCTCGGGATTGTCGCTCGTTACAGGGCCGGTCTTGACCTTGGCGAGCTCATCGGAGAAGCGGCTTCTCGTGATGCCGTGGTCGGCGAGCAGCTGGCGCACGTTCTGCGAGCCCTCGGAGAAGATGGCGAGCATCAGGTGCTCAACGGAGAGATACTCGTCGTGCAGCTTTTCGGCGGTCTTTTCGGCAAGGTTCAGGATCTTGCCGACCTCGGGCGAGGCATAGACCTCGCCGCTGCCGCCGGAGATGCGCGGGAGCTTGCGGATGAGGGTATCGACCTCGGAGAGAAGACTGTCGCAGTCGACGCCCATCTTGCCAAAGAGCGATCCGATCAATCCGCCGTCCTGATCGAGCAGGGCGTAGAGCAAATGTTCGGTCGTTACATACTGGTTGCCGTTTTCCTGCGCCATGTTCTGCGCGGTCTTGACGGCTTCCAAAGCCTTTTGCGTATATTTTTCAGCATTCATTCAAGTTCACCTCAAATTCGTGTTTTTTACAATTAAGTGATCAAATCAGCAGCGTTCTGCTTCGCAGATCGCCGCGGTAGGCCATTTCAACATCGCTCGCGGAGAGCGAGCCGTCGAGATAGCCCTTGAGCAGCCGGTCGAAGAGCTGGACATAAGCGCTGATCGCACCGGCGACATCATCGGCAGTCAGCGCCTTTCCGCGCGGCATCGCGAGCGGACGGACGAAGCGCCCGTCGTACAGCGCGCAGGAAATGGAGCTGCCGAGAAGCGGTGCGAGGCACTTGTCTTCGATTTGCACCCAGAGCCGGAAGAAGCTCGTCATTGCGGAGATCAGCGCCGCCGACTGCGTGCGGAACACAATGTTCAGCGTGCCCATCGTCTGGGCGTCGCCATTGCTCAGGTCGACCTCGTACTTGACCGTGGGGCGGTATTTGTACGATAAGCTCGACTTGAGCGACATCGTGGATGAGCCGGGGGCGAAGAACGGCACCAACTCGCGTGTGGGCGTCATCAGCTCTTCGATGGCCTCAAAGATATCGTTCCAGCGGCGCTCGGGCGTCGGCACGGAGACGTACTCGGCCAAAATCTGGTTGACGAGCGCCGAACGGTTCGTGCCCATCCGGTGGGCCAATGCGTCGACTTCGCGCACCACATCGTCTGACAGCGTCAGACTGTATAGATTCTTTTTCATCATGCGCCTCCTTACCGGGTTTTTCTTTGCTATACCGT
>URXY01000081.1 GCA_900552015.1 uncultured Eubacteriales bacterium | reverse complement strand
GGCTGTATGAAGCCCTTATAGGGCTTGGTCAAGCCACCCCTTAGAGGGGTGGTCTCGACTCTCTGCGCGGGGAGAAGAACACCGTTTCCAATGGGGAAGAGGTCGGTCACATCCTGCGATTTGTTATCCGTGCCGGTCTGCGGGGGAAATTTTCTCTTGCAAAGTCCGGTTTCGATATGTTATGATATGACCAAACAGACAGAAATGGTCAAAACTTGAAAGGAGGGGACGGCGATGGCATTTTCCGCAGAGGAAAACGAAGCGATCCGCAAGAGCCTGCTGGAGGAAGCGCGCCGCTGCGCGGTGACGCTGGGCCTGCGAAAAACGTCGGTCGAGCAGTTGACGGAAGCGGCGGGCATCTCCAAGGGCCTGTTTTACAAATATTTTGCCTCGAAGGAGCTGCTCTTTTTCGAGGTGCTGGAGGATATCCACACGGAGATATATCAGGTGGCCGAGCAGGCGTTGGAGGCGGGGAAGGACCTTGCACCGTCGGACCGTATCGCAGGCGCGCTGCTGACAGCCTGCAAGCGCCTGACGGAGATCGGGGCGATGAAATTCATCGAGGAGGATGCGGCCTATCTGCTGCGCCGCATCCCCGCGCAGGTGAAGGCCGAGCACTATCACGACGACGAGGTGCACATCCGTGCGCTGCTGGAGGAGAGCGGGCTCACGCCGCGCGGCGGTATGGCGCTTGCTGCGGCGACGATCCGCGGCCTGATTCTGACGGTCTCTCATCAGGACCAGATCGGGCCGCTGTACCCCGCTGTGCTGGAAACACTGACACGCGGCGCATGCGAGGAGCTGTTTCCCAAAGAATGAGGGAGCTGCCGCGGCGCGGCTTTTTCTGTCAATAAGAGTTAGATGAGACTAACTAAAGAGGTGAAGATGATGCAGGCAAAGAACTTTTGGGACCGGAACGCAAAGCGTTACGACCGCTTCATACGCAAGGATGCGGCAGCCTACGATGCGATGTACGAGCGCATTTGCGATAGTGTGCGGCATAAAACGGTGCTGGAGCTGGCGACAGGAACGGGCCTTATCGCAAAGCATATCGTGAACGCGGCGCAGTCCGTCGAGGCCACAGACGCGTCGAGTGAGATGATCGGGCGGGCGAAGGCGGGGGATATCTCGCAAAAGCTACATTTCTCCGTACAGGATATGTTCGCGCTGCCATATGCGGACCGTTCGTTTGACGCAGTCATCGTTGCGAACGCACTGCACATCGTACCGCAGCCGGAAAAGGCGCTCGCAGAGATACGGCGTGTACTGAAGGACGACGGCGTGCTCATCGCGCCGACATTCGTTCACGCGGAAAATTCGCTGTCGGGCAAGGCCAAAGCTTTTTTGATGAAGCTTGTGGGCTTTCCGCTCAAGAGCAAGTGGACACAGGCAGATTATCTTGCCTTTTTGCGGCAAAACGGCTGGACGCTGCGGCGGACGGAGGTGCTGAAGGCGTCTTTTCCGCTGTGCTATGCGGAGTGTGAAAAGGCAGAGACGGCAGCGGAGGATCGCGGGGAACTGAGCGCATGAAAGTTTTGGAATATGGAAAAGAGAAGGAAAAGACGCTGCTGTTCCTGCCGTGCACAGCGGAGCCGGAATGGGCCTTCACTGACGCAGTGACCTTGCTTGCGCAGGATCACCACGTGCTGCAGATCGTCTACGACGGTCATGGCGGCACGGTGGGGAGGACTTTATCTCCGTGGAACGCACGGTAGACGAAGTGACTGACTGGCTGCACGGCCACGGCATCAACACGCTGGATGCAGCCTACGGCTGCTCGCTCGGCGGCGCCTGCCTGACGCGCCTGCTGGCACTGGGGGAGCTGCCGGTCGGACGCGCCATCATCGACGCGGGCATCACGCCCTATCAACTGCCGCTGCTGGCGCGCGGCGCGATCTGTCTTGCGGACTGGGCGGGCTTTCAGCTCCTCGCGGGGAATCGAAGATTATTAGAGATGGCCTATCCGCCCGAGCGCTGGACGCTGCCGGGCCGCGACCCTGTGAAGGAATATGACGCGCTGGAGGCGTATCTGAAGACGTACTCGAGCCGCAGCGTGCGCAATATTTTCTGGTCGGCAAACAACTACGCGCTGCCGAAAAAACCTGCGCAGACGCCCTGCCGCATCATTTACTGGTACGGCGACGAGGAGAAGAAGGCGCGGCACGGAAATATCCGCTTCATCAAGCGCTATTTTCCACACGCGCGGATGCGCGGCATCCCAAAGATGGAGCACGCGGAGCTCGTGATGCTTCATCCGCAGGAGTTTTACCGGCGGGCGATGGAATTTTACACGCACACACCGCGTGGGAAGACTGCCGAAACGCAAACAGAAGCGCAGACCGAAACGAAATAAAGGGAGAAGGAATATGTCCAAACAGGCAACGGAGTTCCAGAAGAAGGAAATGAGCAAAATGTACCGCGGCAAGGAGATATTCAAGCCGCTGAACACAGGATGGGTCGATGAGCACGTGGCCTGCGTGCGCGAATGGGTGGCAAACATCTTCTTTTACCGCAAGGGCGGGACGACCATTATGATCGATGCGGGGTACAACTACGACCGTCTTGAGGAGAAAATGGGCTGGCTCGGCATTGACCCTGCCGCCATCCGCCATATCCTCATCACGCACCAGGATACCGACCACGTCGGCGCGGTGGAGGCGGACAGCCCGGGACTGTTCAAAGACGCGACGCTCTACATCGGCGAGATCGAGAACCGCTATCTCACGGGTGAAGTGCGCCGCAAGGTCATCTACCACCTCTACAAGCTGCCGCAGGTGACCATCAATAACGAAAAGGTGCTGCTGCGCGACGGTGAGGTCTTCGACATCGACGGCATCAAGGTCGAGTGCTTCCTTGTCCCCGGTCACACGTGGGGACATATGGTGTACCTCATTGACGATAAGTACCTCTTTACGGGCGATACGATTTGGTTTGGCGCGGACGGCGGCTACAGCTTCATCTCTGCGCTGGCGGAGGACAACAAGCTTGCCGTTAAGTCGCTCGCAGCGCTGGAGCAGAAGCTGCGCACGCGCGGCCTGCGGCCCGTCATCCTGACGGGTCACACCGGTTGGACGGATGACCTCTATTTCGCCTTCGCGCACCGCGACAAGCTCTGCTCGCCGTTTAAAAAGAAGGTGCATGATTTGTCCGCGCCCTACGACGCTTACGACGAGTCTGACGATACGGAGGAGCGGGCGAAAAGTGGATTTCTTCCGCGCGTCACACCGGTAAAGGCCTGAGTGTCGCGGACAAAAAGATCAAAAATGCGCACGTCCGGAAGAATCTCTTTCGGACGTGCTTTTGTGCGCGGCAGAAAAATGATTTGCGCCGTTAAGATGCCCTGGAAAGGCTTGACATTTGCTGTTTTGGGCTTTATCATGGATAAAAATGCGGTCGGAACAGGATGCTTTCTTGTACAAGCGGCGAAAAAATGTAAATGGAAACAGGCAAATGGACCGCGCGGGCCTTGAGCGCTTGCGCGGCCGTTTTTTGCTGAGATGGGAGAAATGATGAAAAATACGAAGAGTTTTGCGAGCCGCTGGGGCTTTATTCTGGCGTCCGTCGGTTCGGCGGTCGGCATGGCGAACGTCTGGGGCTTTCCCAATAAGCTCGGCAGCAACGGCGGCGGAGCATTTTTGCTCATCTACCTGCTGTTCATTTTCATTTTCAGCTACGTGGGCCTGCCCGCAGAGTTCGCGATGGGCCGTCATGCGGCGACCGGCACGCTCGGTGCGTATGAAAAGGCATGGGCCACGCGCGGCAGAAATATGGGCAAGGCCGGCGGCCTGCTGGGTTGGCTGCCGCTTGCAGGGTCGCTGTGCATTGCGCTTGGCTATGCCGTCATCGTGACATATATCTTAAAGGCGTTGGTGGATTCTCTCGTCGGCACGCTGATGACGACGGACACCGCGTCGTGGTTCGGCACGTTCTCCTCCACACCGTATTCCGTCATTCCGTACCACATCATCGTGGTCGTGGGGACGCTGCTGACGCTCTATTTGGGCGCGCACAGCATCGAAAAAACCAACAAGATCATGATGCCGCTGTTTTTCATCATCTTCCTGATCCTCGCGGTGCGCGTGGCGATGCTGCCGGGCGTAAGCGAGGGTTACCGCTTCATGTTTACTCCGCGTTGGGAGGCGCTCAAGGACCCGATGATCTGGATATGGGCGATGGGACAAGCGTTCTTCTCCCTCTCCGTCACGGGCAGCGGCATGATCGTCTACGGCGCATATCTCTCGAAGGACGAGGACGTCGTCGGCGTTTCGCAGCATACGGCCCTGTTTGACACGATCGCGGCGGTCGTCGCGGCGCTCGTCATCATCCCGGCCTGCTTCTCCTATGGACTGGATGTCGGCGCGGGTCCCGGCCTGCTCTTCGTCACGCTGCCGACCATCTTGCAGGACATTCCGCTGGGGCAGCTTTTTGCCATCATCCTCTATGCGGCGATGATCTTCGCGGGCGTCAGCTCCTTGCAGAACATGTTTGAGGCCGTGGCAGAGTCTCTGCTGCATAAATTCCCGAAGCTCAGCCGCACGGCTGTCCTTGCGATCCTTGCGGTGCTCTGCCTTGGCTGCGGCATCGGCATGGAGACCATCGACAAATGGGGACCGTGGATGGATCTTGTGTCGATCTATATCATTCCCATCGGTGCGACACTCGGCGCAGTGTCGTGGTTCTACGTAATGAAGAAGGACGAGCTGCTGGATGCGGTGAACACCGGGAGCAAAAAGCGGCGCGGCACGGCGTGGTACAGCATCGGGCGCTATGTCTATGTGCCGCTGGCCATCATCCTCTGCTGCGTGGCGCTGTTTATGAAAGTAGCCTTCTGAAATAGAAAAGCCCCCTCTGCCGGAGAAGTTTTCGGCGGAGGGGGCTGCATTTGTGTCTGTGTAGGGGCGGACGACTCTGTCCGCCCTTACAAGGTGCGATGGAAAATTTG
>URXY01000080.1 GCA_900552015.1 uncultured Eubacteriales bacterium | reverse complement strand
TAAAGGGGGCCATTCTCTCACGTGAGAGAATGGCCCCCTTTGCCCGTTCCCCTGCACGGTGCAGGGAATAAAGACGAAGCGCCTTCGGCGCTGCTTTTTCCCGCCCTTGCAGGGCTGACACTTAATATGCTATACTTTCAAAAAAGCATCAAAAAGGAGCCCTTTTTATGACTTTCCCCTGCCTCGTGCTCGATCACGACGACACTGTGGTCAACTCCACCGCGACGGTGCACTATCCCTGCTTTGCCGAGTACACGGCGAAGTTTTTCCCCAAGGCGAAGCGCTACACGCTGGAGGAATACGTCCTCAAAAACTTTGACCCCGGCGTCTATGACTTTTTCCACGGCGAGGTCGGCATGACCGAGGAGGATATGAAGCACGAGCAGGCGTACTGGCACGAATATGTCCAGCACCACGTGCCGCAGGTCTACGACGGGATGCACGATATTTTGTGGGACTATGTGCGAGCCGGCGGCACGATCTGCGTCGTGTCGCACTCGCTCTCGCCGAACATCCTGCGCGATTACCGTGAAAATAAGCTTCCCGAGCCAAAGCTCGTCTACGGCTGGGAGGTGCCAAAGGACCGGCGCAAGCCCCAGCCGCACGCGCTCTATGATATCATGGAAAAGCTCGGCTTCACCGCCGAGCAGATGCTCGTGCTCGACGACTTAAAGCCCGGATATGACATGGCAAAGGCCGCGAACGTGCGCTTCGCCGCCGCGGGCTGGTCGAACGACATCCCAGAGATCGAGGCGTTCATGCGTCAAAACTGCGACCTGTACTTTAAGACCGTCGAAACGTTCGGCGACTATCTTCTGCACAGAAAGGAAGCGTAACTATGGCAAAGCGCATCACAAAGATCGTCCTCACGGGCGGCCCCGCGGCGGGCAAAACCACGCTCGTGAGCCGTGTGCTCAAGGAATTCAAGCAGGAGGACGGCTGGCGCGTCATCACCATCCCCGAGACGGCAACTGAGCTCATTTCGGGCTTTGGCATCAAGCCCTTTGACAACTGTATGTCGATGCTGCAATTTCAGGACTTTGTCGTCGCCGACCAGATCCATAAGGAAGAGCTCGCGCTGGACGCTGCGCAGCTCGTGCCGGAGGACAATATTCTCATTCTCTACGACCGCGCACTGATGGACGACAAGGCCTACGTGTCGGACGAGGAGTTCACGCAGGTCATCGCGCGCTTTGACGGCCGCACCGAGGAGCGCGTGCTTGCCAATTACGACCTCGTGCTCCATCTCATCACCTGCGCCAAGGGCGCGGAGTTTGCCTACGACCTTGGCAACAACGCGCGCACGGAATCCATCGAATACGCGCGTGAGATGGACGACCGCACGCTGCGCGCGTGGAGCGCGCACCCAAACCTGCGCATCATCGACAACGACGCAAATTTCAACAACAAGATCGAGCGCGCCCTGCGCGAAATTTACCGTGCCGTGGGCGAGGTCGAGCCGATGGCGCAGAAGCGCAAATACCTCATCGCCATGCCCGACATGGCGGCGTTCGCGCAAAAATACCGCGCCGCGGCCATCGACATGACGCAGACCTACCTTGCGCTGACGAACCCGAACATCGAGCGCCGCGTGCGTATGCAGAAAAATGGCACAGAGGCGCTGTACTTCTACACCGAAAAGCACCGCATGGCAAACGGCGAAAAATGGGACACCGAGCACCCCATCTCGCAAAAGCAGTATGAAAAGTATCTCTTAGAGCGCGACACGGCGCTCTCGCCCGTACGCAAGACGAAGTACCGCTTCGTCTTCGCCGACCGCCGCTGCGAGATCGACGTGTATCCCTTCAGCGCGGAAAAGGCCGTGCTGTTCCAGTACGGGCAAAACAGTGCCGCACTGCCGGAGGAGATCACCGTGCTCCGCGAAGTGACGGGGGATGCGGCTTACAAAAACCGGAAGTTGGCAGCTTCTCAGAAGCTGTGAAAAGATAGCAGCGCTTATGGCGCTGCACGGGGCAAAGGGGGGTATTCTCTTCGGAAAGAGAATACCCCTTTTGGCTTGGCAGCCGCGTTCCGCGCTGCACTACAAGCCCGCGCAAAGCGCGGAGAATGCTTTGTCCCCATGCAGCGCAGCGCAGATAAAAAAGAGCCGCCCTTTCGGGCAGCTCTTTTCAAATCTTTGTTCCTTATTCGGTGACGAAGGGGAGCAGAGCGATCTGACGGGCGCGCTTGATCGCCTCGGTCAGCTGACGCTGATGCATCGCGCAGGTACCGGTGGTTCTGCGGGGCAGGATCTTCGAACGCTCGGAGATGAAGCGGCGCAGCTTGGCGGCGTCCTTATAGTCGATATACTCGCACTTGTCAACGCAGAACTGGCACACCTTTTTGCGCTTGCGGTTGGGGCCGCCGGCGCGAGGGGCTCTGTTTTCGCGTTCCATAGCCATGGATGATTCCTCCTTATCAGAATTGGGGTTTTTCGTACCCACATCAGAACGGCAGCTCGCCGTCCTCTTCGATCTCGGCAAAGCCGCCGCTCGCAGGAGCGGTGTAGCTGTCAGCGGGAGAGCCGTAGGCAGGCGGGGCGTAATCGCCGCCGGACTGCTGGCCGTCGCGCTTGCTGTCGCCGAAATAAATGTTGTCGGCAACCACTTCCGCGCTGCGGCGGTTGTTGCCATCCTTGTCTTTCCAGTCGCGGATCTGTAATCTGCCCTCGACCACGGCCATACGGCCCTTGGTGAAGTACTGGCAGACGAACTCAGCGGTCTGGCGCCAGGCGACTACGTCGATGAAATCGGTGGCCTTCTCGCCGTTGTCACGGCTCTTGAAGTCGCGGTCCACCGCGACGGAGAAGGATGTCACCGCCGTGCCGTTCTGCGTGCGGCGCAGCTCGGGGTCACGGGTCAGCCGACCCATAATGACGATACGGTTCAACATAGCGCGTTCCTCCTTACTCGCCCTTGCAGACGATCATGGAGCGGATGATACCATCGGTAATGCCGAGGATACGGTCCAATTCCTTCGGGAAATCGGGCGCGCTCGTGAAGGAGATCAGAACATAGTAGCCTTCGGTGATGTAGTTGATGGCGTAGGCCAGCTTGCGCTTGCCCCACTCCTCAACCTCCATAGCCGTGCTGTTCTGCTCCACGAGGGTCTTGAACTTTTCGGTCAGAGCGGCGACCTGCTCTTCGGGCAGTCTGCCGTCCATGATGAAAACGACCTCATAGTTTGCGGAAATCTTAGCCATTCTTGGTTGCACCTCCTTTTGGACTGATGGCCCACACATTCCTTGTGTGAGCAAGGATCTGCCTGTATGCAAATTACAAGCTCTACTATTATACAAAACCATCCCCTAAAGTCAAGCATTTTTTCAAAAATATCGGTCATTTTTGCCGCAAAAAGTGTGAATTTCCATCTTTTTCCATGTCCGGCAGCCTTGCATTGCTTGCAATCGGAGGAAATTTCGTGTAAAATATCGGATAGTTCATAAAAGGGGCGATATACCATGAAGAAATTTTTTGCCGTTTTGCTCGCGCTGACGATGCTCGCGGCCCTGCTCAGCGGCTGTATGTGCGAGGTAGCCGACACCGACCTCCGCACCGACGGCAGCGGCACGGTCGAGGCAAAGTTCGGCTTCTCGGAAGAGCTGGTCGACGCGCTGAATATGCGTACAGAGATGGCACAGAACGGTTTTTCCTACTTCCGTTACAATAACCGCGGCTACTACGGCGATCAGGCGAGCGAGAACTTTGCAGATCCCGTCGAATTCAATGCCATCTTTGCCGACGTCTCCGCTGAGATCACCGAAGCGAGCGCTGCTGCCGCGCCCGGCACGATCACGCTCGCCCTCGCCTCCGACGGCGGACTGACGCTGACGGTGCAGAACGACCAGTCCGACCGCCGCGGCGCGATCAAGAAGGAGCTTGCCGCTCAGCTTCCCGACTACAGCGACGCGCAGCTCGATGCGCTGCTCGACGGCATGGTGATGACCTACCGCTTCACTTTCCCCGCAGGCCTCATCCAGTACAGTCAGGGTGCCGGCATCACGGTGACGGACAATGTCGTCACGCTTGACTTTCTCACGCTGAATGCAGGCTCGTACCGCTTCTCCACCTCGCAGACCGACGTGCCCTATCAGCGCCCGCTCGGCAGCGTGACGCAGGAGAACATCCCCGCGAGCGGCACGGCCTATATGCGCCGCCAGACCGTTGAGGTCGACGGACGCGATGTGACCTTCCAGACCTACGCGCTGCCCGGAGCGAACGGCGGCGAGACGAACTACGTCCGCCTGCGCGATATCGCCTCGGTCTTAAACGGCACGAACGCGCAGTTCGCCGTCGACTGGAACGACAGCGTCATCATCACGCCGGGCACGGCCTATACCGCCAACGGCACGGAGATGAAGACTTCGTTCTCTGGCGACCGCCGCTACCAGAAGGCCGACGCCGCAACAAAGATCTACGGCGAGACCATCCCCTTCACCGCGATTTTGCTCACCGACGATCAGGGCGGCGGCTACACCTATCATAAGCTGCGCGACCTCGGCAAGGTGCTGAACTTCAATGTCGACTGGTCGAACAGCCGCGGCATCTACATCGAGAGCAGCCAGCCGTATGTGGGCTAAGAATCTTCAAAAAAAGCGATAAAAAGAGGACTTCCGAATGGAAGTCCTCTTTTTTCAATTCAGCTTGATGCGCTTTTCGATCATGCCGAGCAGGGGAAGGCCGAGCGCATAGCAGGCGACTGCCTCGCCGAGGCCCACGGTGAGGGCGTTGTAGAAAAAGGCCGGCGGGAAGGCGTTGCCTGTGCCTGCCTCCTCCCACGCGATGAGCGCGCCGACGAGGATGGCGTTGCAGAGCACGGGCGGCAGCGCAGCCGTCCACTTATTGCGGCAGCGGGCGGTGAGGAGCGCCGCGAGCAGCGTGGCCGCCGAGCCGACGATCATATCGAGCGGGCCGTAGGGGCTCAGGACATTCGAGAGCACGCAGCCGATAAAGAGGCCCCAGCTTGCTTCAGGCATCAGGAACGGCAGGACCGTCATCGCCTCAGAAAAGCGGAGCTGGATGGGACCGTAGGCAAGGTTCAGGGCGTTGGAGAGCATCGTCAGCGCGACGTAAACAGCCGCGATGAGCGCGCAGCGGGTGAGCTTTTTGGTGTCAAAGTGCATGGGTGGGATTCCTTTCTGCTATGAGCGGGTCGGGGATAAGACGGATGGAAAATGCGCTGCGGGCGGCCAGAAGACCGCCCGCAGGGAACGAAGGCTTAGAGAAGCTCCTTGACTTCCTCGCAGAAGCGGTTCAGCTCCGAGGTCGCCTTGGCGCAGCGGGGGCAGAGACCGTCGGCATTCGCCTCGGTGGAGTGCTTCCAGCAGCGCGGGCACTTCGTGCCGGCGGCGTTATCGACCTTGACG
>URXY01000079.1 GCA_900552015.1 uncultured Eubacteriales bacterium | reverse complement strand
GAGGAGGTGTCGCCGGAGCGGGGAACGGATTTCCTCAACTGGCTGCTCAACACCGCGGCGTAAAATTGAACGGAAAAAGGAAGGCTCACATCGAGCCTTCCTTTTTTGTGCGCAGCACTTGGGCGGCGAGCAGCAGGAGCAATGGAAAGAGCACCATGCCTGCTACGCCGAAGGCGCGGGCGCCGAGGTACATCGCCATGAGTGAGGCGATGGGCGGCAGCCCCGCCTGCGCGGCGACGAGCTTCGGCTCGGTGATGCTGCGCACGGTGAGTGTGCAGAGGTAGAGGATGACGAGCGCGGCCCCGCGGGGAACCGAGCCGAGCAGCAGCTCGGCAAGCGCCCAGGGAATAAGCACCGTTCCGGTGCCGAACACCGGCAGCGCGTCCACGAGCGTGATGAGAAAGGCGGCGAGCAGGGAGTAGCGCTCGCCCAGCAGCCAGAAGCCGGCGAGGAGCTGGCAGAAGGTGAGGGAGCAGAGGATCGCCTGCGCGCGCAGCCAGCGCGTGAGCGAGTGCGTCACGCCGTCGCGCCAGAAGCGCAGCCGCTGCTGCGCGCGGGGGCTCAGGCGGCGTTTCGCCGCCGCGCAGAGCGTGGGATAGGAGGCGGCGAGGAAGAAGACGGCAAGCAGCGTTGTTGCGGCGAAGAGCACCAGCGCCGGCACGGCGGCGGCCATCGAGCCGAGCAGGGCGAGGGCGCGGGAGGCGAGACCGGCGAGCGCCGTGCTGCCGTAGGCCGCCCAGTCGGAGAGTTCGGCGGTCAGAAGCTCCCGCAGCCAGTCGGGACAGAGCGCGCCGTAGGCGCGCAGCCGATCGAGCAGTCCGCCGGTCAGCGCGGGCAGCGCGTCGAGCAGCGTCGGGAGCTGGGTGAGGAAGGCGGTCGCCTCGGTGAAAAGCGCCGAGAGGAGCAGCGAGAGGAGCCCGCCGAGGAGAAAGAGCAGAAAGAGCGTCAGCAGCGCGGCGGAGAAGCCGCGCTTGAAATGAACGGTCCGCCGCAGGAGGAGAATGACCGGCTCCATCGCGCGGGCCGCGGCAAACGCGAGAAGAAAGGGCAGCAGCCACCAGAGAAGATAGCGGAGAAAGAGATAGAGCGCCGCGGCGAGCACGGCGTAATAGGCGACGGTGAGCAAAAACTCCTTTTTTTGTTCGCTCTGCAAAAAGACCGGCCTCCTTCCTGTCGAATGTTATAGGAAAAAGCTACTTGCTCTCTGTGGACCGTTATGGTATCATATCTCCATAAAAGGACAAATGCTCACGAGAGGAGAACAAGATATGGGAAAAAAGACGAAATTTTATCTGGTCGCTGCGGATGCGCTGCCGGAGATCTTTCTCAAGGTCGCCGAGGCCAAGCGGATGCTTCACGCGGGCGAGGTGAGCACGGCAGGCGAGGCCGCGAGGCAGGTCGGCATCAGCCGCAGCGCCTTTTATAAGTACCGCGACGCGGTGCGTCCCTTCAACGACATGAAGACGGGCCGCATCATCACGTTTTACACCATGCTCAAGAACAATCCGGGCGTGCTGTCCAACGTCCTTTCTATCTTTGCCGAATCGGGCGCGAATATTCTGACCATCAATCAGAGCATCCCGACCAACGGCTGCGCGGCGGTGACCATTTCTGCGGAGACATCCGAGATGCAGGAGTCGATCGAAGAGATGATGGCCACGGCCTCCGCGCTCGAGGGCGTCGTCCGCTTCGATATTCTGGCGGCCTGAGACACCGCCTACTGTCTTCTTTCATACGATGGATTGGCGGCTGCCGCAAAGGCGGCCCGCCAGTCCATTTTTTTGTTGGAAGTGGTTCAAATGAGCCTGATCGTGCAAAAATTCGGCGGCAGCTCGGTGCGGGACATGGAGCACCTGCTGCGCATGGCACATATCGCAAAGGAGCGCTATGAGGATGGGAACGATGTGGTCGTCGTCCTCTCGGCGCAGGGAGATACGACCGATACGCTGCTTGAAAAAGCGCGTGAACTGACACCTGCGCCCGACAGGCGCGAGCTCGATATGCTCCTCTCCGCGGGTGAACAGGTGAGCGCAGCGCTGGGCGCGCTGGCGCTTCAAAAGCTGGGGGTGAACGCCGTTTCGCTTTGCGCCTGGCAGATACCCATTGAAACGAACAGCGCGCACGGCGATGCGCAGATCGAGATGGTCGACGCTGCGCGCATCCGGCGGGAGCTGGACGCGGGGCGCATCGTGGTCGTGACGGGCTTTCAGGGCCTTGATGAGAAGGGCGATATCACAACGCTCGGGCGCGGCGGCTCGGATACGAGCGCCGTGGCGCTCGCCGCGGCGCTGAGCGCCGACGAGCTGACCATTTACACCGATGTGGACGGCATTTTTTCCTCCGACCCGCGCATCTGTCCCGATGCGGTGCGCCGCGAGCGCATTTCGTACGATGATATGCTGCTGCTCGCGCAGAAGGGGGCGCAGGTGCTGCATGACCGCAGCGTGGCACTGGCGCAGGCAAGCGGCGTGCCCATCACGGTGAAGTCGTGCGAAACGGGGAGCAGGGGAAGTATCGTCTGCGAGCGGGGCGATGTGTCGCAGGTCGTCGGCGTGACGCAGAAGACGAGCGACACATCGCAGCTTGCGGCCATTACCGCCGTCGGTGACGCGCTGCCGAGCGTCGAGAATGAGCGTGCCGTCGTGAGCGCGCTCGAGCGCGGCGGTGTGAATGTCTATGCCATTGCCGGAGGTGAGCGCTTTCTGAGTGTTTACGTCCTGCGCGCGGACGCAGACCGCGCCCTGCGCCTGGCGCACAGCGCTCTTATTCGGTAGAAAAACGCCCCGCCGAGGAAACAGGCGGGGCGTTCAGCGTTGATCCTTTATTCTTCGGCGTAGCGCTTTTTCGCCTTTTCGATCTTGGTGGAGTAGCGGTCCTCTTCGGAGAAGATGCAGCCGCAGTATTTCTGCATGTAGAGGCCCATCTCGCGCGCCTTGGCCTGCCCCTCGCGAAAGCCGGGGCGGAAGTCACGGTAGTAGAATTCGACGCCGTACTGCTTGCCCATCGTTTCGCCCACGGCCTTTAAGAGCTCGTGGTTCTGGTACGGGGAGATGAGAAGCGACGATGTGAACGCATCGTAGCCGTGGTCGACGGCATATTTGGCCGCCGTGCCGAGGCGGATGGTGTAGCAGTGCGCGCAGCGGTGGTCGATATCCGCACTCACGGCGCGGACAAAGTCGCGCAGGCCGTAATCCTCCAAAATGTGCACTTCTACGTGCTCTTTTTCCCCATATTCGAGCAGCGTGCGGCGGCGTGCATCGTACTCCGTCCAGGGGTGGATGTTCGGGTTGAACCAGAGCGACGTGGGCTCGATGCCGTCGGCGCGCAGTGTGTCCACGCAGTAGACCGAGCAGGGCGCGCAGCAGGAGTGAAGGAGCAGTTTATTCATTGAAAAAGACCGGCTTTCTTTCATTTTCTTTTCGCCAGCATAGCATAAATGCGCGGCAAAGTCCATTGGTAAAGAAACGAAAGCACTTTATAAAGTATCGTTTACGATTTATACATTGACTATCCGCTTAGAACCGTAGTATAATAACACGATTATTATGAACTACTATGCCTTGCGGCGAAGGAGATACGATATGTGGATCGCGGACGGTTGGGAAGATTATGAGCTGCTGGACTGCGGCGGCGGAGAAAAGCTCGAACGCTGGGGAAAGCAAATTCTGGTGCGGCCTGACCCGCAGGCGATATGGGAGACGCCGCACGCGAACCGCGGTTGGCGCAGCGCGCAGGGCCGCTACTACCGCTCGTCCTCGGGCGGTGGACATTGGGATAAGGACAAGCTGCCGGAATCGTGGCAGGTGAGGTATAAGGACCTCACATTTCAGGTCAAGCCCATGAATTTTAAGCACACGGGCCTCTTCCCCGAGCAGGCCGTGAACTGGGATTTTGCGCGCGAGAAGATCAAAAACGCGGGCAGACCCATCCGCGTGCTGAACCTCTTTGCCTACACCGGCGGCGCGACGGTCGCGTGTGCGGCGGCAGGCGCTCAGGTCTGCCACGTGGATGCGGCAAAGGGCATGGTCAACTGGGCGCGCGAGAACGCGCGTGTCAGCGGCCTTTCCGATGCGCCGGTGCGCTGGATCATCGACGACTGCGCGAAATTTGTCGAGCGTGAGATCCGCCGCGGCAAGGTGTATGAAGCCATCATCATGGACCCGCCGAGCTACGGCCGCGGCCCCGGAGGAGAGGTCTGGAAGTTGGAGGACAATCTTTTCCCGTTCGTGAAGCTCTGCGCGCAGGTCTTATCGGACAAGCCGCTTTTTGTCATCATCAACTCGTATACGACGGGGCTCGCTCCCTCGGTGCTCGGCTACATGCTGCACCTGCTCGTTGCGGAAAAGTACGGCGGCAAGGTCACGTGGGACGAGCTGGGCCTTCCCGTGACAGAGACGGGGCTTGCGCTGCCCTGCGGCGCAACGGGCCGCTGGTTCAGCGAATAAACAAAAGGAAACGCACCGATATGGAAATGATAAAAACACAGGACCTCGCCTTCACCTATCCCGGCGCGGAAGGGGAGGGCAATACGCGCGCGCTGCGCGGCGTGGACGTGGAGATCGAGCGCGGCAGCTTTGTTGTGGTGCTGGGACACAACGGCAGCGGCAAATCGACCCTCGCCAAGACCTTCAACGCAGTTTTGCTGCCAAGCGGCGGCAAGGTCTATGTCGAGGGCATGGACACGATGGACGAATCGCTCCTGCTTGAAATTCGCAGGCGCGTGGGCATGGTGTTCCAGAATCCAGACAACCAGATCGTGGCGAATGTCGTCGAAGAGGACGTCGCGTTCGCACCGGAAAACTTGGGCGTGCCGAGCGAAGAGATCAGAAAGCGCGTGGACGACGCGCTCGAGGCCGTCGGCATGACGCAGTACGTCAAGCACGCGCCGCACCTTCTCTCCGGCGGACAGAAGCAGCGCATCGCCATCGCGGGAGTGCTCGCGATGGAGCCTGAGTGCATCGTGCTCGACGAGGCGACCGCCATGCTCGACCCCGTGGGTCGGCGCGAGGTGCTCGCGGCCGTCGAAAAGCTCAACCGCGAGCAGGGCATCACGGTCGTCCTCATCACCCACCACATGAACGAAGCCGAGCACGCCGACCGCGTGATCGTGATGAACGACGGCCTTGTCGTGATGGACGGCACGCCGCGCGAGGTCTTCACCCGTAAAAAGGAGCTTGAGGACATCGGCCTTGCCGTGCCCGATACGGTCTCGCTGCTCTTTTCCCTGCGCGAGGCCGGGATGGACGTGCCGACGGACGCGATCACCGTGAAAGAGTGCGCGGACGCCATCATGAAAAATTTTACCTAAGAGGATATTAACCTTGGAAGAGATCATTCGTGTAGAAAACCTGACGCACACCTACGGCGCGGGCACGCCCTTCTGCCGCAGTGCGGTGCAGGATATGTCGCTTGATATTTATCGCGGCGAGTTTTTGGGCATCATCGGCCACACGGGCAGCGGCAAGTCGACGCTGATCCAGCACTTAAACGGACTTTTGAAGCCCACCTCCGGCCGCATCCTGCTCGGCGGGGAGGATATCTGGGCTGACCCCAAGAAGATCCGGGACGTCCGTTTCCGCGTGGGCCTTGTGTTCCAGTATCCGGAGTATCAGCTCTTTGAGGAAACGGTTTATCGCGATATCG
>URXY01000078.1 GCA_900552015.1 uncultured Eubacteriales bacterium | reverse complement strand
CAACCCGAATCTTTTTCGAGTCGACCTCACCCTTGGAAAGCAAGACAACCGTCTCAACATGGTCCGCTCTCGGGAACATATCCACTGCGCAGGCGCGCTGGGCGGTGTAGCCGAGGTCTGCTAAGCGCTTTACGTCGCGCGCCATGGTCGCGCTGTCGCACGAGACGTACACGACCCGCTGCGGCTGCATCTCGGCGATGCTCTCCACCACATCGGCGGCCAGGCCCTTGCGCGGCGGATCGACGGTGATGACGTCGGGGCGCAGGTTTTCGCGCGCGAGCTTTTTTGCCACGTCGGACGCATCGCCGCAGAAAAACTCCGCGTTTTTAACGCCGTTGCGCGCGGCGTTTTCGCGCGCGTCGTCGATGGCCTCGGGGACGATCTCCGCACCGAGGACTTTCTTCGCGTGATCCGACAGTGCGAGCGTGATCGTGCCCGCGCCACAGTAGAGGTCGAGCACCGTCTCCTGCCCCGTGAGGCCCGCAAATTCGATGGCTTTCGCGTAGAGCCGCTCGGCCTGCGCGCGGTTGACCTGATAAAACGACGGCACACTCAGCCGGAACGTCTTGCCGCAGAGCGTATCCTCAAGCCGGTCGCTCCCCCAGAGCGTGCGGTAGCGGTCGCCAAGGATGACGTTGCCCTTTTTCGTGTTCGTGCCGAGCACGATGCCGGCGCACTCCGGGCACGCAGCACGCAGAAGTGCGACGAGCCGGTTCTCCTTCGGCAGCTTATCGCCGTTCACGAGCACGCAGATTAGGCTCTCCCCCGCCGCGTTCGAACGAACGTAGAGATGGCGGACAAGGCCGCGGCCCGTCTTTTCGTCATAGCCCGCGACGCGGCAGGACTGCATATATTCGCGCAGCGCCTCCGCCGCGGCGTCGGCCTCAGGTCTGACTAATAAGCAGTGCTCGCACTCGATGACCTCGTGCGTGCGGGCGCGGTAAAAGCCGACCGCGCCGTCCTTTGATACAGGGTACTGCGCCTTGTTGCGGTAGCGCAGCGTGTCCTGTGCGCCCAAGATATCTTCAACAGTCACATCGCTGCCGCCGATGCGGGACAAATTGTCCTGCACGCGCTGCTTTTTCAGCCGCAGCTCTTCTTCATAGCGGATGTGGCGGTACGTGCAGCCGCCGCAGCGCGGAAAATACGGGCAGTCCGGCGTGATGCGTTCGCTCGACGGCTCGATCACCTCGAGCACTTTGGCAAAGGCGACGCTCTTGAGCGTCTTTAAGATGAGCACGCGGCACTTCTCGCCGCGCAGCGCGCCGTGGACGAACACGACGCGCCCGTCGATGCGCGCAACGCCCATGCCGCCCTCGCCATAGCCCTCGATGGTGACGGTATGCTCCTGATTTTTGGCAAGCTCCATCGTCTTCTCCTCTCAGAAAAGGTACTTCGCGCTTTTATCGCGCGAAGTACCTTTTGTTGTGTATCTCAAATCACTCGCGGAAGCGCTCGATCAGGCTGATGATCTGGCCGGTGAGCGCGGAAATGTCCTTGTTGGGTCTGCCCTTGCAGCGCTTGGCAAACTCAAGCAGCGACTCCGCCGCCGCCACGAGCTTGGCGTAGAGGTTGTCGGCGCGGGACTTCTGCGCCGTGCGCTTGCGCTCGGAAATGTAGCCCTCGCTGAGCATTTCATTCGCGGCAAGGTCGTAACACTCGGTGAACTTCGCCGCGTGCGCGTGGAAGCCGAGGGAATTGAGCTCTTCGGCAAACACGGGCGCAACGTCCTCGTCGCCGTGGACGACGAACACGTGCGTCGGCTTCGGGTCAAACGCCTTGATCCACTCGATCAGATGGTCGTGGTCTGCGTGGGAGGAAAGGCCCTGGAAGTTGACGATCTTCGCCTTGACGGCGATCTCCTCGCCGAAGAGCTTGACCTTCTCCACGCCGTCGAGCAGCCTGCGGCCCAGCGTGCCGGGCGACTGGAAGCCGACGAACACGACCGCGCTGTTCGCGCGCCAGAGATTGTGCTTCAAGTGATGGCGGATACGGCCCGCGTCGCACATGCCGGAAGCCGAGATGATGACCTTGGGTGTCGTGTCCATGTTGAGCATCTTGGACTCCTCGCTCGACTCAACAAGGTTGAGGTTGGGGAAGGTGAACATGTGCGTGCCGTCCTTGACAAGATCGAGCGCCTGCTCATCGAGATAGCCGTGCAGGTCGCCGCAGAACACAGTCGTCGCCGCCTTGGCAAGGGGCGAGTCGATGTACACGGGGAAGTTCGGCGTCGACTTGACGAGCTTTTGATCCTTGATCTCGCGGATAAAGTACAAAAGCTCCTGCGTGCGGCCCACAGCGAACGACGGGATGACGACGTTGCCTCCCTTGCCGAGCGTTTCGTCGATGATCTCGGCAAGCTCGTCGGTATAGCTCCAGACCTCGGTGTGGTTGCGGTCGCCGTAGGTCGACTCCATCACGACGTAGTCGGCCTTTTTGAGAAGCTGCGGGTCGCGGATGATGGGCTGGTCGACATTGCCGATGTCACCGGAGAAGACGATCGTCTTGTGCACGCCGTTTTCTTCCAGCTCAAGCGTGATGGACGCGGAACCGAGCAGATGGCCCGCGTCGGTGAACACCGCGCTCACACCCTCGCAGAGGTCGACCTTTTCTTTATACTCGCAGGTCGTCACGTACTTGAAGACGTCCAGCGCGTCCTGCTCGGTGTAGAGCGGATCGACATGCTCGCGGCCCGCGCGCTCGCCCTTGCGGTTTTCGTACTCAGCGTCGCTCTCCTGAATGTGAGCGGAGTCGAGCAACATGATCTTCATCAAATCTGCTGTCAGGCGTGTCGTCAGGATGCGGCCGTGGAAGCCGTTTTTCACCAGCAGCGGGATACGGCCCGTGTGGTCGATGTGCGCGTGGGTGACGAGCAGAATATCGATATTGCCGGGAGCGAAAGCGAGATAACGGTTGTCGAGCTCGTCGCGGCCCTGCTGTAAGCCGCAGTCGACGAGGATCTTCTTACCGTTTATCTCCAGGCAGTGGCAGGAGCCGGTCACGCAGCGGTCGGCCCCGTAAAAGTGCAGTTTCATGCGAATGTCCTCCTTAAAGTTGAGAAAACTTCTTCCTTATACTCCTGTCCTCCGCCGTCGGAGGGCATTTCGTCGCTTTGTACTATCTTTATTGGGTATTTTACCACAGCAGCTATATAGAGTGCAAGCCATGTACGGCGCGGCGGCGGAATTTATTTACAATCCATTCATATTATACAGCAAATTTCCCTTTGCATATCGCGCGGAGGGATGTTATACTTGTAAGCGTGTCATTATGCTCCCACGAAAGGAAGTTTTGAATATGGGTCTTTTCAGTAAAATGTTCGGCACTTACAGTGACCGGGAACTCAAAAGCATCTATCCCATCGCCGACAAGATCGAGGCGATGGCCGACGAGTACAAGGCGATGAGCGACGCGGAGCTTCAGGCGAAGACGCCGGAGTTCAAGCAGCGCCTTGCAAACGGCGAGACGCTGGATGACATCCTGCCCGAGGCGTTCGCCACCGTGCGCGAGGCCTCCCGCCGCGTGCTGGGGCTGTACCCCTACCGCGTACAGCTCGTCGGCGGCATCGTGCTCCATCAGGGCCGCATCGCCGAGATGAAGACCGGTGAAGGTAAAACGCTGGTGGCAACGCTGCCCGCTTACCTGAACGCCCTGACCGGAAACGGCGTCCACATCGTCACCGTGAACGACTACCTCGCCAAGCGAGACAGCGAGTGGATGGGCAAGGTCCACCGCTTCTTAGGTCTCACCGTTGGCCTTATCGTCCATGACCTCACGAGCGAGGAGCGCCGCAAGGCCTATGCCGCGGACATCACCTACGGCACGAACAACGAGATGGGTTTCGACTATCTGCGTGACAACATGGCCATCTACGCAAGCGAGCTCGTCCAGCGCGGACATGCCTTCGCCATCGTCGACGAGGTCGACTCCATTTTGATCGACGAGGCGCGCACGCCGCTCATCATCTCCGGCATGGGCGAAAAGTCCACGGAGATGTACTCCCGCACGGAAAACCTTGTACGCGGCTTCCGCAAGAAGGTCATCGCCGAGAGCGACGACAAGGAAGAGGAAGACGTCAACATCGACGCCGACTACATCGTCGACGAAAAGGCCAAGACCGCGACGCTCACCGCCCGCGGCGTGAAGAAGGCCGAGGAATACTTCGGCCTTGAAAACCTCTCCGATCCCGAAAACTCCACCATCGCGCACCACATCAACCAGGCCATCAAGGCCCACGGCGTGATGAAGAGGGACATTGACTACGTGGTGAAGGACGGACAGGTCATCATCGTGGACGAATTCACCGGGCGCCTCATGTTCGGCCGCCGGTATAACGAGGGGCTCCACCAGGCTATCGAGGCCAAGGAGCACGTGGAGGTTGCCAACGAGTCCAAGACCCTGGCTACCATCACCTTCCAGAACTATTTCCGCCTCTATGACAAGCTCTCCGGTATGACGGGCACCGCCATGACCGAGCAGGAGGAATTCGGCACTATCTATGAGCTGGACATTGTAGAGATCCCCACCAACAAACCCCTGGCCCGGATTGACCGGCCTGACGTAGTCTACAAGACCGAGGCGGGCAAGCTGCGGGCCATTGTGCAGCAGATTGAGGAGTGCCATCAGAAGGGCCAGCCCGTCCTGGTGGGCACGGTGTCCATCGAGAAGTCGGAGCACCTGTCCGAGATGCTCCGGCGCAAGGGCATCGCCCACAGCGTCCTGAACGCCAAGAACCACGAGAAGGAGGCCGAGATCGTCGCCCAGGCGGGCAAGTTCGGCGCCGTCACCGTGGCCACCAACATGGCCGGCCGCGGCACCGACATCATGCTGGGCGGCAACGCCGAGTTCCTCGCTAAGGCTGACCTGCGCAAAGCGGGCATGACCGACGAGCTTATCGCCGAGGCCACCGGATTCGCGGAAACGGACAACGAGGATATCCTCAACGCCCGGAAGATGTTCACCGAGGCGGAGGCCAAGTATAAAGACGAGATCCGGGCGGAGGCGGACAAGGTCCGCACTGTAGGCGGCCTGTTCATCCTGGGCACCGAGCGCCACGAGTCCCGCCGCATCGACAACCAGCTGCGGGGCCGCGCCGGCCGTCAGGGCGACCCTGGTGAGACCCGCTTCTTCCTCTCACTGGAGGATGACATCATGCGCCTGTTCGGCTCTGAGCGAGTCATGGGCATGATGGAGAAGCTGGGCGTGGACGAGGACACCCCCATCGACGCCAAAATGCTGTCCAACGCCATTGAAAACGCACAGAAGCAGGTGGAGTCCCGCAATTTCCAGACCCGGAAAAACGTGCTCCAGTACGATGACGTGATGAACACCCAGCGGGAGGTCATCTACAAGCAGCGCCGCCAAGTGCTGGACGGCGAGGACCTCCAGCAGTCCATCCAGTCCATGCTGCGCAGCACCATTGAGAACGCCATCCGCGGCCACATGGGAGAGCAGAAGCATATGACTGCGGAGGAGTTCCGGGAGGCCACCGCTCTCTTCCACACCATGTTCCTTTTGCCGGACGAACTGCGGCTCACAGACGAGGAGCTGCAAGGCTACACTGCGGACGGGCTGGTAGATCTGGTCATGGAGAAGGCCCAGGCTGTCTATCAACGCAAGGAGCAGGAATTCACACCGCCCCTGATGCGGGAGCTGGAGCGGGTCATCATGCTGCGGGTGGTGGACGAGTACTGGATGGACCAGATCGACGCCATGAATGACCTCAAGCAGGGCATCGGACTGCGGGCCTACGCCCAGACTGACCCCGTTGTAGCCTACAAAAAGGAAGGCTACGAGATGTTCGAGCAGATGATCGCTGCCATCCAGGAGGAGACCCTGCGCCGCCTGTTCCTGGTGCGCATCCAGCGCAAGGCGCCTGATGCCCCCGCCCCGGAGATCAAACGGGAACGGGTGGCCAAGATCACCAGCGAGTCAGGCGCCAGCGACGGCACGGTCAAAAAGCAGCCGGTAAAAAAGGCGGTCAAGATCGGCCGCAACGACCCC
>URXY01000077.1 GCA_900552015.1 uncultured Eubacteriales bacterium | reverse complement strand
TGGCGCAAGACGGTCACAGAGGTCGCCAAGGACTACCCCGACGTCGAGCTTCGCCTATTTTTGCCGCGAGCGCAGCGTGCTTCCGCTTAGCGCCGAAAATGCGGACTATATCGTTTTTAAAATTTACCCGCAGGATGAGTCGAATTATATGGTGACAAACGATGACAGAGTGAAAGAGATCGTACGTGCCGTCAATGAACTGGATGTGCACGAGGGAACTGATCAAGTAAACAGAATGTCGGATAATTTTTATTATTTCTTTATCCGGATAACGGATAAGGATATTCCGGTCGAGCTGGATGAAGCTGCCATTTCGATCAATGACGAGCGTTGCCAAGCGGACACATCAGGCTTGCGTGAACTTTTAGATAAAACTTATGATGATGTGATGAGCGGTGTCATCGATTGATCGAAATAATATCTGCGCCTTTTGTACCCTTTGCGGGCAAGATGAGCTGTACGAAAATGAGAGGAACTCAAGAGCGTACAAAGTGTGCACAAATGGAAAAGGGACGGCATTGCTGCCGTCTCTTTTGCGCATTTGGGGTGAAGGGTCATCTGCTGTGGTGCGCGATGATCTCGTCGGCCTCGCTCAGCTCCATGTTGCCGAGCTGGACCTGCTTTTCGCAGAACGGCTTGACGGCAGCGAGGAGTTCTTCGTCCGTCTCATACGGGCCGAACGTGTATTCTTCGCCGTTGTCTAACTTGATGTACAGCCCCTTTTCATCCGTCGACGTGCTGATGTCGGCGGGGTCGTAGCTCATCACCAGCTGATCATCTCCGTCGACGGATCTGGAGTACATGACGCCGTTTTTGATGTCCGCCAGAGTCTCCTCGTACATGGCGATGGTCTTGTCGATCTCCTCCTGCGTCCAGGTGAATTTCTGGCCGCCAATCGAGTCGGTCTCGCCAAGAAGACTCTGGAGCTGCACCTTTTCGTTGTCGAGCCACGCCTTGTACTCATCATACGTCCACCACTCGACATTCGGCGTGGGGAAGCGGGCCTCGAATTCCTCGTCCGTCATCGGCTCGAAGGTCTTGCCGTCGTCGAAGCTGTAGTACGTTTTGCCGTCCGTCGGGTCGACGTAGGACATCAGCGAGCTTTCGCCCACCTCGGTCTCGACGTCGTTCAGGTGGCGGTCGACGAGCTCGACGAACTGCTTTTTGGTGATCGGAGCGAGCTCGGTAACTTTGCCGTCGCTGCCGCGCTTGATGGCGAGGTAGATGTCGTCTTCCGCGGCATCATTGGTATAAGTGCCGCCGTTGTCGTCGTACATACCGGCGACGGCCTTGCCCTGATAAAACCAGGTGGAGTCCTGATATGTGAGCCCTGAGGCGAAAAGTTCTGCATCCGGCTGGATATTTGTGCCGAAGGCGGCGGTCGCTCCGTCGCCGTTGTCCGCCTCCGCTTGGGCGGAGGTCGCAAAGGCGGTCGCCGTTCCGGCGATCAGGATGGCCGCCAGAACGAACGAGATGATCGTTGTTTTCTTCGTTTTCATAATTGCTGTGATCCTTTCTTCCATGGCGTTTTTGCTGAAGCCGCTGCAAAGGGGCGTGCCGCCGCCGCGCGTTTCCATCATGCGGATGAGGGTGCGCGCGTAGTCCGCCCGCGCACCGCCGAAGCGTCGCACGACGGTTTCGTCGCAGGAAAGCTCAAGGTCGCGGTCCGCGAGCACGTACATGACCCACACGAGCGGGTCAAACCAGTGGACGCAGACGGCGGCGATGAGCGCGAGCTTGGAGAGCGCGTCGAAGCGCTGGACGTGGACGAATTCGTGCTCCAGGACGAAGCACAGCGCGCCCTCGTCCGACCAGTCGGTCGACTTCGGCATCAGAATGACGGGGCGCAGGACGCCGAACGTCAGCGGGGACGAGACGCGGTCCGACTGGCGGATGGCGAGCGGGCGGCGCAGCGGGTGCGCTGCAAGCCAGCGGCGGGCATAGTCGTGTTCGACCGGCAGCGAGGTTTGAAATTCGCGATAGCACCTGATATAGAGCACTGCGAACGTCAGCGTGCAGACCGCGATGCCCACGAGCCAGATGACCGCCCACGGCGAGGCCGTCGGCGCGGAAGGCGCAGTGACCTGCGGTGTGACAGTGACGGGCGCCGTCGGCAGGGCCGGCAGGGGAGAGGCGGCAGTGGCATCTGATCCGGCGGAGATCTGCCGCGCAAAGAGTGTGTAGACGCTCAGACGCGAGGGAAGTGAGAACGGCACGAGCAGCCGCACGAGCGCCATCGCCCAGAGTACCAGAAATGTCTTTTTCGGCACTTTGTTGAGCACCAGCGCGCGGAGAATGGTGATGACCGCGATCATCACCGCGCCGTGCAGGCTCATCTGCAAAAAGCTCATCTCTTCACCCTCATTCCAGCTCGCCGACGATTTTCCTGAGCTGCGCGATCTGCTCGGCGGAGAGCTTTTTGCGCCCCAGCAGCGCGGCGAAGAGCTTGTCGGCTGAGCCGTCGTAGATCTTGTTGATGAGTTCGTCGGTCTCCGCCTCCTGCACGGCGGACTTGGGGATCAGCGCATGGCAAAGGAAGCCCGGCTCGCTGCGCTCGATCGCGCCCTTTTTCATGCAGCGCTTGATAAGCGTGTAGGTCGTGTTCACGTTCCAGCCGAGATCGTCTGTGAGCGTGCGCGCGATCTCCTTGGCGGGCGTATCGCCGCGCTTCCACAAAACGTCCATCACCTTTAATTCCGAGTCGAACAGTTTGATATCCATGAGAAGGCCTCCTTCATAAGACTTCAGTAGTAGCTACAAGCGCATAATACTCCAGTCTTATCACAATGTCAATACTACCGGAGTCTTAAAAATATTTTAAGGCGGTCAGAGAGCGGGATACGGCCGCGGTGCGGCTTGTATTTTTTGCGCTGCCCCGATATAATAAAAGAAAATAAGAGGATCAGGAGAAAAAACATGGCACGCAACATTCCACCCATCGGGGACGCGGACGCTTACGCCGCGAACAACCCCTTCATGGCATATAACCACATTGAGATCATGCGCATCGACAAGGACGAGAGCGGCGACTATCGCGCGGAGGTCCGCGTGGTGCTGCGGCCAGAGTCGATGAATCTGCATGGCGCGGTGCACGGCGGCCTGCTCTACGGCCTGGCCGACTGCGTGGCAGGCATTGCCGCGCGCTGCGACGGGAACGACTATGTGACGCAGAGCGCGCACGTGAACTTCCTGCGCAACACGAAGCAGGGCACGGTCTACGCACTTGCGCGCGTTGTACGGCGCGGGCGGCATATGGTCGTGCTGCATGTCGCCGTCCGGGATGCGGAGGACAGGCTCCTTGCCGACTGCGCAGTGGACATGATGCACATGGAACGGTAGAGGAAATAGGAAAAACGCCCTTTCGACGGAGACTGTCGAAAGGGCGCTTTTTAATACTTCAGGCCTCATGGCGGACATACTGCGCGATGACGGCGGCAACGCGATCGAAGTCGAGGGGCTTGGAGAGGTGATCGTTCATACCCGCTGCCCGGCTTGCGGCGATATCGTCGGCAAAGGCGTTGGCCGAGACGGCGAGAATGGGGACGATCCCGGCGTCCGCGCGGTCGATCGCACGGATGGCGTGGGCCGCGCCGAGTTCGTCGAGCACGGGCATCATGATGTCCATGAGGATGGCCGTCAAAGCTGCCTGGCGCGGCGGCGATGAAGCAGTCGACGGCCTTCTGACCATCCTCGGCGGCGGTGACGAGCGCGCCGCGCTCTTCGAGCATATAGGTCGCGATCTCACGGTTGAGGGCATTGTCCTCGGCCATGAGGATACGGATGCCGTCGAGGCGCGCGCCCGCTTCCGGCTCTGGCGCGGGCGGCCGGTACGATGTGTCGACCGTCAGCGGAAGTGTGACGGTGAAGGTCGTGCCCTCGCCCTCGCGGCTGACGAACGAGATATTGCCGCCGAGCAGTTCGACGGTCTTCTTCGCGATAGCGAGGCTGAGGCCGCTGCCGGCAAAGGTGAAGACGAAGGTCGCCGTGCCGTTTTCACACGCGGTCTCGCGGCAGGAGACGTGCACCGAACCGCCGGGACGGTTATATTTGACAGCGTTGCTCATGATGTTTTGCAGTACACGCTGAATATTCAGCGGACTGCCGCGCAGGCGCCAGTGTGTCCCCTCGGGCGTGTCGGCTGTAAAAGCGATGCCGCAGTCCGCCGCCTGTGCGGAAATGACCGTTCCCGCGCTTTGCAGCACATCGCGCAGGTCGAAAGGCTCATGCTCGGTCTCGGCCTCGCCTGCTTCGAGCTTGCTCATGTCGAGCACATTGTTGACGAGCTCGAGCAGGAAGTCCGAAGTCGAGAGGATATTGGAAAGGCAGTCCTGCACACGCGCGGGATCGGTGACATTTTCTTCGGCGATCTTCGTCATGCCGCGGATACCGTTGATGGGCGTGCGGATATCGTGGCTCATGCGGCGCAGAAAGTCCGTTTTGGCGGCGTTGGCCAGCGAGGCCTGCTCCGCCGTTTTTCTCAGGCGCTGCTGATAGTCGAGCTCCTTCTGCTTCTGTGCTGTGACGTTGCGCGAGAGCAGCATCACGGCGGTGACTTCATCGGTGCGGCTGCGTCTCTGCGGGATGAGCAGGACCTGGTACCAACTGCCGTTCATCGCCTCGAAAACATCGCCGAGAAAGCGCTGGCTGCGCAGACGCTCGGGCGCGGTGGCGGCATCGCAGAAGGCGCGGAAGGCGGCGCGGTCCTTGGGGACGATGATGCGGTTCGTGATGGTGTCGAGCATCTCGTGCCAGATCGTACCGTCATTTTTCAGCTCGATGAGCGTTCGGTCATCCGGCAGGCGGTCGCTCGTAACGGCGTTCGTGATGGGACAGTCCTCCACGGGCAGGACCTCGAGACCAGCAGCGTTGCTGCTGATGACGTGTTTCCCGTCCGTTACGACGATGACGGTATCGCGCTGTCGGTCGATATCCAGTATACTTGAAAGTGAAAGAGAGTATTTGTCGCTGAAAAAGGGCGTGATATCCGTGTAGCAGACGATGGTGCCGGGGCCATTCTGCCGCGCAGCGATGGCATAGTCGTAGGAGAGCCCGGCTATGTCGGTCTGGTCGGCGGCGTGGACCTTCTGCGGATGCGCGATGATATCGCGGACCTGATCGCCCACAAGGATAGACTGCAGAAATGCGCTCCGGTCTGCGCTGCCGGTGTCCGCGGAGGCGGCGACGGAGAGGTCGCCGTCAAAAACAATGATACCGGTGAGATACTGGTCGCCGGCATAGCACAGGAGAACATCTTCGCGTGTGATATCGGCAGAAGCGGTGCAGAGACTGAAAATGCAGGCCTTGTTGATGACAGCCTGCAGTTCCTTTGTTGTGCTGCTGAGGTGATGATCGTCGTATTTCTGGCAGGTGCTCTTGACGAGTGCGAGCGCGTCATGGAGTTTTTGCACGAGCGTGCTGTCGCCGCCCCTGCGGAAGGCAACGCCCTGTGCCTGGCTGCGAAAGCTCATATTCAGGCAGCGGTATTCGCCGGGATGATCGTCAAGATACTGCTTCAGCGCGCTCTCCATCCCAGCGGTAGCGTCAACATAGCCGCTGCGCAGCGCGGCGAAGACCTGCCCGAGCTTGGGAAAGACCGTGAGCTGAGCGAGGGCGGAAAATTCGGCCTCCAGGCCGTCGACAAGGACGCGCTCGGACGTGGACCCCGCCTGCACGGCGACACGCTTGCCTGCAAGGTCTTCGAGCGAGTCGATACCGCTGCCCATGCGCACGACGGTCACGCGCTGGATATGGAGATAGGGACCGGCCCAAAGAAACTCGTCCTCGCGTCCGCCCATCGTCAAACAGCACCATAGGCAGTCGACCTCGCCCGCTGCGAGGGCATCGAAGCGCTCGTCGAGCGAGAGCTCGCGAAAGACGGGCTCATAGCCGATGCGGCAGCAGGCTTCGATGGCGATCTCTACGTCGATGCCCGCATAGTCACCGTGTACATCGCGGTAGAAATACGGCGCATAGGGCGAGCCGCCGATAACGAGCTGCGGGAGCGGCTCATCTGCCGGCTCAGAGAGAACGCAGGCGGTGCACAGCAGCGCGCAGAGGGCGAGAAGAATGGGAGGAAACATTTCATAAGGTCCAGCTCTTTCCTGAAAAGAAATGCGCCCGTTGCCGGGCAAAATAAATTGATTTATGAATAAATTTGAAA
>URXY01000076.1 GCA_900552015.1 uncultured Eubacteriales bacterium | reverse complement strand
TCATCGTCCCTGTCGAGGGCGAGGAGAACTTCCTCTACATGGTGCTGCCCGTGCGTCTAAAGGTAAATTAAGACGAAAAATAAATCCAAACAGTATAAAATCATACAATGATTTCAAATGGGAATCGTTTTGTAAAGGACTTTTTATGACTGACATCACCATTACCACGGAATTTATCAAAGTGCAGGACCTTTTGAAGCTGGCAAATTTAGTCGGCACCGGCGGCGAAGCGAAGATCGTCATCCAGGAGGGAAACGTTTCGGTCAACGGCGAGGTCTGCACGATGCGCGGCAAGAAGATTCGCCCGGGCGACACGGTCGCCTTCGACGGCAAAGAGCTGACGGTCTCCTATGCGAATTGACGCGTTGGCGCTGCGGAACTTTCGCAATTACGACGCGCTGAATGTCACGTTCGCGCCGGACTGCAACGTCATCGTCGGTGAGAACGCGCAGGGAAAGACGAACCTCTTGGAAGCAATCGTCTATCTCTCTTCCGCCCGTTCGCCGCGCGCGAGGGCGGAAAAGGAGCTCATTTCGTTCGGCAAGAGCGAATGCAGCATCAAGGCGAACGCGTTTGCGCGCAACCGAGATTTTCTGCTCGAGATCGCGCTCGCCGCGGGGAGAAGACGAAAAATTCTCATCAATAAGGTTCCCGTGAAAAAGGGGAGCGACCTCAGCGACGTGCTCGGCGCGGTCTACTTCTGTCCGGAGGATCTGCTGCTGATCCGCGACGGCGCGGCGGCGCGGCGCAAGTTCATGGACGACGCGCTCTGCCAGCTGCGCGCAAGGTACGCGCAGGCGCTCAGCGACTATCACCGCGCCTACGAGCACAAAACGCGCATCCTGCGCGACAGCGAAGAGTATCCATCGCTTCTTGATACTTTGCCGGAATTTGACCTGCGCATGGCGCAGAGCGGAGCTATCATTGTTTACTACCGCGCGCGGTTCTGCGAGCGGCTCAAGGAATACGCGGGCATCGCGCACCGCGAATGCTCCGGCGGCAGGGAAGAGCTGGGCGTCGAATACCAGACGGTTTCGACCATTTCAGACCCGCTCGCGCCCATCGAGACCATCTATGACCAGCTTCTCGCGCATCAATCGTCGCACGCGGCAGCGGAAAAAGCGTCAAGAATGTGTCTTTCCGGCCCGCATAAGGACGATATCGCCGTGACGATCGGCGGCGTGAACGCAAGGCAGTTTTCGTCTCAGGGCCAGACCCGCACGGCGGCGCTGGCGTTCAAGCTCGCCGAGCGGGAGATCTACCGCGAGATCACATCCCGCACACCGCTGCTGTTGCTCGATGATGTTTTGTCCGAGCTGGACCCGAAGCGGCAGGAATACGTCCTGAACCGCATCCTCGGCGGACAGGTGTTTATCACGTGCTGTGAAGAGGATAGACTTGGGACCTTGCTCAGTGGCAAGGTGTTTCACATCGCCGATGGGAAAGTTGTATAGCCGCGCTTTGCGCGGAAGTTTGTCCCGTGCGTCACGGGACTGCCCCACAAAGGGGATATTCTCTTTTGGAAGAGAATACCCCCTTTGGAACCCCAAGAGAAACACGAGGGGCCTTACCCCTCGACCCCGCTTACATTGCCAGTTTGTAGCTTGAATGACTGCACGCGCTGCGCAGTGTGGGTGCGGTGTACATGGCTTCGCCATGAATCTCTGCGATTCGTGACCGCTTGCAACTGCGCCTTACTATCGTGAGGCGCGAGTGACGTTTTCTCGGCGGCAGACTGCGTGCGAAATAGCGGCATTGCTGCGCTCGCCGCACTGATGAGACTGGCGGTAGACGGAAATTAGGCTGAACTTCTACGAGACTGGCAGAGCGGCAGCGGGTAGTAGAAGCAAGCCAAATCGTATAGCAACACCCAACGCGGCTCTGCCGCGCTATGGGCAGTGCAATCGGCAAGCATTGCAGCTCTTCGAGCTGCTCGCTTGCAATGGAAGCCTTTCTCTTTGGGTTTCAAAGGGGCCATTCTCTTTTGCGAAAGAGAATGGCCCCTTTGTCCCGCTCCCCTGCGCGGCGCAGGGGAACAAAGTGCAGCGCTGCCGCGCTGTGATATGTTACCCTTGACGTTTTTTGAAGGTTAAGTAACCTTCAAGCATCAGGCTCGCCGCGACGGCGTCGACGGTTTTCTTGCGCTCCTTGGCGCGCTTGCCATTATTCAATAAAATATTGTGTGCGTCGACGGTCGTGCGGCGCTCATCCCAGAGCGTGACGGGGAGCGACGTGGCCTCGCGCAGCATTTCGGCGAAGCCCTCGGCCTTTTCTGCGCGGGGGCCGCGCGTGCCGTCCATGTTGAGCGGGTGGCCGAGCACGAGCTCTGAGACCTCGTGCTCAGAGATGAGCGGCAGCAGCTTTTCGATGACGGCCTCGGGCCGGTACGCGGTGATAACGGTCGAAGATCCAGTGAGCGTCAGCGTGCGGTCTGAGATCGCGACGCCGGTGTGCGCGTCGCCGTAGTCGATGGCCATGATCTTCATAAATTGCCTCCTGAGAGTTTCTTTTGACTGCCAGCATACAGGATTTTTGACCAAAAAGCAAGCGCGGGGCAGAGAAGTGGCGTGCGGAAACGGAAAAATCGCGTCAAGAGAGGCAGCGGGAGAGAAAAAACAGGGGAAAGAGCGCAAAATCTGCGCGATTTTCTGCAAAAACGTGCAAAAAGTGCTTGACGGCTGGACATACCATGTGGTATCATCTTACTTACCTGTGAAAGAGGGCTTTCTTTTTGCGCGCTTTTGCTTCTCGGCACGCAAGGGAAAAGCACCCCTCAAATTTGAGAGCAGGGAGGCAATCGCCAGCTTCATGCCGCTTTTGGCAAACGGAGCTGAGTAAATAAGGAGGTGCCGTTAGATGCGCATTAAGATCACGCTCAGATGCAACGAGTGCAAGCAGAGAAACTACAACACGATGAAGAACAAGAAGAACACCCCGGACAAGCTTGAGCTGAACAAGTACTGCCCCTTCTGCAAGAAGCACACCGTCCACACCGAAACCAAGTAATTAGGAAAGGTTGTTGAAACATGGCAGAAGAAAAGAAGAAAAAGGACCGCGCCAAATGGTTCCGTGAAATGAGAAGCGAACTGAAAAAGGTCGTGTGGCCCACTGCATCCACCACCGCGAAGAACACCGGCACTGTGCTGCTGTGCTCCCTCGTCGTCGGCGCCTGCATCTGGATCTTCGACTATGTCGCCGTTTCCGCAGTTAATCTGCTGATCGGCCTCGCGGGCTAACAGGAGAGCAGTCATGGCTGATAACGCTAAGTGGTATGTCGCACATACTTACTCCGGCTATGAAAACGCAGTCAAGACCGCCATCGAGAAGTTCGTCGCCAACCGCCATCTGGAGGATATGATCCTCGACATCCAGATCCCGCTGGAGACCGTTACGGAAGTGACCGACTCGGGCGAGACGAAGGAAGTCGAGCGCAAGGTCTTCCCGGGCTACGTGCTCGTCAAGATGATCATGACGGACGACACCTGGCATCTGATCCGCAACATTCGCGGTGTGACTGGGTTTGTCGGCACTGCGAACAATGAACCCATCCCCCTCACGGAGGAGGAAGTCCTGGCCCTCGGCATGGAGCGCCGCGAGATCGTGGTGCGCTACAATGTCGGCGATCAGGTCAAGATCACCGACGGCCCGCTTTCGTCCTTCCTCGGCACGGTCGAAGAGATCGACGCAGAGAAGAACAGAGTGTGCGTGGTCGTGTCCATGTTCGGACGCGAGACGCCGGTCGAGCTCGAGCTCGATCAGGTCGAAGTGGTGGAACCGTAATCACCGCCAAAAGCGATGAGCCGCAAACGCGGCAAACGTGGGAGAGACGCTGCGCGTCTCGCCAAGGGCGGCCGGAATCGCCGGCCGTTACCACATCAATATTAAGGAGGTGCCTCTCATGGCACAGAAGATCACCGGTTACGTTAAGCTGCAGATCCCTGCAGGCAAAGCAACTCCCGCACCCCCCGTTGGCCCCGCGCTCGGTCAGCACGGCGTCAACATCGCTGCGTTCACGAAGGAATTCAACGAGCGCACCAAGAACGACATGGGTCTCATCATCCCCGTTGTCATCACGGTGTATGCCGACCGTTCCTTCTCCTTTGTTACCAAGACTCCTCCCGCTGCGGTCCTGATCAAGAAGGAGTGCAACATCGAGTCCGGCTCCGGCGTCCCCAACAAGACGAAGGTCGCCACCATTTCCAAGGCTTCCGTCCAGAAGATCGCTGAGATGAAGATGCGCGATCTCAACGCGAGCACTCTCGAGTCCGCGATGAGCATGATCGCCGGTACCGCACGCTCCATGGGCGTTGTCGTCGAAGAATAAGGAGGGTGTGAACAATGTTTAGAGGTAAAAAGTATCAGGATGCTGCAAAGCAGATCGAAAAGAACACGCAGTATGACGCCGCAGAGGGCTTCGGCCTGATCTGCAAGACCGCTTCCGCGAAGTTCGACGAGACCGTCGAGCTGCACGTCAAGCTGGGCGTCGACTCCCGTCACGCTGACCAGCAGGTCCGCGGCGCCATCGTCCTCCCCAACGGCACCGGCAAGAACGTCCGCGTTCTCGTCTTCGCCAAGGGCGACAAGGCCGAGGCTGCCAAGGCCGCCGGCGCTGACTATGTCGGCGAGATGGACCTCGTCGAGAAGATCCAGAAGGAAAACTGGTTCGACTTCGACGTCGTCGTCGCTTCCCCTGACATGATGGGTGTTGTGGGCCGTCTCGGTAAAGTCCTCGGCCCCAAGGGCCTGATGCCCTCCCCGAAGGCCGGTACCGTCACCCCCGACGTTGCCAAGGCTGTTCAGGAGTCCAAGGCCGGTAAGGTCGAGTACCGTCTCGACAAGACCAACATCATCCACTGCCCCATCGGCAAGGTGTCCTTCGGCCCCGAGAAGCTCGCTGAGAACTTCAATGCTCTCATGGGCGCTATCATCAAGGCCAAGCCTGCCGCTTCCAAGGGCCAGTATATCAAGTCCTGCGTCGCCGCCTCCACCATGGGCCCCGGCGTTAAGATGAACACCGCAAAGATCTAAGAAAACTTAAAGAGGGGGACGCTGTCCCCACTTTAGATCCCCCCTCACCAGTTTGCGAACTGGTGTCGCCGCGCGATCGCGGCTGAGCCGCGGTATTTTTCTGACGCGCATGTCGCGGCAAATTGTGATTTAAGTTGATTTGCGCTGTGCGCGGCGCAAATATGGGGTATTTTGCGGAAAAAAACGATATTTGGGGTTGACAATGCTGCCGGCTCTGGATATACTATTAGAGCGTTCCAAAGACAGCAGGTGAGGGCCTCCTCGTAAGTCCTGCCGAGGATGGCAAACATTTTATGATTGCTTTACCGTCCTCATGTCCTGCATGAGGACGGTTTCCTTTTTAGAACGCCTCTTTCCCCTGGCACGCGAAGCGTGCCGCAAAATCCAACGGAGGTGAAATCAAGAAAATGCCTAACGCAAAAGTTCTGTCTGAAAAGCAGGCGATCGTGGCCTCTCTGACCGAGAAGCTGCAGGGCGCAGCGGCCGGCGTCATCGTTGATTACAAGGGCATCACCGTCGCGGAGGACACTGAGCTCCGTGCCGAGTGCCGTAAGAACGAGGTCGAATACGCTGTTGTTAAGAACACCCTGCTCCGCTTTGCTTTCAACAACGTCGGCCTCAGCGAGCTCGATGATCAGTTGAACGGTACCACGTCTCTTGCCATCGCGGCAGATCCCGTCGCTCCCGCGCGTGTGATCGCTGACTATGCCAAGAAGCTCAACGGTAAGTTCGAGATCAAGGGCGGCTTCATGGAAGGCAAAGTTGTCGACATGGCTACCATCAACGCGCTGGCTGCTATCCCCGCGCTGCCCGTCCTGCAGGCGCAGGTCCTGGGCACCATGCTGGCCCCCATCTCGGGCCTGGCTTGCGTCCTCAAGCAGATCGCCGAGAAGAACGGCGCTCCCGCCGAGGAAGCCGCAGCAGAATAATTTTCTGCACCAAACTACTAACTTAAAACAAATATCTTAAATCAGGAGGATCATTACAATGAGCGAGAAAGTTACCGCTATGATCGAAGAAATCAAGGGCCTTACCGTCCTGGAGCTCTCTGAGCTCGTCCACGCTCTCGAGGAAGAGTTTGGCGTTTCCGCCGCTGCTATGGCTGCTCCCGCTGCCGGCGGTGCTGCCCCCGCTGCCGAGGAGAAGACCGAGTTCGACGTCGTCCTCGCCGGTTTCGACGCTGCTGCCAAGATCAAGGTCATCAAGGCTGTCCGCGAGATCGCTGGTCTGGGTCTGGCCGAGGCCAAGGCTTTCGTCGAGTCCGCTCCGAAGGCTCTGAAGGAGGGCGTGTCCAAGGAGGATGCCGAGAACTTCAAGAAGCAGCTCGAAGAGGCTGGCGCGAAGGTCGAGATCAAGTAATTTCACCTCTCCGTTTGCAAGTTCAGAAAATGCCCGTGTCATGCGACACGGGCATTTTTTTCACCTTGAGGCAGTTCCGTGCGGAAGCACGGAACAAAAAACCACCCGCTAGG
>URXY01000075.1 GCA_900552015.1 uncultured Eubacteriales bacterium | reverse complement strand
AGGGGCGTCTGCTCGGCGAGGTCATGCAGCACCTCCGGCCCGAGCACCTGCACCATGTCGGTGTCGATCACGCCGGGGGCGACGCAGTTGACGCGGATGCCGCTGGGAGCAAGCTCCATCGCGAGTGAGCGCGTGAGACCGATGAGCGCGTGCTTCGTGCAGGAATAGGTCACCTCGCAGCTCGCGCCGCGCTGCCCCCAGATGGACGAGACGTTCACGATGCAGCCCGCGTGCTCGTGCAGCATATGCGGCAGCACCGCCTGAATCGTATGGAACGCGCCGTCGACGTTCACGGAGAAATACCGGTGCCACAGCTCGTCCGTGATCTCCTGAAACAGCGCCTGTCCGGCGATGCCCGCGTTGTTCACCAGCAGCGACACAGGGCCGAATGCCTCCTCCACGCGGCGCACCATTGCGTTCACCTGCGCGCGGTCGGACACGTCCGCCTGCACCGCCATCGCCCTGCAGCCCTCGCTCTCGAGCTGGCGCACCAGCTCCTCGGCACAGTCCTGCCGCACGCGGTAGTTCACGCACACGGCCCAGCCCTTCCGGGCCAGCTCCGCCGCCACGGCCCGTCCGATTCCGCGCGACGACCCCGTCACCAGCGCGATCTGTTCCATCAAAACCATCTCCTCAAGCAGTTGTTTCCGCCAGTATAACAAAAATTTTGATGAGTTGCAAGAAAAGTGTTGACAAATGCCGCGGCACCGGTTATTATAATATATGTTCCGCGCGGTTAGCTCAGCTGGCTAGAGCACATGCTTGACGTGCATGGGGTCACAGGTTCGAGTCCTGTACCGCGCACCAGACGAAAGCCTTGAAACGTAAGTTTCAAGGCTTTTTTGTTTTGCCTGAAAACAGGCAACCACGGGCTATGCCCGTGGAATAAAAAAGGCTAAGCCTATGAGTGGGAAAAGATAGACCTCCCGAGCTACGATCGAAGCAGGTTTGCCGACCGCAAGAAAAGTAGCAAAGGAGGAGTATCCATGTTTGGAACACAAAAGAAAGAGGAAATAGATCGTCCTGCACATACAAGCTGGAACTGTAAATAATATCGCATAGTTTCTGCGCCAAAATATCGGAGACAAGTAATATATGGACAGATTCGGGCAGATATCGGGAGCATCCTAAGAAAACTGTGCGAGTATAAAGGGGTAGAAATTATAGAGGCAGAGACTCGTCCAGATCATGTCCAGATGCTGGTGAGTATCCCGCCCCAATACAGTGTATTACAGTTTATGGGATATCTCAAAGGGAAAAGCTCGCTGATGATATTTGACCGATGTGCGGATCTGAGGTATGAGTATGGGAACCGGCAGTTTTGATGCAAAGGCTGCTATATGGCTACGGCAGGGAGAAATATGAGAAAATTCCTTGAGGAGAAAAGGCAGGCTATGGTATAATCTGTCTGTTTATCGAAAGGGGGGAGGCTCATGACAGCGCTGCTGGTCTGCGCATCCGCCCTTTATTTCATTTATTTATTGGGGGAAGCGCGCACGGTGAAGGCTGCGCGACGGAAGATAGAGCATGTGGTCCACGTGAACGGTACGCGCGGCAAATCGACAGTCAGCCGCCTGATCGAGGCGGGGCTTCGTGCGGAGGGACTTCGCGTTTTCTGCAAAACGACGGGAACGGACCCCATGACCATCGACGTGAACGGCTGCGAAGAACCGATCCGCCGCCGGGGAAAAGCCAATATCAAAGAACAGATCGCGATCCTGCGCCGCGCGGCGGCGCAGGACGCACAGGTGCTGGTGGTGGAATGTATGGCCATTACACCGGAATTCCAGCAGGCGTCGCAGCATGATATCCTGCGCGCGGATATCGGCGTCATCACGAATGTTCGCCGCGACCATACGGACGTAATGGGCGATACGCTGCCGCAGATCGCAGATGCGCTGTGCCATACCGTGCCGCGGGGCGGTGTTCTGCTCACTGCCGAGACCGTTATGGCGGGGCAGCTGAAAACTGCCGCGGAGAAAAACGGCAGCCGCTTTGTCTGCGCCGAGGTCCAGGGAGACGAGGGGGCGCTCGACTTTCCGGAGAACGTCGCCCTTGCGCTCGCTGTTTGTGAGGAGCTCGGTGTGCCGCGCGAGACGGCATTTGCCGGGATGCAGCGCTTTTCACGCGACCCCTATGCGCTCTCGCTGTACCGGCTGGGGAAGGCTGCGTTCATCGGCGGACTTTCCATCAACGATATCCAGTCGATCTGCATGGTGTGGGAAAAGCTGCGCGCGGAGCACGGCTGGCAGGACAAAAAGCTGACACTGCTCGTCAACAACCGCGGCGACCGCGCCAGCCGCACGGAGGATATGCTGCGCGTCTGCACAGCGCTTCATCCGGCGGAGGTCTGGCTGATGGGCGCATCGCGCGGGTACATGAAGCGGGGATTGCGGAGAAAGCTGCCGGATGCCGCCGTGCGGGAGCTTTCGGGCGGAACAGACATTGCAGTTGACAGCCTGACGGAAGATCAGGTGATCTTCGCCATCGGCAATATCGCCGGCGGCGGACGCGAGCTGATGGAGTATGTGAGAAGGGAGGGGAGCGCGCTTGTATGATCAGATCATTTTGCTGGGCGTGCTGGTGAGCCTTGCCTTTACTGAGCTGACAGGCCTGAGCGCAGGCCTGATCGTACCGGGCTACCTTGCGCTGTGCCTTGAGTCGCCGCAGCGCATCGCGTATACGTTCGCGCTCTCTTTGTGCGCGGTGGGACTCTGCCGCCTGCTTGCGCGCGTGGTCATCCTGTATGGCAGAAGGCGCTTTGCCGTGCTGCTGGTGCTGACGTATTTTCTGGATATTGCGCTGTGGACGATCGGACTGGTCCCCGGCGGGCTCAGCATGATCGGTGTGCTCATCCCCGGAATACTGGCCCGTGAGTTTGACCGTCAGGGCATTGCGGACACGCTGCTTGCCGTGACGGCGACGACAGCGCTGCTGACCGCGCTCGCCTTCGCCGTGCGCGCGCTGGCGGGAGGGCTGTGAGATGCGGAAGGTGACAAGGCTCTCGCTCCTGCTTGCGTCGCTCGTGCTGGTGCTTGCATGCGCACTGACCGTGAAGAGTGCTCGCCGCGTTCCGGCGGAGGACTACGCCGTCCGTGTGGACGCGGCGGAGCGGCTGGAAGCCTGCATGGAGCGGGTCAAGGCATACAAGTCAGAACTCGGTATCCCGCTTTCCGACGAGGACCATCACGAGACGGGAATGCTCGGCGAGGATTACACGCCCATCACCACGACCATCGGCGCACCGGACGCCAAGCGCACCACAGCGGACCCCGATATGGCGGCGCTGTGCGTGCAGCTTTTGGAAGAAGCGGGCGTCAAGGCGGGCGATGCGGTGGGCGCGGGCTTTTCCGGTTCGTTTCCCGCGATGGACCTTGCGGTGCTGTGCGCCTGTGCGGCGATGGATGTCAAGGTCATCTACATTGCCTCGGCGGGCGCCTCGACCTACGGGGCCAATCAGGTCGATCTGACGTTTCCTGATATGGTGTTGCACCTTGTGGAGGAGGGATATCTTCCGCAGGCGCCCGCGGCGTTCAGCCTCGGCGGCGATTTTGACTGCGGAGAGGAGATGTTCCCCGAGGAGCGCGAGATCGTTCGCACCCGGCTGGAGGAGAGCGGAATTCCCTTCCTGCATGAGCGGGATTATCAGAAAAATCTTGCCCTGCGTGAGGAGATCTACCGGGAGCAGGGCCCCATCGTCTGCTTTGTCGGCGTGGGTGGGAATATTACGACGACAGGACTTGACGGCGACCGCATGAGCTGGGGCGTGACCGCACCGGGGCGCGTCAAGGCGCTCAGCGAAAAGAGCGGTCTTCTCGAGCGCTACAACGAGGGCGGCCTGCCGGTCATTTACCTCTTGAACATCAAGCGGCTCGTTGCGGCGTATGGACTGCCCTACGATCCGCAGGAGCTTTCGCCCATCGGCGAGAGCGCGGTGTACTATGAAACGGTCTATCGCTGGCCGCTTGCGCTCGTCGGTGCGGCCGCTGCGGTCGGCCTCCTGCTTTGGGGACGGCATTGCCGCCGTCGGGAGGAGGAAACGTGAAGAGAACGACCATCATATTGCTGACGCTGTGCGCGCTGCTGTGCGGCTGCGCAGGGGAGCGGAACGCAGCGCCGCCGGTAACAGAGCAGACCGATGCGAACACCTTTGCACCGGAGCTGCTGCCCACGGCGGAGGATGCGAACGAATGGACGCTCGCGGACTTTCCCGGCTGCTTTGACGGCGAGTGGGAGACCGCACGCGAGGAGATCACGCTGGGCGAGGACCTGTCTGTCACTGTGCTGTGCGGCGAAGCGGACGGCCCTGCGGTCTACGTGGTCGCGGGTGTGCACGGCGATGAGACCGCGGGCTGGCGTGCGGGGAACTTGCTCAAAAATGCCTGCCTGCGGGCGGGAACGCTGTATATCATCAGTCCCGCCAATGTCTACGGCGCGGCGAACGACCAGCGAAAAACGGCGGAGGAGCGGGATCTGAACCGCAATTTTCCGGGCGATGCGGACGGCTGCGACGCTGCGCGGATCGCGGCGGAGATCTTTTCGGACATCGCACAGCGGCAGCCTGCGCTGCTGCTCGATCTGCACGAGGCACACGAAGCATCGGACAACGGCGCGGATGCACTCGGCAATTCGCTTATCTGTGATGCGTCTGGCGAGACGGGAGAACTCATCTGGGAGATGCTGCTCGCATCCGAGAATGGGACGCTGTGCGCGTCTCCGCTGACGCTGTACGGCTCGCCGCCGCGCGGCAGCATAAACCGCACGGTGTCGGACCTGCTGGGCATTCCGGCAATCACAGTGGAAACGCTGCGGACGGAGGCGCTCGCGCAGCGCGTGCGCAACCAGTTGGAGATCGTGCAGTACGTTTTAAAGAACAAAAATATGCTGTGAAGGGAGGGGAGACCGTGAAGGAAGCGCTCAAAAAGATACCGCTGCGTGTGGAAAAGGTGGACACACTGGAGTTTTCCGTTGGCGTCGTGCTCGTGCTCATGAGCCTCTTGATGCCGCTCGCGTTCAATATGCACAACTTTCCGGTCTGGCACTACCTCATTGAAGCACTGCGCTGGTCGGAGAAGACCTTTTTGATGACGGCTGCGCTGCTGCTCGTGGCACTCAACGCCCTGCGCGGCATCCCGCACTATGTCGGTGCGTTTTTCATCGGTGAGTCGATCGGTTTTACCTGGCGAGACAAGAAAACGGAGGTGCTCAACGCTGCGCTGACGATCGCACTGCTGCGCGTGGTCTACCGCGTGATCTATCTGATCTACGGTGTGCGTTACGATTTCGGTCTGCCGGCCATGCTGACGGCATGCTTTGGTATCCTGTTCCAGATACTCAACTATAAATATATTTCCCGCACGAAGAAAGCACTGCTGGTGGGAGCGTTCCTGACGGCGTTCCAGTTTCTTGATGTAATGCCGCTCATGGATTCACTGCCCGTGGGACGAGGCGAAACCTCACAGGATATCAAGATCGCGGCGGCGGTCCTCGACGGTGAGGGGCTCATCAATACAATGGGCATGGTGGGGATACTGCTCTTTTTCCTCTTCGGCGTGCTCATATTTTTTCAGCTGCGCGTAGAAAACAATCTGCGAGAGCTGAGCGTGCTGCGTGAGCAAAATGAAGAGATCCGCACGCGTGTGCAGATCAATGAGATAAAAAACAGGACCTATCAGGAGATGCAGTACCTCGTCCATGACCTCAAATCGCCGCTGACGGCGCTGCAGACGCTTGTGGGCGTGCTGAAAATGAAGTGTGAGGCCGAGGAGCGCTCGCAGGATGTTGAATACCTTACGCGCGTGGAGGATAATGTGGAACAGATGAGCCGCATGATCTCGGAGATACTCTACGAGGACCAGCGTTCACCCATCACGACCAAGGAACTTGTGCGTATCGTGCTGGCACAGGTATCGACGTCGGATTACGCTTCCTACATCCGTGTGCAGAACGATGTACCGCAGACGCTCGTAAGCGTCAACCACGTGCTGTTCCCGCGTGCGCTCGTCAACCTGCTGCAAAATTCCGCGCGCGCTGTGCGCACCCGCACGGAGCGCCGCATTCTGCTGCGCGTGGAGGCGGAGGACGGCGTAGTGCGCTTTACCGTGGCTGACAACGGCGTCGGCATCAGCCCGGAACGGCAGAAAATCGTTTGGAGCCGCGGCAATTCCGGCGAAGGCTCCAGCGGACTTGGCCTTGCCTTTGTGCGCAGCATCGTCGACCGGTTGGGCGGCGAAGTCACGCTGTGCAGCAAGGTGAATGAAGGAACGCGTATTACGATCACAATAGAGGAGGCTGCTGAATGAAAGAGAATGTTACCATCCTGTCCATCGATGACGATCCGCAGATCTGCTTTGCGTTGGGAGAGCTGTTCAAATTTCAGGGCTGGCGCGCTGTCAGCGCGAGCGATGTGGCGAGCGGGTTGGAAGCATTTCGCCGCTATTCGCCCAATATCGTGCTGATCGATTACCATATGCCCGGTGTGAGCGGCATCGAAGGGGTGAAACTGCTGCGCAGGCAGTCATCCAGCGTGCCGATCATCGTCTTTACCATCGACGAGAGCCAGACCGTGGCGGACACCTTTCTCGCCGCGGGCGCGAGCGATTTTGCGCTCAAGCCTATCAAGGCGCCCGATATCATCAGCCGCATCAAGCTGCACCTGCGCCTTGCAGGGCAGAACCGGCCGGAACCGGCGCTCTCCAAGGGGATCAGCGGCGGCACGCTGGATATCATTATGAATTTCCTCTCAGAGCAGAGCGATTATGTGACCGCTAACGAGATCGCCGAGGGGACAGGCCTTGCGTATCAGACGGTCTATCGCTATTTGCAGCATCTGGTGCAGGATAAGAAAGTGGAGCGTGTGGATGTGTATGGCAAGGTGGGGCGGCCGAAGCAGGTCTTCCGCGGCCCCCGAGACCACGGAGACGAGCTCCTC
>URXY01000074.1 GCA_900552015.1 uncultured Eubacteriales bacterium | reverse complement strand
GACAGCTAAAGCAAGCCTTTGGAACGAAAAGCCGCTTGGAGCGTCAGATGGATACCTTGGACATCGATGATGCCCACTATGACAGAAAGATTTTGGACTTGCAGCGCCGCTATGATGAACAGTATGATACGATAGAGGAAATCGAAGTTCAGATTGGCGAATTGCAAAGTCAGATCCGCAGCATCCAGCAGGAGAAGATTTCCGGAGACAATATCTATCGCTTGTTGCTGGCATTTGATGAAGTCTACCATTCCGCAACGGAAGCGGAGCAGAAGGAGTTTATGAAGGCCTTTATCGAGCGAATTGAGATGTTCCCGGAGAAAAGGAAAGACGGAAGCTGGATAAAGAAGATCGTATTCAATTTTCCTGTGCCTGTTGATGGTGAGGAAGTGAAAGAACTTCCCTTGGAAACTGAAACAACTGTCGAGGCCGTCTGCCTGCTTACCAAGGAGACGACGGAAAGCATCGATACAGTGTGATAAATAAGAGAGGAGCGTACGATGGGAAGAACGATCAAAACAACGATAGCAGAAGCGGTCGATTACTGGAGCCGGCACCAGTCCGAATGCGGTTTGAGCGTCGACTGGGCAGAGGCACACGAACGCTGCTGGCGCTGCGGCTGAGAGCGGGATATTGAGCGCTGTCACATCGTGCCGGATGCCCTCGGCGGGCCGGACGCACCGGAGAATATCGTTCTTCTATGCAAACGCTGCCATGCAGAAGGGCCGAACGTCAAGGACCCCGAGATCATGTGGGACTGGCTCAAGGCTTATGCAGTCCCATTTATGATACGTTTTGGATGAGCCGGGGAATGCAGGAATTTGAATTCGTGTACGGCTATCCGCTTGGGGCAAGCCTGATGCAGTTGATGAAGCTTTCTCGGAAATCGTCGGAAGAGGTCGGGTGCCTCATTCAGGAAAAATTGAAAGAAACGAACGAAGAAGCGAGCAACCATTTCGGACAGCCTTATTACGGCAACGGTGGCCGGACGTTACCGGATAATGCTGAAAAAGCTGGCGGAGGAACTTGGTATTGATATCGCAGAGATCGACAAGCTGAAAAAGCCACGTTCCCCGTGGTGGATGATGAAGAGCATCGCGAAAGAGCCAGCAGGCGAATGAGACGCCGCGATCTTCCTGACATAGTAAAAAGCAGCAGGCCATGTCGGTCTGCTGCTTTTGCGATCACAGTTATTTCGCGCTGGGGGAAGCGACGAGGAACAGCATGTCGCTGCCACCCTCGCTTTCAGGGAACGCGCCGTACATCGTGAAGTTGTACATCAGGCGCTCGGCGGGATAGATGCCGTAGCCGTCCTGATTGTGGTCGGTGGTGTCGTAGGAGTCGGCGACGAGGAAGACGTCGTCGTTCTCATTTTCCGTGCCCATCGTATCGTAGCCGATGATGGTCTGCCAGTGGCCGCCCCAGTCATTCCAGCAGATCATGACGGGCTTGCCTTCGCTCAGCCAGCCCTGGATGTCATCGAGCCAGATGCCGTCGGGATAGTCCTTGGTGGATACAATATCAAAACCGCCTACGCCGTTGAAAATGTCAATGGCCTGATCGAGCGTGGTGCCGGGATAGCCCTCAAGCTCCGTGCCGTCGAGCGAGTGGCGCAGCGCCGCGAGGGACTCTTCGTTCCAGTCGCCGAGCTCGCCGTACCAGTCGAGCACCATCAGTGCCGCCGTCACGCCGCAGGACCATTCGCTTGCTGCATGGTCTTAAAGTTGTGCAGCACGGTCAGCGTGTCCGTGGACTCCATGTTATAGACGTCAGGGTGGGCGAAGTAGGGCGAGTTTTCATGGTCGCCGCTGCGTTCCACGGAGTCCGCGCCGTCCTCAGGGGACAGGTCGACAGCGTAGGGGATCTTCATTTCGTCGGTAAAGTTTTCGGCAGTTCCCGCTGCCGCGTCGTTCTCGGCGTTATCAGCCGGTGTGTCATTGTTGGCGCAGCCGGACAGAAGGCCCAGCACGAGCGCGAGGGTGAGCGCCAGAGTGACAGTTTTTTTCATTGCAGATCTCCTTTTTTGTTTCGGGGCGGAGCCCCTTTTTCCGATTTTCCGCAAAGACCGCGGAATGGTTGCATTATACGGGAAATATATGCCTTGCACAATGCACAATTATTCCGTAATTTGGGGATACGCAGGGCGGATAATCGTAAGATATGTGAATTTTTACCGCGTTTTGGCCCTGCGCGGGATATGTAAAATTTTTGTGCATCGCGTTCTGTGCTTTGCAAATGTCAAACTTTGTGATATACTAAAAAATGTCCCAAAGAGGACAAATGAAGAGATTTTTGTCGGGCCGGATCATCGGCCTTTTATTTTGGCAGAAGGTATTTTTGATTTTATGATAGATCAGTATTTCTTGGTTTTAACGACGATCGACCTCTTCGTGCTGACGTTCATGTGCATCCTCACAAAGCTGAGTGAAACGCTCAACAGCAAGCAGAAGCGCGGCTTTTTCCTCGCCTTTGTGCTCATCGGCGTGATCTCGATCCTCGAGGTCATCACGATCCTGGTTGACGGTGCGCCGGTGCATCTGCGCTGTCTGAATATTTTGTCGAACTACCTCGGCTTTGGCCTGTCGCCCGCGGTGTCGCTGTGCCTTGTGTATGTGCTGGACAAAAAGCAGGGCGTCCGGCGCGGATTCAAAACGGCGGTCGCGTGCGAGGCGGCGTATCTCATTTCGCTGGCGCTGATGCTGCCGGGCGGGATGGTGTTCTCCGTGAGCGAGGAGAACCTTTATTCGCGCGGCGACTTTTTCGCGTTTTACGTTACGGCGTACTTTGCCGCGCTTGTTTATCTTGCGGCCTGTACGGCCATCACGGCGCGTGTGTTCCAGAATCGCAGCCGCGTACTGATCTATCCGCTCATCGTCTTTCTAGCGGCGGAGACGATCATCCAGATCATCCTGCCGCAGCTGCACGTGACATGGCTGTGCGTCACGCTGCTTTCGGTGCTGTATTTCATCTATTGCAGCGAGATGTGGAACCAGCTCGACGCGCTCACGGGCCTTTTGAATCAGAACAGCTATCTCAATCGCACGGCGGAAATGAGCGAGCGCGACAAGGTGCTCGTCGTTTTCGACGTGGACAACTTCAAGCAGATCAACGACCAATACGGTCATCTGAAGGGCGATATCTGCCTTGCCGAGATCGCAGATTGCATCAAGAAGTCCTATGCCCGCTACGGCTTTTGCTATCGCACGGGCGGCGATGAATTCTGCGTGCTGCTGCGCGACGGCGACAGGGAACACGCCTGTGCACGGGACTTTGTGCGTCGGCTGGACGAGCGGCGCAAGGAACTCGACTTCCTGCCGACGGTGTCGTTCGGCTCGGCAGAGATTTCAAGCGAGAACGTCGTCACGGTCAAGGACCGCGCCGACCACAACATGTACCACTACAAAAAAGAGCGCAAAGCCCACCGCATGTCAGGGGACGCGGGCGAGGAGTAATCGAGAGGAGGCCACCCCATGGGACAGACGGAATGGAGCACGCTGGTCGAAAGCATCTGCGCAGAGCGCGGACTGTCCGTCATACTTTCGTGGGACATGCCGCAGGGATACGAGACGGCCAACGGCACGTTTGATCCGGTGGCAAAAACGCTTTTTCTCAATCCGGCCGTGCTGCAAAGTGCGCCGGAGTACGAGGCGATGTTCTATCTTGTCCACGAGCTGCGGCACGCGGAGCAGTATCAGCATCCCGAGCGCTTCGACGCGATGATCCGCGTAAGCCTTCCCTACGTGGTGCTCTATGATGGAACGTGCTTCCGCCTGCGCGGCGAAATCTGGCAGGAGTGCCGCTTGGACGGCGGAGAAGAGAGGTTTCGCGACGCTTATCTGGGCTTTCCTTACGAGGTGGACGCCAATGAATTCGCGGCGCAGCGGGTGAAAGCCTTTTGCGGCGATTCGCCCGCGCTGCGACAGCTGCGGGACTGCTGGCGGCCGAAAAGGATTTGGTCGAACGAAGACTACCGGCGGCTTTTTCGCGAGATCGACGAGAGAATAGAAAACAGTGCGCGTTGAGCAAGGCAAGCGCTCAGCGGCGCGCGCGGAGGATACAGGAGGAGGCAGCAATGAAAAATTTGAAGGTACTGATGCTCAACGGCAGCCCGCACGCAAACGGCAATACCGCCGTCGCGCTGCGCGAGATGGAGCAGATATTCCAAGCGAGCGGCGTGGAGGTCGAGACCGTGCTCATCGGCGATCAGGCGGTGCGCGGCTGCACGGCTTGCGGTGCGTGCTACAAGCTCGGAAGATGCGTTTTTGACGATGTGGTCAACGAGCTTGCGCCGAAGTTTGAGGCGGCGGACGGCCTTGTTGTGGCAAGCCCCGTTTACTATGCCTCCGCGAACGCGACGCTCATTGCCTGTCTCGACCGGCTCTTCTACAGCTCGTCGTTCGACAAGACGATGAAGGTCGGCGCGAGCATTGCCTGTGCGCGCCGCGGCGGCTGCTCGGCGACGTTCGACGAGCTCAACAAGTATTTCACCATCTCCGGGATGCCGCTCGCGTCCAGCCAGTATTGGAACAGCATCCACGGCTGCACGCCCGGCGAGGCGGAGGCGGACGAAGAGGGAAAGCAGACCATGCGTGCGCTCGCGCGCAACATGACGTTCTTGATGAAGAGCATTGCGCTGGGGAAGGAGCAGTTTGGCCTTCCTGAGAAGGAAGCGCGCGTTTCGACGAATTTCATCCGCTGAAAAACTGCATGAAAAAGCCCTTCCGAGCGGAAGGGCTTTTTTATTGGCGTTACTTGCGGGCAAACGGCGCAACGGCGCGCTCATGCTTTGCAGGATGCGCGATAGGCGCCATCGTGCGGTGAGGCTTGGGAGTGCGCAGGTTGCGGCGGTTGATGAACGCGGGGGCGACCTGCGGGAAGAGCGCGAGCGAGAGCACGTCCTCCTCGCTGCGAGCGAGGTCCTTGAACTCCTCGCGGTACTTTGGGAGCTCGGGCTCCAGAAGGTCGGCGGGGCGGCAGGTGATGACATCCTCGGGCTTGATGCCGGCCTTGGCGCGGACTTCTTCGTTGACTGTGCCGGGCAGCTTGCCGTATTCACCGCGCAGCATGGCCTTGGACTCCTTGGGGACCATCTTGTAGCGCTCGCCGGTGATGACGTTCAGCACAGCCTGCGTGCCGACGATCTGGCTGGACGGCGTGACCAGCGGGGGATAGCCGAAGTCCTCACGCACGCGCGGGATCTCAGCGAGCACGTCGTAATACTTGTCCTCCTTGCCCGCCTGCTTGAGCTGGGAGATGAGGTTCGAGAGCATGCCGCCGGGGACCTGATAAAGGAGCGTGTTCGTATCGACGTTCAGTACCTTCGGGTCAAGCGCGCCGCTCGCCTTGAGCTCGTCGGCGACCTTGCGGAAGTGGACGGCGGCCTCGCTCATCTTGTTCAGGTCGAGACCCGTGTCGCGCGGCGTACCCTTGAGCGTGGCGACGAGGGACTCCGTCGCGGGCTGGGACGTGCCGTTGGCAAGCGGGGAGAGCGCGGTATCGACAATGTCGACGCCCGCCATCGCGGCCATCAGGTTGACCATGTCGCCCGTGCCGCTCGTGTTGTGCGTGTGCAGGTGGATGGGGATGCCGACGGTCTCCTTGAGGCGCTTGACAAGGGAGTAGGCATCCATCGGCAGCAGCAGGTTCGCCATGTCCTTGATGCAGAGAGCGTCTGCGCCCATCTGCTCGAGCTCCTTGGCGAGCTTGACGAAATAATCCTCATTGTGGATGGGGGAGATGGTGTAGGAGAGAGTGGCCTCGACCTGACCGCCGTATTTCTTCGTGGACTTGATGGCCTGCTCTAAGTTACGCACGTCGTTGAGCGCATCGAAGATGCGGATGATGTCGATGCCGTTATCAATGGACTTGCCGCAGAACTCGTCGACGACGTCGTCAGCATAGTGCTTGTATCCTAAGATGTTCTGGCCGCGGAAGAGCATCTGCAGCTTCGTGTGCGGCAGGTGGGCGCGCAGCTGGCGCAGCCGCTCCCACGGGTCCTCATCCAAAAAGCGCAGGCAGGCGTCGAACGTGGCGCCGCCCCAGCACTCAAGGGAATAGTAGCCGATCGAGTCGAGAATTTCGCAGGCGGGGAGCATCTGCTCGAGCGTCATGCGCGTGGCGGCCTGCGACTGGTGCGCGTCGCGCAGGATGGTGTCGGTGATGAGAAGGGGCTTGTTCGATAAGAATTCCATGGCGGTATGAGGATCCTTTCCTAATAATTTATCATCAGTTTAGCACAGCAGCACAAGAATGGCAAGGGAACTTTTGCCGATCATTCCACGTTTTTATCGAACGATTCAGAAATAATGATACATTGAATGAAAAATGTCTGAACGCGGGTCAAAGAATGCTTGACGGCCCTGTGTGGGATATGATATACTGCTCCTCACTTTGAGGGAGTAGATGGCGTCAGTTGTTTTAGATGGCGTGGCAAGTCAACAGACTGACCGCTTTGCGGTCTGGCTTGTCTTAAACAACGAGACTCAAGTATGGCTTCGCTGTACCTGTGTCTCTTTTCTTATGCTCAGGTGCGGCCCCGCGCCTGATTTTTTGTTGTTTGGAGGATTTACCATGACATTTTTCGAGCTGTTCCTCATCGGTATCGGCCTTTCGATGGACGCCTTCGCCGTGTCGATCTGCAAGGGCCTTTCCATGCAGAAGATCGACAAAAAGTATACGCTCTGCATCGGCCTCTTTTTCGGCGGCTTTCAGGCGCTGATGCCGCTGACGGGCTATCTTCTCGGCAGCCAGTTTTCGGGGTATATCGAGCGGTTCGACCACTGGATCGCTTTCGTCCTGCTCGCGCTGATCGGCTTCAATATGATCAAAGAGAGCCGTGAAGAGGAGGAAGAAGAGGAAAAGCCCTATGCGGGCGTGGACTTCAAGGAGCTTTTGCTCCTTGCCGTCGCGACGAGCATCGACGCGCTGGCCGTCGGCGTGACGTTCGCGTTTTTAGAGGTCAGCATCGTTCCCGCCATCACCATCATCGGCTGCACGACGTTCGTCATCTCCATCGCGGGGGTGTACGTCGGCAATGTGTTCGGTGCGCGGTATAAGAGCCGCGCGGAGCTCACCGGCGGCGTCATTCTTATTTTGATCGGGCTCAAGATATTGCTCGAGCATTTGGGTGTGATCGCGTTTTAATAAAACACGGAATTGGCTCCCGCACCGCGCGGGAGTGCGCAAAAGGGGGGCTGTTCTCTTTCCGAGGAAAGAGAACAGCCCCCCTTACACCCCCCAAGAGAAAGGGACGAGGGGCCTTCCCCCTCGACCCCGCTCATTGCCGGTCTGTAGCTTGAAGAGCTGCAATGCTTGCCGAATCGGGTGCGGTGTACATGGCTTCGCCATGAATCCCTGCGATTCGGCACCACTATTAACCGCGCCTTACTACCGTGAGGCGCGTGTGACGGTAGCACGGCGACAGACTGCA
>URXY01000073.1 GCA_900552015.1 uncultured Eubacteriales bacterium | reverse complement strand
CGCGCCGTAGACGATCGGCTCGTCAAGAAGATAGAGCTTAGCGTCGCGGCTCATCGTCAGGATGAGCTGCGTCTTCTCGCGCATCCCCTTGGAGAGCGTCTTGATCTTCTGCGTGCGGTCAAGGCCGAGGTTCATCAGCATCGCTTCGGCCACGCCGCGGCGGAAGTCCGAATAAAAGTCACCGTAGTAGTCGAGCGCCTGCGCGATCGTCATCCAGCCGGGCAGCGTGTCGCGGTCAGGCAGGTACGAGACGATGGCCTTCGTCGCGCGCGACGGCTTTTTGCCGTCGATCAGGATATCGCCGCTTGTCGGCGTCAAAAGGCCGTTGGCGAGCTTGATGAGCGTCGTCTTGCCGCTGCCGTTGGGGCCGAGCAGGCCCACGATGCGCCCTGGCTCGATCGTGAGATCGACGCCCTTGAGCGCTTCTCTGGCGCCGTAGCTTTTGGTGAGCGCCTTACATTCTAAAATACTCATTCTTCATCCTCCTTTGCTCCCTCAATGAGGGAGATGACCTCCTGCTTGCCGCATCCGAGCGTTTTCATTGAGTGGAGAAATTCTCCCACACGCTCGTCGGCAATGCGGAGCTTGGCATTTGTGATCATGTTTTCATTTTCCGTGACGAACCGTCCCGCTGTGCGCTGGGAGAAGACCAGCCCCTCGCGCTCGAGCTCTGTGAGCGCCCGCTGTACGGTGTTGGGGTTAACACCGGCCTCCACGGCCAGATCCCGCACCGACGGCAGCTTTTCGCCCGGAGCGTAGATGCCTGAGACGATGGCTTCGGTGAGCCGCTGCGTCAGTTGGGAGTAGATCGGTTGGTCATTGCGAAAGTTCCATTCCATCGTGACCCTCCTCTGTATCACTGTATTAAGTGATTAGTACAATAATACATCGGGCGACATTTGTCAATACCTTCGCGAGAAAAAACAGCAAAAAATTTTGCAGCGGAAAAAGTCATCAAATTGACATAAGATCCTGAAACAAATGTTGCATTCCGGAGAAAATGTGGTATCATAGATTCGAACAAATGTTGGAAGGGGCGCACAAGATGGAAAAACTGTCCAGAATGCAGCAGCGCGTGTACGATTATATTGCCGAGAGCATCGCCGAACATGGCTATGCACCCTCCGTGCGCGAGATTGGCGAGGCGCTGGGGCTCAAGTCGCCCTCCACGGTCCATTTCCACATCAAGCATCTGCAGGAGCTTGGGCTCATCGAAAAGAGCGCGGGCAAGGGCCGCGCCATCACACTCAAAAAGCAGCCGCAGGCCGTTTCCGTCGCGCCGCAGCCCGTCGAGGTCGACGAGCTCGCCTCGCGCCGCCGTCAGGTGCCGATCCTCGGCAATGTCGCCGCCGGTAACCCGATTTTGGCGCAGGAGTGCATCGAAGACTACCTGACGTTCGACACCGGCGGGCACGATGACGAGTATTTCGCCCTGCGTGTGCGCGGCGAGTCGATGCTTGGCGTCGGCATCCTGCCGGACGACCTTGTCGTCGTCCACCGCCAGAACCTCGCGCAGAACGGGCAGATCGTGGTCGCGCTGCTTGGTGACGAGGCGACGGTCAAAACGCTCAAGCGCAAGGGCAGCGAGGTCTGGCTCATGCCCGCGAACCCCGACTACCAGCCCATCGACGGCCGCGAGTGCACGATACTCGGCCGCGTCGTCGCCGTGGTGCGGCAGTATTAAGAGAAAAAGCAAACGCTCCTCCGCATTTGCGGAGGAGCGTTTTTTGTTGTTACTGGGGAAAATGTGCTGTTGAGGGCGCTGCGGCAAACCGGAAGCTATCTACTTCTCCATTACATAATTTGTCAAAGCGATTCCCTGTCGAATGACCTTCTGCTCTTTTACTACGCGGTATCCTCGGTATTGAAAAAATGCTTTTTTCGTTGAAAAAGATTTCAGCGCATCACAAATCGCAGAAGCAACGCCTTTGCGCTGGTAGTCTTTATGAACATAAAGCCTGTCTAGATAGCCCGTGTTATCCATGTCCACAAAACCAACGATTTTGTCATCTTCTACGGCAACGAGCGTTTTGTGTTTCAAAAAAGAACTGTTCCATTCGTCCAAATCAACCTTGCCGGTTGCCAAAACATCCAACTGCTCTTTGGTATAGTCTTTTGCATTTACACTGTGAACTGTTTGATAAAACAACTCTGCTAACTGCTCACAGTCAGAAGGCCGATATTCTCGTAGTTGCATTTCTCCTCCTCACAAATAGTCTCTCATCCCTTGTCAAAGTGCACCGTCCAGCCCTCGATCCCGTAGAACGGGGAAGAGACGGTGGGGGTCGCCCCATCGATAAGCCCTTCGGGCGTGAGAACGGACGCGGTCTTGAAGGCGATGGGGGTGATGGGGGCGTTCTGGCCGAGGTAGCGGCAAAGCGCGCTTGCGGTCTGCGCCGTCTCGTTTGCGAGGAACGCAGCGAGCAGCGTATCGCACTGTTCGTCCGCGTAGCGACCATAGTTGAGCGCACCGCCGGCGCCGACGAGGGAGGCGATGTTCCAGTCCGCCGTCAGACGGACCTCGCCGAGGTAGAGGTCGAAATTTCCGCTTTGCAGCGCGGTGAGATAGTCGCTCCACGGCAGTGCGCGCACGGTGACGGTCAGGCCGTCGGTCGTCAGCGCGCGGCTCAGATAGTCCGCGATAGAGACCTTGAACGAGTCGCTTTCGCTGACCAGGATGGTGAGCGAGCGGGGGCGGTCCGCCGTCACGCCCGCTGCTTCGAGCGCGGAAGAGAGTTCGGGCGAAGCGAGCGTCGCGGCGAGTTCTTCGGGATAGAGCTTCGCACGCGGCGAAAGCGGGAAGCGCGCGGCCTCAGCATGACCGGCGAGGTAGCCTGTGGCTATGGTCTCGCGGTTGATGGCCCCGGCGATGGCGGCACGCAGATCGGCGTCGGCGAGCAGCGTGCGCTGCGTATTAAAACCGAGGTAGATCATATTCGCTGCCGCGTAGTCGGTGATGGTGGTGTTCGCGCTGCGAAGGTCGCCCGCGCCGCCGGTCAGGTCGGCAGCAAGCAGATGCACCTCACGCGAGGAAAAAAGGTAGGAGGCCGTGTCGTCGTCCTTGACCTCGCGCAGCTCGATGCGCTTGAACGGCAGGCGCGTATCCTGCCACCAGTCGGCGCTGCGCTTGAGGCACGCGCCGTCGCTATCCGTGACGAAGAGGTACGGTCCTGTGCCGAGCGGCACAGTGTTGTTCTCTGAGCCGGAGCGCACGATGGGGATATCCAGCAGCGCGGGGAAGGCGCTGTTTCCCTGCGAAAGTGTGATGACGAGCGCACCGTTTGAAACACGCATCGACGCGACGGAGGCAAAGCGTGCGCTGTAGCGCTCGCTCGTCAGCGCGCGGCGGTACGCGGCGAGCACATCGTTCGCCGTCAGCGCGCTACCGTCGGAAAAGCAGACGCTCTCGCGCAGGTAAAAGGTGTAGGAGGTGTAGCCGTCGTTGTGCTCATAGCGGCTACACAGAACATTTTGCGGCGTGAACGACTCATCCAGCGTGAAAAGTCCCTCGTAGAGCAGTGCACCGACGGTCTGCTGCATCCCGTCGGGACAGGTGATGGGGTCGAAGGTCACATTTTGCAGATATGGCAGCGCGAACGATGTGATGGGCGTGGCCGACGTGTCGATCTCCTCCTGCGTATGATCGGCGCTTGGATCCTCCCAGAAGTCCTTTTCGTCGTTCACCTCGTCGGACGCCCAGCAGCCGGAGAGCGCCAGCGTCAGCGCGAGCGCGCAGAAAAGGAGCGAAATGCGGCGCATCATACGTTCTCTCCGGTCAGGCAGATGACGCCGGCCATGCCGCCGCGTTTGTCACCCATCGCGCGGTGTGACCAATAGCGCTCGGGGTGGCATTTTGTACAGTCGGGATGTACGTCGATGCGCGAGGGGTCGATACCGGCGCGCAGCAGCCACAGGCGGTTGATGGATTTGAGGTCGATGTGGTACTTTTCGCCGCGCTGCTCGATGCGCTCGTCGATGGCAGGGTCAAGAAGCGCCTTGAAGGCGTCGGCCACATCGCTGTCGACTTCGAAGCAGCACTTGCCGATGGCCGGGCCGATGGCCGCACGCAGCGTGTAGGGGTCCGCGCCATAGTAGCTCATCATCGTCACGGCGGTCTTGAGCACGATGCCGCTCGCCGTGCCGCGCCAGCCGGCGTGCACCGCGCCGATGCAGCGCGTGCTGGGGTCGTAGAGCGTGATGACGCAGCAGTCCGTCCCGTAGGCGAACAGCGGCAAGTTCGGCACGTTCGTGATGAGAGCGTCGCCGTCGTCGAGCCGCTCGTCCCAAAGAAGCTTGCCTGCGTCCTCCTCGCGCGCCACGCACACGTGGTCGGAGTGGATCTGGCGGCAGGCCACGGCGCGGCTCGCGTCAAAGCCCACGGCCGCGCCGAGACGGCGGTAGTTTTCGAGAAGATTTTCGTTGCTGTCGCCGTGATGGTCGGCGAGATTCAGCGAGTCGAACGGCGCGGGGCTCACACCGCCGTGCCGCGTGGTGAAGGCGTGGACCACCCCGCCCGCGGCGGAGATGGTGTCGGATGTGTCAAAAATAAGACCATTGACATTATGTTCGGTGAAAGACATCAAAAGAGCCTCCTTTTTGTTTCCCCAAAAGGGGGTGGGTCCTCCGCGCGCTGCGCGGGATGATAATGCAGCGCTGGACGCTGCTGCCGGTCAAAGGGGGTGTTCTCTTCTCGAAGAGAATACCCCCTTTGTATCCCCCAGAGAAGGACGAGGGGAGGCCCCCTCGACCCCCGACATTGCAGGCGTACAGCTTGAAGGGCTGCACGCGCTGCGCAATGAAAGTGCCTGCGTGGCGGCATTGCTTCGCTCGCCGCCATTGGGCGTGTGCTAGACGATTTGTGGCTGCTCCTACTATCCGCTGCCGCTCTGCGTACTGTGTTAAAGTGCGGACTGATCGCCTTCTATCGAAAATGCGCACATTCCTGATAGTGCGCCCTGCGGCGAGCGAAGCAATGCCGCCTCGGCAGGCGGTAGCAAGTTTGTAGAAATTTGTAGTAGGCGGTGATTGCTGAGACTTTCGATAAGATTCGAGAGCGGCAGCGAAGATAGAAGTAACCCAAGTCGTATAGCAGCAAACCTGAGCAGGCACTTCCACTCCGGAGGCATTGCACTCCTTCAAGCCCGAGACTGCCGCTCGAGCCTTTCTCTGGGGGTTCCAAAGGGGGTGTTCTCTTTTGCGAAAGAGAACACCCCCTTTGAGCTCCGTCCCCACAGGCCGTGGGGGGAAAATTCCATCGCTTATAAGTGATACTTATCTGCCGCAGCACTGCTTATATTTCTTCCCGCTGCCGCAGGGGCAGGGGTCGTTGCGTCCGATCTTCTGGACCTTGCGCGGCTGCTTTTTCACCGTGCCGTCGCCGGAGGTGGAAGCCACCATGCCGTCGGCCACGCGCTCGCGCTTGACCTCGCCCTCGGTCTTGACGCGGGCGGAGAAGATGCGGCGCACCGTGTCGCCCTGAATGGCGGAGATCATGTCCTCAAACATCGTGAGGGATTCCTGCTTGTAGACGTCGATGGGCTTGTTGTTGCCGTAGGACTGCAGACGGATGGCCTGACGCAGTTCGCTCATCGCGTCGATGTGATCCATCCAGTATTCATCGACCACGCGCAGCAGCACTACGCGCTCAAGCTCGCGCATGATGGGCGAGGTGACGGCGGCCTCCTTGGCCTCGTAATACTTCTCAGCGGCTTCATAGAAGCGATCGGTCAGATCGTCGGCGGAAAGGCCGGAGAGAGAGTTTGCATCCACCGCGCCGCGCGGGAAGTAGGTTCCCTCGCAGCTCTTGAGCGCGTCGGCGCGGTGCTCGTCGTCAGTTTTGTCGTGCTCGCCGAAAGCGAAAGCGACCTGACTTTCGATGCTGCTTCTCAGCATATTCAAAATGGTCGGCTTGATGTCCATGCCGTCGAGCACCTGCTTGCGCTGGCCGTAGATGATCTCGCGCTGCTTGTTCATCACGTCGTCGTATTCGAGTGTGCTCTTGCGGTACTGGAAGTTGCGGGACTCGACGCTCGTCTGCGCGTTTTCGATGGCCTTGGAGAGCGTCTTGTTTTCAATCGGCGTATCCTCGTCGAGGTTGAAGCGCTCCATCAGGTTCGTGATGCGCTCGCCGCCAAACAGGCGCAGCAGATCGTCTTCAAGCGAGAGGTAGAAGCGCGTTTCGCCCGGGTCGCCCTGACGGCCGGCACGGCCGCGCAGCTGATTGTCGATACGGCGGGAATCGTGGCGCTCTGTGCCGATGATGAAGAGACCGCCCGCCTCGCGGACCTTGTCAGCCTCGCCGGAGATCTCCTCGCGGTGCTTTTCCAGCGCCTTTGCGAACAGTTCGCGCGCGTCGAGTATCTCCTGATCGTCGGTCTCGGCGTAGCCGGTCGCCTCAGCAATCAGCTCATCGGAAAGGCCCGCCTTGCGCAGGTCGTTTTTCGCCATGTACTCGGCGTTGCCGCCGAGCATGATATCGGTACCACGGCCTGCCATGTTCGTTGCGACCGTGACCGCGCCGAGCTTACCCGCCTGCGCGACGATCTCGGCTTCCTTTTCGTGGTGCTTGGCGTTCAGAACCTCGTGCTTCACGCCGCGGCGGCTCAGCAGCTTGCTCAGCAGCTCGCTCTTTTCAATGGAAATGGTGCCCACCAGCACGGGCTGGCCCTTTTCATGGCACTCGATGATCTGCTCGATAACGGCGTTGAACTTGGCCGGTTCGGTTTTGTACACCACGTCGTTGTAGTCGGTGCGGGCCACGGGCTTGTTCGTGGGCACCTCCACCACCTGCAGGCCGTAGATCTCCTCAAACTCGGCGGCCTCCGTCTGTGCGGTGCCCGTCATGCCGGAGAGCTTTTCGTACATGCGGAAATAGTTCTGGAACGTGATGGTGGCCAGCGTGCGGCTCTCGCGGGCGACGGTGACGCCCTCCTTGGCCTCGATGGCCTGGTGCAGCCCCTCATTGTAGCGGCGGCCCAGCATCAGGCGGCCGGTGAACTCGTCCACGATGATGACCTCGCCGTCGCGCACCACATAATCCACGTCCCGCTTCATCATGTTACGCGCTTTCAGTGCCTGCAGCACGTGATGGTTGATTTCCATATTTTCCGGATCGGAAAAGTTCTCTACGTTGAAGTAAGCTTCACACTTGGCTACTCCGTCTTCCGTCAAAGAGATCTGTTTGTCCTTTTCTTCTACAGTAAAGTCATCATCCTTTTTCAACGTCCGAACGAAGCCATCCGCCTTGGTGTACATATCCGTGGACTTGTCACCTTTACCGGAAATGATCAGCGGCGTTCTGGCTTCATCGATGAGGATGGAGTCCACTTCGTCGATGATGGCGTAGTTCAGGTCCCGCTGCATCATATCTTCCTTGTAGATCACCATGTTGTCTCTCAGGTAATCAAATCCATATTCGTTGTTGGTTCCATAAGTGATGTCTGCGTTGTACGCCGCACGCCGCTCTTCCTCGGTGATGCCGTGGATCACACAGCCTACTGTAAGCCCCAGGAACGTATAGAGCTTTCCCATCCATTCCATATCACGCTTAGCCAGATAATCGTTGACCGTAACGACGTGAACGCCTTTTCCTTCCAGTGCGTTGAGGTAAGCCGGCAGCGTTGCCACCAGTGTTTTACCTTCACCGGTTTTCATCTCCGAGATCCTGCCCTGATGAAGTACGATCCCGCCGATGACCTGCACATAGAAGTGCTTCATCCCC
>URXY01000072.1 GCA_900552015.1 uncultured Eubacteriales bacterium | reverse complement strand
AACTCGGTGCTATAATACAACGGCAACAAGCTTTGGAGGAGAGAGAAATCACATGAAATTCATCGAAACCGTGAAGAAAATGCTGCCCGGCTGCGCCATCGCGCTCGTCATCGCCGTGGTGGCCAAGTTTTTAGAGCAGCTGGAGGAATCCGCGGGGCTGCACCTGATCGGCGCGTCGGTCATCGCGATGTTCATCGGCATGATCGTGAACCGCTTTTACGCGCCGAATGACAAGACGAAGCCCGGCATCAAATTCACCTCGAAGAAAATTCTGAAATTTGCCATCATCCTGCTCGGCGCCAGCCTGAACATCACGACCGTGCTGACGGTCGGTAAGTTCTCGCTCACCGTCATGCTCTTCACACTGGCGACGTGCTTCGGCCTCGGCTATGTGATCGGCAAGGCGCTGGGGCTTGACTGGAAGACGAGCAGCCTCATCAACGCGGGCACGGGCATCTGCGGCGGCAGCGCCATCGCCGCCATCGCGCCGGTCATCGAGGCAACGGACATGGACATCGCCTACGGCATGTCGGCAACGTTCCTCTTTGACACGATCATGGTCGTCGTGTTCCCGCTGCTCGGCCGCGCGATGAGCCTTTCCGACGCGGCGTTCGGCCTGTGGGCCGGCACGGCGGTCAACGACACATCGAGCGTCGTCGCCACGGGCTACGCTTTCAGCGAGGCCGCGGGCGACTTTGCCACGATGGTCAAGCTGACGCGCACCCTCGCCATCATCCCGACGGTGCTGGTCTTTGCCGCCATCAGCGTGCACTTAAAGAAAAAGGCCGCCGCGCAGAGCGGCGACCATGGCGTCAAGGTCAATATGAAGTCGGTGTTCCCGTGGTTCATCCTGGGCTTCCTCGCGATGTCTATTCTGTGCAGCGTCGGCGTCATTCCTGCGGGCCTTGCCGCGACGCTCAAGAGCATCAGCAAGTTTCTGATGGTCGCGGCGCTCGCCGCCATCGGCCTCAATACGAACTTCGCGGCGCTGTGCAAATCTGGCGCAAAGCCGATGCTCCACGGCTTCATCATTTCGCTGCTGGTCGTTCTTGTGGCGATCGCGGTCGAATACGTGCTCGGCATCGCGCCGAGCGGCACACTCATTTAATCGTCCGCCGAAAGGTCGAGATCACAGCGGTCCTGCACGTCGAACGCATCGAAATAGCGCTGCTCGAAAGGGATCCAGCAGTCGAAAAACTGCTTTGCATGCGCGGGCGCATTCCGTTTGAGGATGCGCTCGCGTTGTTTTTCTGCCGAAATCGGCAGAAAAACGGATAGATCGTAGTACGGCGCGAGGTCGGGGTGCATGGAATACGCGCCCTCGACGATGTTGAGCGTTCCCGCCTCGATCCTCTGCGGCGGGGCGATGGTAAACGTCGCGCAGTCGAAGCGGCGGTAGTCGACGGGTCTTCCCTCGCGCAGAGGGATCAGCACCTCTTCCAAAAAGCGCTCGCGGTCGACGTTGCCGCCGGGCTGCGTGAAGCGCGCCTCCGTGCGCTGCTCGGGCCGGAGGAAAAAGTCGTCCATGTGGAAGACAGGGCAGCCGTAAACATTTTGCAGCAGCTCGCCGAGCGTCGTCTTGCCGCTGGCGCTGCCGCCCTCGATGGCGATAAGCACGCGGTCCTTTTCCGCCGTCAGGCGGTCGATGCGCGCAAACAGCGGCAGCGCGCGGGCAAAGTCGCGCCGCAGGACGCGGTACGCGGGCACGTAATCCTCCCGGAACACCTCGGAATGGTGCAGCGGCGGAAAGCCGTCCTTTCGCCACATTTCAACAGCTTCCGCCGTCTCCCGCGCGGAAAATGGCAGTCCGCCCGCGTCGGCCATTGTCTGCAAGGCGGTGAGCATCGCTTCGAGCTTTTCGCACCCGCACTCCTCGTGCCGCGCAGAGAGGGCGAAGAGCCGCGCAAACGTCTCCGCGCTCAGGCCGTCCTGCAGCACACCGAGGTGCACGCGGCAGTAGTCGCCGCCGAGCGGCTCGACGAGCTCATCCGCATTGTCCTCGCTCTGCGCCGCTTCGGCGCGGATGTAGTCTGCGGCAGCGGACGGGTCGGCGATCAGATGTTCGCAGCCAAAGGCGCTCTGATAGAGTGCCTTGAAGATGTCTTGAAGCTCCAGCTTCGGATATCGTGCGCAGTGGGCGCGCAGGAAGTCCTGAATGTCGGCAGAATTTTTCATCACAGCAGAATCCCTTTACAAAAGAACTATGTCCATCATAGCGCTTTTTGTTTCTATCCGCAAGAGCGGGAAACTTGACAGCCCCGCGCTTTTTTGATAAAATTCCGCTGTCGGCACAAGCCGACAATACCGACATAAGTTGGTCACTTCCGCAGCGTTTTTCCGTCAAGCAGGATATCACGAAGGTATCAGTATCTCCAAAAAGGGGATGTTGGTGCCTTTTCTTTGTCTTCGGGTAAACGCCGCGCGACCCTTTTACAAGAGAGGATGAGGCAATATGACGATCTTAGTCATCGACGGTCAGGGCGGCAAGCTGGGCCGCAGTCTGGTGGAGAATATCAAAAAGTCCTTCCCGCACGCGGAGATCATGGCCGTCGGCACGAACAGCGCCGCGTCTGACGTGATGCGCCGCGCGGGCGCTGACCGCGTGGCCACAGGCGAGAATCCCGTCATCGTCGCCTGCCGCAGCGCACAGATCATCGCCGGTCCCATCGGCATCGCGATCGCCGATGCGCTGATGGGCGAGATCTCCCCCGCCATGGCAAACGCCGTCGCGTCAAGCAATGCCTACCGTGTGCTCATCCCGATGAATCTATGCAGCACGTATGTCGCGGGCGTGGACAAAAAGTCCTCCGCCATTCTGGACGACGCCATGGCGCACATCCGTTCGCTGCTCGAAGGAATGGAGAACAAACCATGAACAACGCTGCCACTGCAACTGCCCGTACCGCTTCCCCGGTGAGAAAACTCACCTATTCCGCGCTCTTCCTCGCCTTGGCGATGGTCCTGCCGTTTTTGACCGGTCAGATCCCCGAGATTGGCTCCATGCTCTGCCCCATGCACATCCCCGCGCTGCTGTGCGGCTTTCTGTGCGGCTGGCCGTGGGGGCTCGCGGTCGGCTTCATCTCCCCGCTGCTGCGCTCGATGTCCGGCATGCCGCCGATCTGGATCGCTATTCCCATGGCGTTTGAAATGGCGACCTACGGCGCCATCGCCGGTCTTCTGTACCGCAAGCTGCCGAAAACAGGCTGGCGCATCTATGCCTCGCTCATCTCTGCGATGGTGGCGGGCCGCCTTGTGTGGGGGCTTGTGAAGTTCCTGCTCACGGGCCTTCAGGGCACGGAGTTCAGTCTCGCCCTCTTCCTCTCCGGTGCCATCACAACGGCCATCCCCGGCATCATCTTGCAGCTCATCCTCATTCCCATCCTCGTGGTGGTGATGGAGCGCACAAATATGGCGCTTGACGTGTGAGCACTTGATAAAAACAGAAAAGGACTTGGACGAAACGGTTCATGTTCATAGGTACACAATGTGACCTATGGGGCAAACCGGACGGTACAGGGCAACAAAGAAGCAAGGTAAGAACTTATAGTTTTTACCTTGCTTCTTTGTATTGTTACCATTATAGGCTTTCGGCATCTTATCCGAAAAAACATGCTAACCCTTGGCAATAGCTATACAGTTTAGGAAAATAATCAACGCCCGCACTATTTCCGCTTTCGTCAGATGAATAGACCTCAATTTGTACCCCAATGCGATTTGCGCCCATCGCATTGAATTGTTTCATAACTTGGAGTTTCATACCCTCCATAACAGAAACAATTGTCATAACAGCAGCAATTCCAATGAAGATAGACAGAATGGTTAGTGTACTACGGCCCTTTTTCCTACAATAGAACGCCATGTCATTTTAAACGGCTGCAAAATGCTTATGCCTCGGCAACTCCCTTGATGTTCATGTCCTTCACAAAATTCTGCGTACCGTACAGCACCAGTGTATCGGTAATGCTGTTTTCCTTGGCGTACTCCACCACATCGCCCTTGAAAAAGCGCAGGTCGATCACATGGACTTCTGCATAGTCCTCCACAGGAAACTGAGAAAAGGTGTTGCCGTAGGAGTCCTTGATGAGCAGGAGCTTGCCGCTTTGACCGCTGCCCTCGATGACCGTCTGCGCCTGGTTGGAGTTCAGAAACACGGCGTATTGGTCGCTGCCGGACAGGTATTTCCGCTCGTAGATGCTGTCCGTCTCATACTGACCGTTGTTGTAGGACACACTTCTATTTTTGTGCTTATACCATGCGGTGATCTCCTCGGCGGGGACGGAGGGAAGCGGGACTTTATTCCAAGTCGTGCCGTGGAAATTATCGCAGAGAATTTCCTGCGTCCATTCGCCCGCCGTAGGCTCAATACCGCGCCACGCACAATAGGCATAGTAGGCCCCGAGGCTTGTCCAATGATGATCGGTACGGTAGTAGATGTTCTCGCTGCTATGAGCGGCGAGAGCAGAAAGCACGTCTGTTGTGTCAACGCCCGCATCGGTCAGCACTTGCAGGATAGCGGTGTAGTCTGTCACTGGCGCATGGGCGGGGAGCCTATCCGTCAACACCTGCGCCGCCATAGGGACAAGGATCGTATTCATGGAGATACCCTCTGCCGCCAGTTTTTCCTGTAAATCAGCAAGGGTGGCTACGTTGGCGGCAAGCTGCTTTTTACTATAAGATGTAAACTTGTCCATCAGGTATTTGTCCTTGCAGATATAGACACCGCCGCTTTCCCGTTTACCGATGGCCAGTTCCATGTAGGTTTTCATCGTGACCCAGCCATCCCGCAGAGGAACTTGATCGGTAAGATACTTTTCCAGCTCATCACTAAACTCGCCGGAAATAAAGTCGGCAACGGTAAATTGCGGCTTTTGCGTCAAAGTGCGTTTTTCACGTTCCGAGTAATACCGATCCGGCATCAGCAGCCCGATGAGTGCAGACACCGCCAGCAGCAGGCAGAAAAAAGAGGTTATGATTTTATTTCGCATTTTTCTCACCTCAGAATCGGAAGTACAGGAACGGATTATAACTGCCGCTCACCAGATAGGCCATGGACATAAACAACACACAAAACAGTCCACCGCAGTCAACCACGGCCAGCGCCCGCTGCCCCAGCCGTGTGCCGATCTTTTCATAAAAGCGTTTTCCCAGCGGTGTGGCTGCTAACGCACAGATCGCCAACATCGGCCCATAAGTCAGCAGCAAATACAGACTGCTGCTGTCGAACAGCACGCCGGAGAACATGGCCTTGCACCACCCGGCTCCTTTGCTGATCTCTGTGAACGCAAAGAGTGTCCAGCTGATCGTTACCAGCACCAGCGCGTAGATATGCCGCAATACGGCGGGCAGCCTTTTGAGCCAGCGCAATAGGAACAGCTTTTCCAGCACCAGCAGTATTCCGAAATACACGCCCCATAGGACAAAGTTCCAGCTTGCCCCGTGCCAGAAGCCCGTCAGCAGCCAGACGATAGCAATATTGCGGAGCTGCTTTGCAAGGCCGCCCTTGTTGCCTCCCAGCGGGATATAGACATAATCCCGGAACCATGTCCCCATGGAGATATGCCAGCGCCGCCAGAAATCGGTAATACTGTCGGCAAGAAACGGATAGTTGAAGTTTTCCAAAAATCGGAACCCCAGCATCCGTCCAAGGCCAATGGCCATGTCGGAATAGCCGGAAAAGTCGAAATAGATCTGGAAGCCGTAGGCGATGACACCCAGCCATGCCGTCAGCACCGTGGGAGCAGTCTGCGCGGATGCTGCCTCCCACAAAAGACCGATGTTATTTGCCAGCAGTACCTTTTTCCCGATGCCGCAGGCGAAGCGCTTCACTCCCTCGGCAAAGAGGTCAGCGGTGCAATCCCGGTGCTCCAGCTCGTCCGCTACCGTCTGGTAGCGGACGATGGGGCCCGCGATCAACTGAGGGAATAATGTTACATACGCGCCGAAATTGATGATATTCTTCTGCGCTTTCGCTTCACCACGATAGACATCAATGGTATAGCTCATGGTCTGAAAGGTGTAGAAGCTGATGCCGATCGGCAGCGGCAGATTCGGCTGGGGGAGCGCCGTGCCGAACAAGGAATTGACCGTGCCGATAAGGAAGTCGCTGTACTTGAACACGCCCAGCAGTCCCAAATTGACACAGAGTGATACCAACAGCGCGATCTTTGCTCCCCGCTGTCCCCGGTGCCGCTCTGCCATTTGCCCGCAGGTGTAGTCCAACGCGGTGGAAAGCAGCATCAGCACCACATAGACCGGCTCACCCCATGCGTAAAACAACAGGCTGAACAGAAACAGTGTACCGTTGCGCCATTTCTGTGGGACAAGGAAATACGCCAGCAGACACAGCGGCAGAAAGCATTGTAAAAATGTCAGGCTGGAGAAAACCATAGTTAGCCGCCAAGCACCGGATCGTTGTTACCTTCATCGTCGGTCATATCAAAAAAGCCACCGTTGTTGCTGACATCCTCCTCCGGGATCGTAATACCGTTGTCAGCAGAACCAAAAATACCTCTCCATACTTCATCCACCTTGGCAGCCTCCTCAGCAGCAAATTTAGCCTGCACCTCATCACTGGCCTCCCAGTCACCCTGCGCACCGAGTATCAGCAGTGCCGCATAGTTGCCGTTCACGAACAAACGAGCCTGTAAGACCTTCTGCAAATCCATGTTGTACATCCGGGAGTAGCTGAGAATTTGCTCATAGCCAGTCTGCAAAAGTGCGGCAGCATCCTGTGCGTAGCCGTCCTTCACCTTGAGAATGACGGCGGCACTGGGATTGATGGCGGAATTGGAATTTCCCATGGCCGCCCAATCCTCGACCTTGTCCATGTCGAAGCCCCAGTAGCCGCTCATGCGATCCTCGCTCTCGGCGGTGTCGCATTCAAAGCTGTCCCCCAGCTTTTCCTTTAAGGTGTCCATGATCTCCTGCGCGGTCATCGTCACTTCTGTATTATTGTCGTTCTTCTTGTTGTCATCGGCCTTGCCGCCGCAGGCGGCGAGGGACAGCGCCATGCTCAACGCCAGTACAAAAGTCAAAATGCGTTTCATTTCTATTTGCTCCTTTTGAAGTTCAGAATTTGTTTTATGAGTGGCGGAACAGCGTCTCCGGAAACGCCGCTCCCCTGCCCGTCTATCCATCCATACGAGGGAGCGGAGCAAAATGTCGGGAAGCGCACAAAAAAATTTCGGGGCGTTTTCATGCTCCGAAATTTTTCATCTTCAATTGCTTTCCATCAGCGCATTGGCAACCTCGGTGATAGCTGATTCCTCCGCGCCGTCGAAGTTGGTCAAATAACAGCTCACGCCGTCCCGGCTCCAGTGGGCCCGCCAGGTATCGGGCGATACGCGGTCGAGCACAGCACCGTATTCCGCGTTCAGCGCGGTGCTGCCCACGGCTTCGCCGTCCGCCCGGGAGAAATTGCCGTCCAGCTTGGCAGCTTCATAGGTGTACCCGCGGCCGTCCAAGGTGAAATCCACCCGGGCGATCTCGCCGTCGTAAATGCAGTAGGTGACATTTTCCGCGCCCTCCGGCGCGTCGATCACGAAGCCGAGCTTTTCTTCAAAGTCCGCCGCGCTCTGCACATCCTCGAACGGTGAGCCGCCCAGAACCGGCGGCTCGTTTCCCTCGCTGTCTCCGGCAAAAAACGGATGCAGAAAGCCGATCGTAAGGGTCGTCACCAGCGCGAGGCACGCGGCCATCGCGCTGTACCGCTTCCACCGTGGCGTCGGGCAGCGGGCGGGGAGCGGCACGGTCTTTGAGGTCGCGTTGCCTTCCGCCGCGGGCGCATCAACGTTCCCCTCCAGAGCAGCCGCGCGCTGTGCCGCCGCTTTTTTCAGGATGTTCGCGTACATTCGCTCCTGCGCGCCGTCCTCCGGCTCGATCGCGTTAAAGGCTTTTTTCACTTCTTTTTCGCTCATGCGCCCTCACCTCCCAAGGTCAGCTTCAGCTTTGCGCGGGCGTCGCGCAGTTGATTCCGTACGGTCGACGGCGGCCGGTCCAGCATCGCCGCGATCTCGTCGGTCTGGT
>URXY01000071.1 GCA_900552015.1 uncultured Eubacteriales bacterium | reverse complement strand
ATATGATAATACATATGGTAACAAAAAGCGGAAGTTCCGTCAAGGACAATTCGCGATTTTACGCTGAATCATTCTTTTTTTAATTTTGCACAGCCCTTTTTGAAATTTTTTTCCTGAAGCAAAAGGGGAAAGCACTGGCTTTTTGTGAAAAGGACTGCTATACTGAGGGATATCCTACCGGGACGGAGCACAGCGCATACGCCATGCTTGACGAAAAGCGCGCCGTGCCTTATAATAGTCCCCATTACACCGATACGCTGCTGTGCCACCACGGTACAGTACGCTGTCCCATTACATTGAATTGGAAAGGACACAACGACCATGGCAACGATCAAAGCTCACACCTTATCCGGCTTTATGGAGCTGCTTCCCGCACCCCAGACGCAGATGGAGCGTCTGATGGAGGTCCTGCGCTCGTCTTACGGCGTGTACGGCTTCACCCCGCTCGACACGCCCATCATCGAAGCGAGCGACGTGCTGCTCGCCAAGGGCGGCGGCGAGACTGAAAAGCAGATCTACCGTTTCTCCAAGGGCGACAGCGACCTGTCCCTTCGCTTCGACCTGACGGTCCCTCTGGCGAAATACGTTGCCCTGCATTACGCTGACCTCGCCTTCCCGTTCCGCCGTTTCCAGATCGGCAAGGTGTATCGCGGCGAGCGCGCGCAGCGCGGTCGCTTCCGCGAGTTCTATCAGGCGGATATCGACGTCATCGGCGACGGCGAGCTCGACATCACGAACGACGCCGAGATCCCCGCCATCATCTATACCGTCTTCTCCCGCCTCGGTCTGTCCCGTTTCCAGATCCGCATCAACAACCGCCGCATCTTAAACGGCTTCTACGCGATGCTGGGCCTTTCCGACAAGTCCGGCGATATCATGCGCACCGTCGACAAGATCGAAAAGATCGGCCCTGACCTCGTGCGCGCGATCTTGGTCGACGACTACGCCATCGAGGGCGAAAAGGCGGATGAGATCCTCGCCTTCATCGGCATCAAGGGCACGAACGAAGAGGTGCTCGCTTCTCTTGAAAAGTACCGCGGCCGCAACGAGATGTTCGACCAGGGCCTCGACGAGCTGACGACCGTCGCCAAATACCTCGGTGCGTTCGGCGTGCCGCAGGAGAACTTCGCGGTCGACCTGACCATCGCGCGCGGCCTCGACTACTACACCGGCACGGTGTACGAGACGACGCTGCTCGACCACCCCGAGATCGGCTCGGTCTGCTCCGGCGGCCGCTACGATAACCTTGCGGAGTACTATACTGACCGCAAGCTCCCCGGCGTCGGCATTTCAATCGGCGTGACGCGCCTGTTCTATGTCCTCGGCGAGCAGGGGCTGCTCAACAGCGATATCTGCACCGCGCCGGCGGACGTGCTTATCCTGCCGATGACCGAGGACCTGAGCGAGGCCATCTCGCTCGCGACCGATCTTCGCGCCGCGGGCGTCAGCACGCAGATCTATACGGAAAAGAAGAAGTTCAAGGCCAAGATGAACTACGCCGACAAGCTCAAGATGCCCTACGTCTACTTCCTCGGCGAGGACGAGATCACCGCGGGCGTCGTGTCCTGCAAGGACATGCGCACCGGCGAGCAGGTCAAGCTTCCCCGCGCGGAGGCGGTCGAAAAGGCCAAGGCCTTTGTCGAAGGCGACAAGCGGAAGCCGGTCATTCTGGAAAAGAAATGATGTGTTCCGCGCTGCACAGGAAAATATGAGGAACAGGAGCCGTTCTCCCGCAGGGGAGGGCGGCTCTTTCTGTCGCATCAGTTTCGGAAATAAGGGACTTGACAAACTACGACAAACGTAGTATATATTGACCAACGACATTTGTAGTAAATGAAAGGAGAGACTGTCATGGAGGAGAAAAGACGCCTTCCCGATGCGGAGCTCGCCGTGATGCAGGCCGTCTGGGCCGTCGGCGGCGAGGTCGGCCGCGGCGACATCGAGGGCGCGCTGGCAAGCCACGGCTGGAGCGCCAACACCGTCAACACCTACCTCACGCGCCTTTGCGACAAGGGATTTCTCACGAGCCGCCGCGAAGGGCGGAACAATTTGTACACGCCGCTCGTCTCAAAGGATAAATACCTCGAATTCGAGAGCCGCAGCGTGCTCGACCGGCTCTACGGCGGGTCGCTCGGCAGCTTCGTTGCGGCGCTGAACGCCGAGCAGCCGCTCGAGCAGAGCGAGATCGACGAGCTGCGGCAGTTTTTGGACGATATGAGCCGGTAAGCGGCAGGTAAAAGGAGGACGCACCATGGAAACATTTCTGCTGAATCTGTTGAAAACTTCTCTTCTGGGCGCGCTCGTCATAGCGGCCCTGCTGGCGCTCAAACCCTTTTGGCGCGAGCGCTACCGCGCCAAAACGCGCTGCTGGCTGTGGCTGGCGCTGGCGCTGTTCCTGCTCTTTCCCGTCGACTTTTCCGTGAAAAACGCGCCCGTGCAGGCCGCACCGCCGAAGGACTACACCCTATTTGTCGGCACGGACAAGACGACCATCCAGTCGACCGACAATCTCTTCGGCGACATGGCCGAGCGAAGCGGCCAGACGAGCACGCAGGTGCGCGACAGCATCATCGCCCGCCCCGTGACCGACCCCGCGCAGAAGACCACGCGCTACATCCCAGTGACCACGCTCCTGTTCTACGGATACCTTGCGGGCGCGGTGGCGTTCCTGCTGTATCTGGGCGTTTCCTACGCGCTCTTCCGCCGCACGGTGCGCCGCTGGAAGCGCGACGTCTCCCGCGCGGACTACGCGTTCCTGCTCTGCGATACGGCGCGCGAGCTTGGCGTCAAAGAGCCGCAGATGCTCGTCTGCGAGGCCATCACGACGCCCGCCGTCACGGGCTTTTTCCGTCCCACGCTCCTGCTGCCGCACGAGCGCTATGACTTGAACGACCTGCGTTACATCCTGCGCCACGAGTTGTGTCACCTAAAGCGGCACGATATGCTCTTAAAGTTCGTTCTGCTGCTCGCGAACACGATGCACTGGTTCGATCCCATGGTCTATCTGATGCTCCGTCAGGCGGACGAGGACATCGAGCTTGCCTGCGACAGCGCGGCGACCGACGGGCTCGAGCGCGCCGAGCGCGCGGCCTACAGCCGGACGCTGCTCGCCGCCGTGCAGTCCAATGTGCGGGCACTGCCCGCGACGACATGCTTCGGCAGCACGGTCGAGCGTTTGAAGCGCCGCATCACGAACGTGCTGGGCGCGCAGAAAAAGCGCGGCCTCGGCATCGTGGCCCTCGTGCTGGCGCTGACGCTCACAGCGGGCTGCGCCGTCGGCTGGGGCGAGCGCGCACAGGCGAACGACGACCCGTTCGCCGACAAGAGCTATACGGTCGACACGCTCTTATATGAAGCGCCCGGCTTTACGGATGGCTTTACGGATGGCGCATACCCCACCTTCCGCACCGCGACGAATCCCGCTGGGGAGAAATATGTCACGATGTTCAACGATCTGGGCTATGCCCTTATCTACGGCCCGATGGAGGAATACAAGCTGGAAAAGCAGTCCTTCTACGCACTCTTCGGCAACACCAGAGACGCTTCTCCGGTCGACGACCTTATGCAGCACAACAGATCCGCATGGAGCGGCTACTGCGAAGAGGCAAAGGACACACAGCCATATCAGGCCTATTTCCTTGAGCAGAAGGACGGCACGGTCTATCTCGGCCTTTCCGCCGACTACGCGGAGGACGGCAGCGAGCGCTTCTGTCTGGTCTATCGCCTGAACGAGCAGGACGACACCATCTACCCCTCGATGGACAACTATGCCGCCGCGTGCGTGGAAGACCTCAAAAAAGGCACGATGACCTACTCCGTGTCGGAAAACAACGACTATGCGTCCCGTTCGATCGAAGACACGGTCGCCGATGTGCGCGTGACGCAGCTCGAGTTCGCCGATTCGCTCGGCAACCTTTCCCCCGACGGCACGGTGCTGGAGCTGTGGTACTTCCAGTACGAGATGAAGCCCACGAACGAGGCGGGCGTGCAGATCGACGTCATCGGCGGGCAGGAGTTGACGGACGACGGGTATCTCAATGAACACTGGACGCACTATCTCACCGTCCTGCACTACACCAGCGGCGAGCAGACCGGCTATCAGATCCTCGGCACTACGATGAGCAACGACGGTCTCTTTTACAACGGCTGCGGCTACAGCGGCGAGGAAAAGTATTACCTGCATGATTTCTATGTCGATTACGCGGGGCTTGACCTGCCGAAGATGCTCATTCCCGATCTGCTGAACGACACGGCGTCGGACGGCTACGGCAACGCCAGCCAGTGCGAGGCGCGGCTCATCTCGGGCGACGGCAGCTACTACTTCTATGCGCCGATCACCGCCTGGGCGTGCAATCCGGGGACGGAGTTCTGGTACTCCCGCTACGACACCGGCTCTTACTTCAACGCAAAGAAGCTCGAGCAGAGCCTTGACGAAGCGAAGGCGGAATGGGAAAGCACCGGCGCAAAGGCCGAGAAGACCGACACGGGCTGGCACTTTGTGACGCACGAGGGCATGAGCAACACAATTGTCACGCTCTTTGACGCGCCAGACAACGCCTGCTATGAAGTAGAGATCCACTGGAGCTTTGACGGCAGCACCGCGGAAAACGAGTGGGGCTGGAACCGCGACCGCGCCGTTGAGGGCGAGGCCGAGGTACTCCGGGCGATGGTCAACAGCTTCACGGTGAACTGGGACGCCGACGCGGCGGCTGATCCCGCGCTGGACGATTCCGATTTTCAGGCCGATCTTCAGCTCGCGTCGAACGGCGGCGCGGCCTGGATGTACCTCAGCAAGGACGGTACGGCGATCAGCGACCGCGATATGAAAAATGTCGCTCCGACCATTCGGCTCGAAGCGTGTGACTATGCGGAGCACCCCCAATATGACCCGCCTGCTTTGAGCAGCTTTGTTCCGCCTCTCACCGGGAGAGTGCTTGAGCTCTGGCTGAGCAACAACGATGCCTCGCACTTTGCCTTCTACGAGGGCTCGAATGTCATGCTCTACCAGTGCGACGAGGTGCGTTACTACGATGTCAGCAACTTCGGCGACTATGCAACGCTCTACGACGCGATGCTCGCATGGTACAACAGCGCACAGTCTGGCACTGAGCCATCTGACGCATCTTCGGCCACCACGAAGAACGCCGTCAGCCGCGATTCTCTCATCAAGACCGCCGACAGCTATGTCGATCTGGGCGGCTACCTCTGGTACACCGCGGACGGCAAGTTCTATCGCTGGCGCGAGGGCGGCTCGGTCGAAACGATCGATACCCCGCCGCTCGATTATGATACGCCCGTCAACGCGAGCCTTTCGACACAGGACGACCGCATTCTGATGAGCTATCACATCGGCGGTGCGATCATGGGTTCGTTCATCACCGACCTCTACGACATGGACGGCAAGAAGCTCAGCTCGATCAGCGGCTACGACGCCATCGCCATCAGCGGAGACATTGTTGTGATCACGGATCATTTCATGCCCACGCCGAACAACCTGTCCATTTCTTACGACAGCGGCAAAACGTTCACGAAATTCGGTGACAAGGACTGGTACTACGGCGGCGCTCTCACAGAGGACGGCGGCTACACTACCTCCGTCTACTCCTCTCTGGAAATTCGTGACGGCTATGTCTACACCACCGCCGTTTACGACATCGACCACGAGAAGTCAAACGACCCGCTCGTGACACACGCCGTGCGCATCAGCATCAAGACCGGCGCGCAGGAAATTCTCGATTAAATCAAACGAAGCAAAAAGGAGGGGCTACCCCCTCCTTTTTTTGCGGTTTTTCAGCGGCGGGCGGGAAAAAGTACTGGAACATTTCAAAGATATGTGGTATGATAGGAATATTCTAAAACATATTTTCCGGAGGTCCCGCCATGGCCAACGATCCGATCTTGAAAAATCCGCTGTCTCTTGACAGCGAGATCCCGCTCTATTCCCAGCTCATGGGCATCATCAAGCGCAGCATCACCTCCGGCGCGCTCAAGGTCGGCGACCTGCTGCCGAGCGAGGCCGAGCTCTGCCGCGCCTACGATATCAGCCGCAACACGGTCCGTCAGGCCATCGGCGCGCTGGAGGAAGAGGGCTTCGTCGTGCGCAAGCGCGGCAAGGGGACCTTCGTCACCGACCCAAACACGCGCCGCAAGGGCGTGCAGTATTCGTTCACAACGGAAATTTCCCAATTGGGCAAATCGCCGTCGTCCACGCTGGTCGATTTCGCCGTCATCACGCCGAGCCCCAAGATCGTTACGCTGATGAGCCTTGAGCCGGGCGTCAAGGTCTATCGCTTCACGCGCGTGCGCAATGTCGACGGCGAGCCGCTCATCTTGGAGACGTCGTACTACCCAGAGTACATCTACCCGAACCTGACGCGCGAGCTTTTGGAGACGCACAGCTTCTACAGTCTCCTCTACCACGTCGGCGTCATCCCGTTTTCCGCGTCGGACACGTACGAGGCCGTCGTGCTCGCGCCGCATGAGGCGCAGCTCCTGCACTGCGCGCCGGGCTCGGCGGCATTTTTCCACCAGCGACGCACCACGACCGAAAACGGGCACACTTACGAATACACGACGAGCTATATGCGCGCCGACCGCGTGAAGCTGGACGTCAGGTTCCAGAAGGGCGCGACGAGCTTCATGCGCACCGTTGATTAAAAGAACAAAAGAGAGCAGCCAGACGGCTGCTCTCTTTTTGCGCGCTGTGAAAGAGCGAAAAGGAGCCGTCCTCTTTTAAAAGAGAACGGCTCCTGTATCCTCCCTGTGTGCAGGGACGGTCATTTCATTAGAACTTGGGCTTCTGGGCCTTGACCTTGGGCTCCTGGCCGTTGCAGACGGCGACGATGTCGTTGGCGACGGAGGTGCAGCAGTTCAGAACGCTCTGTTCGGTGGTGGCGGCCATGTGCGGGGTCATGATGACGTTGTCGAGGTTGAACAGCTCGCGGCTGGACTCCTGGATGGGCTCATGCTCGAACACGTCGAGACCGGCCTGGAACAGCGTGCCGTCCTTCAGGCACTCGACAAGCTCGTTCTCCTTGATCAGAGCGCCGCGCGCGCAGTTGATGAAGGAAGCGGTGGGCTTCATCCAGCTGAACTGCTCACGGCCGATGGAGTGCTCGGTGGAGGGAACGACAGGCAGATGCACGGACACGAAGTCGGCCTGCTCCCAGACTTCCTTGGCGGTGGCCTTCAGCTCGCACAAATCGCCGATCTTGTCCTGCGTGAGGTACGGATCGTAGCCGATGACGTTCATGCCGAAGCCGTACTTGCACTTCTGCATGGCGAGCTGGGAGATACGGCCGCAGCCGATCATACCGAGGGTCTTGCCGCCGAGCTCATAGGTGTGCTCCATGCCCATACGGACGAGGAAGTTGCCGCCGCGGAACTGACGGTCGACATAGGTGAAACGCTTGGCGCACATGAGCATCAGCATGACGGCGTGCTCGGCGACGGCGTTGGCGTTGCCGGCGGGCGCGTAGACAACGGTGATATCCTTGGCGTGGGCGTGGTCCATGTCGATGTTATCGAGGCCGGCACCCTGCTTGCCGATGACCTTCAGGTTCTTGCAGGTGTCCATCATCTTGGCGGTGATGGGCTCGGTGCGGCACATGATGGCGTCGGGCTGGAACTCGGCGAGCTCCTTGACGTAGGTCTCCTCGTCGTTGTGGCTGCACAGCTTGACTTCGAAGTCGTTGGACTCGAAGATGTGGGTAGCGATCTCGTTGAGCTCGATGGTGTAGTACACTTTGAACTTTGCCATGATAAAGATCTCCTCTCAAAATTATGATTTATCGATTCCCTCAATGATTTCATACGGTTCTTTCATTATACCTTTGCCATTTGCCAAAAGCAAGCGATTTCACAAAACTTTTGCAAGAATTGATTCAATTATTTGATGACAGCGATTCATTTTGACGATTCGCCGTCATGCGTCCGCCATGTTACATATTTTGATCGCCCCTTACGAGGGGGTGGGAGGTTGCAGCGCCTGCTGGCGCTGCACGGACAAGGGGGGGAAATCTCTTTTCAAAAAGAGATATCCCTCC
>URXY01000070.1 GCA_900552015.1 uncultured Eubacteriales bacterium | reverse complement strand
ATGCGCTCATGCGCGTCGCTGTCCCGTAGGCGTCGCGGCCCCGCTGGGCTGCGTGATCCTTTTTCTTCTGTCGAAATTGTGGCTTGTATGCCATGCGCTCAGGGTCTTTCCGCGTGTGCGAGACATGGGAGGTATCACTACCCTCGGCGTGCTTTGCGTGCTGCCGAAACGCCGGACGGCCGCTTGTCAAAGCGGCTAACTTGCCGTTTTCTGAGGTCGGGTGAGCAGCGTTCCTTGCGCAGTGCCTATTTTTTTCGAATATACAGAATTTTCTGTCGGCAGTTCCAGTTGCAAACACTTTTGCGCTATGGTACAATAAATCCAAGGAATTGGAAGAATTTCAGAACAACTATGCCGTTAAATTCCCGTTTGCAATTGCAAGTTCCTCACCGGGGCCACGCCCCAAACAACAGAAAGGAAGTGCTATCCCATGAAGAAGCTTCTCTCTTTGGCTCTGGCGGCCCTCCTGCTGCTGAACCTTGCCGCCTGCGGGGACGCCCCCGCTCCCAGTTCCTCCGGGTCCTCCGGCGACGTCTCCTCTTCCGCCGGGTCTTCCCAGGCCGACGTCCTCAGTCCCGTCACCACAGAGGAGGAGGTCCGGGCCCTCTATGGGGACGACGCGAGCCTTATCACCTCCATCGAGGCGTACCAGGGCGACTTCCTGGTAAAACTGGGAACAGACGACTCCTGCCCCAGCCTGGACTGGGTCTACGGGCAGAGCGGCATCCGCCGCCGGATGCTGTGGCTGGATACGCCCCTGCTTCGGTGCGAGATCGAGTCCCAGGCGACCATCCGGGTGGTCACTGGCGGGTCTAACATCTATAACGGCGTCCCCAGTTTTCCACGCGTGGAGTTGGCCACACTGTGCCTTCTCTACGATGAGCAGGGCCGCGACCGAGACTATGATCCCTATGTTTCTCCCGGCACTGGTAGCTCTGAAATCTACTGGGCCGGGGCCGGGGAGAGCTATCCCATGGGCATGCAGGGCCGCCGGGAGGCCATCTGTTCCGCCCAGGTCGATGCAGGCGGCCTCACCGTGGCCTTCGCGCCCCTGGCGGACGGCAGCGACTTTGTGGCTGCCTACTGCGAGATCCCCTATACCGAGGTGGCTCTCTCGGAGGACGGTATGACCCTCACCGTCACCATGCACGACACCTTCCTCAGCAGCGGCACCCTCTCCAAGGAGGTAGACCTGGACTTTTTGAAGGAGTATGGCTCCCTCTACCCAGAGAGCTTCCCCGCCGGGGAGTTGGCAGGAAGCTGCACCCTCATTGAGAATGCGGATCTGCGTCAGGATGGGAACAACGCCGTGCTGACCGTCACTCTGGCTGACGGTCCCATCCACGGCAGGAACTTCGGTGACGGTTATTACCGCTTCACCGCTGAGACCGGCTATACCGGCATCGCCGACACCGGCCCCTACCTCCGGGTGACCCTCAACGCCACCAACGAGCTCTTTGCAGGCAACTGAGCAGTCCATACAAGCCGTGGACAGCGTGGGTGCGGGCGCACCGTGTCTGACCCAGTTTTGACCCAGAATCCGAAAAAAGCGGGCAGGGCTGGACGGAAACAATGGAAAATCCGCCGAGTGAACGGTGGTAAAAAGCACAAATCGGAGCCGAAATGACTCCGATTTGTGCTTGAGACTGCCTCATAACCCGGAGGCCGTAGGTTCGAGTCCTGCCTCCGCAACCAGAAAAACAGCCGTTTTCTTTACGAAAACGGCTGTTTTTGTAACTTTTACAAGATATTCTATTTGTGACAAGAAGAGATAATTCAACTTTAGTTCAACTCGCTTTGAAAATTCAAGCCTTTTTTAAAAACACGTCAGCTAAAATGTCAGCGTTTTTCCGGTCGGCGCTCTCCATCACATGTGCATAGATGTTCGCCGTTGTGCTGACTTGCGCATGGCCTAACCGCTTGAAAATAGATACACTGTCCACGCCGCTAAAGTAAAGCATAGAGGCCATTGTGTGCCGGAAAGCATGAGGATTGATATGCGGGAGATCGTGCCGCCTGCTGAACTTGGACAACCAGTCTGTTATGCTGTCCGGGTGCATCGGCTTTCCATCTTCCTGCGCAAACAAGAATCCTTGATCGTGATAGTATTCAACCAGTCGCAGACGTTCCGCGTTCTGCCATGCCCTGTATTGCCGAAGTAGTTGCATCGTTTCCGTTGGCAGAGAAACCCAACGATCCGAGGTTGCAGTTTTCGGAGTAGATTCGTAAACACCAACATCCGGCGAATATAAAATGTTATTGCAGATGTGGATGCGATTCCCTGTAAAGTCAACTGCATTCCATTTTAGCCCTAACACTTCACCGCGCCGCGCCCCCGTAATAAGAAGCAGGTGTGTGAGCATTCTCCATTTCGGTGATTCCGTTTCAAGCGCGTCACGAATTGCCGCCACCTGCTCGGGCTGAAAATAGTTGACCTCTTTTTTGCTGACCTTCGGCAAGGTCGCCTTTGACGCAACACTAAATGGGACAAGCCCCTCTTTCGCAGCCTAGTCAAGCACTGTAGAAATTAAACGGTGATGCTCCAATATTGTTTTTGCCGATAATCCTTCGCCAGTACGTTTGTTTTGCCCCGGTTTGGCGAGATTGGTGTAAAAGCTATTCAGATGATCGGCGCGGAGATCTTTTAGCTTGATATGCCCAATGGCGGGATAGATGCGCGTTGCAAGGTCTCGATAGCTCACAATGGTATTGTGTTTTGCTCCGCGCTGCTCTTTCAGATCAATCACATAATTGCAGTATTCCTCAAACTTCAAACGGCTGTCGGAGGTCACACCCTCCCGGCATTCCTTTTCAAAGGTCGCGGCGAAAGCCTCGGCCTTTTTTCTTGCGCTTTTCTCCGTCCATGTGGGCGAGACTTCAAAGGTCGCCGTCCACGGCTTGAGTTGCTTTCCGTCAGCACCACGGCCACGGTGAACGCGGATAGAGTAGGAAATCAGCTTGCCGGACTTGTCCCGGCGTTCTTGAAGGTTAGCCATTGTCAGAAATCCCCTTTCTCTTGAATAAATGCTTTAACTGCAATTCAACGAAGTCGAGCACTTCGTTTTCAAAGATACTCATTTCTTCGAGGGAAAGTTGAATTGAAGTATGATTATGAGAAATTATATAACCCTCTCGCACCGCCTTTAGTGCGTCCTCGATGGCAATTTTACCGTGTGCAGAAGAAGCAGGTGAACATAATTTTATTTGGTAATTGGCCAGCTGCGCAAAACTTGACAATCCTTCTGCTAGCAAGTAGCCCTCATGTTTCATTTGAGAAACGGCTGCTTTAAATTCTTCCGCATTGTTTTTATAATCGGTAAGCCCTAAAAGCCACGCTACACTATACTGCGGGAATTTATCAGCCATGATCTCAGCCGTTGCCTCCGTAACATTCGCCTTTCCTTGCACCATTGCGGATATGGATTGCTGTGATATACCAGTTTCTTCACTAAGCTCGGTTTGCTTAATTCCTTGCTCCTTAATAATCTGTTTCAGCCTTTCGCACCGTTTAACATTAATTTCCGCTTTTGGCCGTGGCATTTTGCGCCTCCTTTTAAACAATAAAAACATTAAAAATTGTGTGACTAATTCACGTTTTTATTGTATCGTGAAATCAGACGGTAGTCAACGTAAATTGCAAAAATAAATTGAAAGGAGGCTATCACTTATGTTCCGAACAGTTCGGCAAGTTGCACGTTATCTTGAAATCCCCGAAAGCCTTGTACGTCGCCTTGTGGCACAGGGTGTTTGCCCGGGCGTCTATTCCGGAAATCGTTTTCTCGTGAACGTCGAGGCGCTGCGTGAATATCTCGAGGCTGAGAGTCGACAGGTCAAGGAGGTGCAGGCGTGAAACATTATTTGGTGTCCGACCTGCTTCATGAGGGCAGCGAAAATGGCACAACGCTCACAGAGCTTGTCCAGCTCACGGGTGAGGACGAGCGGTCGATCCGCCGCCGTATCCAGACGGAGCGTAAGGCGGGCAAGCTGATTTTGGCCGACTGCAAAAATGGGTATTTTCTGCCGACAAGCACGCTTGATATTCAGCGCTTTATCAGTTCGATGTCGAGACGATCAAGGGAGATCGCGGCGATCTCACACGCAGCGGAAGATGCGCTTTTAAAGATGACCGGTCAGGAGACCCTGTGGGGGTGGCAGAATGGCTGAACGAAGGATGTTCGCAAAGTCGGTCATCAACTCGGCTCGTTTCCTGACGATGCCACCGTCGTCGCGCTTATCACAACTAAGACGATTTCCAAAAACTTTAACTAAAGTTTCAGCCCCGAGCCGCAAGGCTCGGAGCTGTTTTCTATCCGCTTTTACTGGTCGTAGCCAAACAGGATATAACGATAGGTCATATTAGCCTCATTGTACTGGATGGCGTTCGGCTGGTAGCCGTATTCCGCCCTGTCGCAGTACCAGCTCAGGCCGTTGTCCTGCCAGTTCGTGACGTTGTTCTGCCCGAGCACGTTGTGATACAGGCCGCTGCCGCCGCGCATGGCAAACTGGATGTTGTTGCCGCTGTACCAGATGCCGAACAGCACGGGATAGAAGTCGCAGTTCACCGCAGTCGGGTTCGCGCTGCCGTTTTTGCCGTTGCCGGTGTAGCTGCCGTACTTCACGCGGCAGAGCTTGCTCTTGGCGACTGTCTGCTCCAGCGCGGCCACGCTCTGCCGCACGGCGGTCAGGTCCTCCCCGCCCGCCTTGCCCGCGATGGCGTCGGACTGCGTTTTCAGCGCGCCGTCCAGCGTGCCGAACGCCGCGTTGAAGTCCTCCATCTTGATCGCGTCCTCTTTCACCCACTGGGGGAGCTGATAATTGGCCGTTTTTTCCATCTCCGTCCCCCTCACCACGCGCGGCGCACGACGCTCAGCACGCCGACTGCCTCATCGATGCTCGAAAAGCGGTACACGCGTGAATCGCGCTCGCGCTCGTACTTCTCCATCGGGTTTTCGAGCTTCATCCGCGCGAGGTACTCGCATCGTTCGATCTGGCTCATCCGTCTCAACTCATCTGTCGTTAACATAGCTTCTCCTTTTCGCCCCTTTGTTGTATTGTAACAGTCAACGCTCGTCAACTTTTACAGCTTTCTGAGCTGTAAGGGGTTTGTTGTACGTTTTATGTCAACCAAAGAGAGAATTTTTATCCCAGCCCCACGTCGAGCGCCATCATCAGCAGGAATCCGACGAGGAACGCGCAGGTGCCGTCCCGCCCCTCGGCGCGCGGGATGAGCTCCTCCGCCGTCACGCAGAGCATCGCCCCGGCGGCAAAGCTCAAAAGCCACGGCATCAGCGGCCGTACCTGCACCGCCGCCAGTGCCGCCGCCACGCCGAACAGCGGCTCCACCGCGCCCGAAAGCACGCCCGCAAGAAATGCTTCCCCGCGCTTTTTGCCCGCCTGACGCAGCGGCAGCGCCACCGCCGCGCCCTCGGGGAAGTTCTGCACACCGATGCCGAGCGCCAGCGCCGCCGCGCCCGCAAGCCCCTCCCCGTCCGCCGCCAGCGCAAACGCAAGGCCGACGGCCATGCCCTCTGGGATGTTGTGCAGCGTGATGGCGGCGAGCAGGAGGACATTTTCCTGCACCTCGCCCCGCCGCTCGCAGAAAACGTCCAGCGCGAGCAGGAAGGCGCTTCCCAGCGCGATGCCCCCGCCCACGGTCGCGACGCTTTGCACCCGTCCCACCGCCGCGAGCTGCTCGAGCGCGGGCAGGATGAGGCTCCACACGCTCGCCGCCGTCATCACCCCGGCGGCAAAGCCCAGCATCGCCCGCTGCGTCCGCGCGCTGCCCTCGCGCGCAAAGAAGAATACCGTCGCCGCGCCCAGCGTGGTCATCAGAAAGAGAAACGCCGTGCCGAGCGCGGCGTAGAAGAGTGTCCCAAGCATTTTGATCCCCTTTTCCGTCTGTCAGGCGGAGCATCGCCTGTATGCCAGTATAGGCGCGGGGCCGTCAGGACGTGAAAAAGGCGCGGGGCCGAAGCTCCGCGCCTTTTGCTGCGCGATGTTCAGATGTTACTGCATCAGCTGCGCCACCATATCGGTGTACGCGCTGGGATCTTCGAGCGGCAGGCCCGCGATGAGGTTTGCCTGATCGTAGAGGATCTTGGCATACAGCGCCGCCTTGTCGCGGTCCGTTGCCAGCGCGGCGGCCATCGCCTTGACCGCCGGATGATCGACATTCAGCTCGAGGATGCGCTCGGCCTTGATGGGCTCGGGCATTTCGAAGTTCTTGAAGTACTTTTCCATCTCGAAGCTGAAGCCCTCGCCCGCCGTCAGGCAGACGGGATGGGTCTTCAAGCGGTGCGAGACCTTGGCCTCCTTGATCTTGTCGCCGAGCGTCTCCTTGACGAACTGCATGAGCTCCGCGCTTTCGCTGTCGTCCTTTTGCTCATCCTCGCCGCCAAGCTCGAGGTCGCCGTCCACGATGGAGCGGAACGGCTTTTCGTCGTAGTTCATCAGCGCCTGCAAAACGAACTCGTCCGTCTCGCCGGTCAGGTACAGGACCTCGTAGTCCTTGTCCTTCAAAAGCTCGGTCTGCGGCAGCTTGTCCACGGCGGCGATGCTCTCGCCCGCGGCGTAGTAGATGCACTTCTGGTCTTCCTTCATGCGCTCGACGTACTCTTTGAGCGTCGTGAGCTTCTTCTGCGTGGAGGAGTAGAACATCATCAGGTCCTTGAGCGAATCCTTGCGGCTCTCGCCGCCGTCGCTCACGATGCCGTAACCGATCTGACGGCCGAAGTTTTCGTAGAATTTCTCATAGCCCTCACGGTCATCCTTGAGGAATTTTTCAAGGTCGGCGCGGACCTTCTTTTCGAGGTTCTGGCCGATGACCTTGAGCTGGCGGTCATGCTGCAGCAGCTCGCGGGAAATGTTGAGGCTCAGATCCGGCGAATCGACCACGCCGCGCACAAAGCGCAGATAGTCAGGCAGGAGCGTGTCGCACTTGTCCATGATGAGAACGCCCGCAGAGTAGAGCTGCAATCCCTTTTCATATCCTTCCGTGTAGAAGTTGAACGGGCGCGCGGAGGGGACGAACAGCAGCGCCTTATAGGTCACGCTGCCCTCGGCAGAGACGGTGATCGTGCGCTGTGGCTTGTCGAATTCGTGCGTCAGCTCGGAGTAGAACTTGTTGTACTCTTCGTCCGTGACGTCGCTCTTCTTGCGCTGCCAGAGCGGCACCATGGAGTTGACGGTCTTCATCTCCTCGACGGTCTCGTACTCGGGCTTCTCCGGGTCGCTGCCCTCTTTGACCTTCTGCTCGGGCATCATCATGCGGATGGGGTAGCGGATGTAGTCGGAATACTTCTTCACGAGCGCGTGCAGGCGGTAGGATTCCAAGTACTCGCTGTACTTCTCCTCGTCCGTGTCGGGCTTGATGTGCATGATGACGTCGGTGCCGACGGCCTCCTTGTCGCATTCGGTGATCGTGTAGCCGTCCGCGCCGGAGGACTGCCACTGATAGGCCTGCTCCTCGCCGTATTTCTTCGTGCGGACGGTGATGCTGTCTGCGACCATGAACGCGGAGTAGAAGCCCACACCGAACTGGCCGATGATGTCGATATCGGCGTCCTTTTTGTCCTTTTCCTCGGTCTCCTGACGGAACTTGTAGGAGCCAGACGACGCGATGACGCCGAGGTTGTTTTCAAGCTCTTCTTTACTCATGCCGATGCCGTTATCGGAAACGGTCAACGTGCGGTTCTCCTTGTCGACCGACACCGTGATGGCAAAATCGCTGCGGTTCATGCCGACCTTGTCGTCCGTCAGCGCGACGTAACAGAGCTTGTCGATGGCGTCGCTGGCGTTGGAGATGATCTCGCGCAGGAAGATCTCCTTGTGGGTGTAGATGGAGTTGATCATCAGATCCAGCAGCCGCTTGGACTCGGCCTTGAACTGTTTCTTTGCCATGACAATGCCTCCTGTATCTCAAACGGTTTTGTAAACAAAGAGCGTTAGCACTCGAACTTTCTGAGTGCTAACGCTATCATAATCCTTCGCATGAAAAATTGCAAGAGGGTTCAAGGATTGTTTACAATTCGGTGGGAGCGGATGTGCCAGGACGCGCCGTCCCGCTGCAGGGCCAACTCCGCCTGTCCGCCGTCCTCCCGGGGTTCCGTCCACAGCCGGGCGGTGCCGGCGGCCTCGTCCACCTCGCCC
>URXY01000069.1 GCA_900552015.1 uncultured Eubacteriales bacterium | reverse complement strand
AAAGCGGCTGCAAAAATTTTGCAGCCGCTGATGCAAAGATCGTGAAAGTTTTATCGGCCGGAGAGCTTGTCCGGCGTGTGAGAGTGCTTGACGACGTGGCTCGTGAGGGCGAAGAGGGCGATGACGTTGGGGATGACCATGAGCTGGTTGAACATATCGCTCAGCTCCCAGACGAGCTCGTTGGACATCGCGGTGCCGAGGAAAATGAAGACAAGGGAGAGCACGGTGTAGACGCCGTTGCTCTTCTTGCCGAAGAGGTAGGTCATGTTGATCTTGCCGAAGAGGTTCCAGCTCAGGATCGTGGAGAAGGCAAAGAAGAACAGACAGACCGCGACGAACATATTGCCCGCGCTCTCACCAAAGACCGTGCCGAACGCGCTCTGGGCGAGGTTGGTCTTATTGTAGATGGTGCTGATGGCCGCTTCGCCGCAGCCGGCGAGCGGACCGCCTCCCGCGTAGAGCGTGGAGATGATGACGAGCGCGTTGAGCGTGAGGATGATAAACATATCGATGAACACGCCGATGATGGCGACGACACCCTGCTCGTGCGGCGTTTTAACGCTTGCGAGCGCGTGAGCGTGGGGCGTGGAGCCCATACCGGCCTCGTTGGAGAACAGGCCGCGCTTGGCACCCTGGGAGATGGCGGTCTTGATGGCGTAGCCGAAGCCGCCGCCGATGATGGCCTGCGGCTCAAAGGCGTACTTGAAGATGAGGCCGATGGTCTCGGGGACGTACTTGATGCGGGCAATGAGCACGATGAGACCGCCGACAAGGAACACGGCCGCCATGATGGGGACGACCTTTTCCGTCACGGACGCAAGGCGCTGTACGCCGCCGAGGAAGATGAAAGCGCAGATAGCGACGAGGACGAGGCCGATGATCCAGGACGGGATGCCGAAGGCGGTCTGCATGGTCGCACCGATGGAGTTGGACTGCACCATGCAGCCCATGAAGCCGAGCGCTAGAATGATGGCGGTGGCAAAGAAGCCGGCAAGGAATTTGCCGAAGCCGCCGCGGAAGGCTGTTGTGATATAGTAGACCGGACCGCCGCGGATGGTGCCGTCAGGGTCGATAACGCGGGTCTCCTGCGCAAGCGTCGCTTCCGCATAGATGGTGGCCATGCCGAAAAACGAGATGACCCACATCCAGAACACCGCGCCGGGACCACCGGTGAGGATCGCACCCGCAACGCCGACGATGATACCGGTGCCGACCTGGGCGGCGATGGCGGTGGCGAGCGCCTGGAACGAGCTCATGCCGCCGCCTCCCTTTTTGCCGTTGAGCGTGAGGTTGCCGAAGACCTTGTTCCAGCCTTCCTTAAAGCAGCGGACCTGCACACAGCGTGTCTTGACGGTGTACCAGATGCCGACGCCGAGCAGCAGAAAAACGAGCACATAGTTGCTCAGGTATTCGTTGATCTTGCTGACGATGGGGAAGAGTGTGCTTTCGATGGAATCAAACATGAGAGGCTCCTAAAAACAAAAAAGTTGCCGATCCTGAGCAAAGATCGGCAACTTAAAAAAGACTATGGAACGAAAAGCGAACAGCGGCAGCAAAAGCTGCGGTCTCTGTCCCTTCGCCTGAGAGATTCGGCCCTTGCGGCCTTGCACCTTCGGCACCCAACTCAATGAGTTCTCCAGAGTTTCCTCGGCCCCCAGCGCGTAGCTGAGAGCATCATCGGTCATCTTCGCTTGTTTCAGCCTGAATAGGATACCATGGCCGCAGAGAGAAATCAATGGAAGGATCTGGGAAGAAAATGAAGAGTTTGATGCAAAATATCGTACAAGATGACGGTGGACTTGCAAAAAGTTAATCAGAATGCGGGAAGCCCTGCATTTTTTCAAGCAGGTCCTGCGCAAAGCGCTGGGTGGCGGCACTGGGCGGCACATTGTGCAGCATACACAGGTCCACGCTGCGCGGCGGGATGGCGAACGATGTTGCAAGCTCACGAATCTCGCCGCGCGCAAGCTCGCTCTGGACAAATTCGCGCGTAACGCCCGCGACGCCGAAGCCGATCTTCGCAAGGTCGACAAGAAGGCTCCGCGCGCCGAGCTCGATCTCGGGCGTGAGCTTGACGCCGCTTTGAAGAAAGTACTTTTCCAGATACGTGCGCGAGGAGGCTTTGCGCTCGAGCAGGATGAGCGGGAAGGCGGCGATCTCCTCCGGTGTGTAGGAATGGGAAAAGTTGCAGGGATAGTCCGGCGCGGCGACAAAGCAGGTGTGCGTTTGCAGGCAGGGGACGTGCTCTAAGTCGTCCGCGTCGCCGGGAGCGCTGGCAAAGGCGATATCGACCCGGCCGGCGCGCAGGAGGCCGAGCACTTTGTAGCTGCGGCCGCTGATGATGCGGATGTGGATATTGGGATAGCGGCGGTGAAAGTCGTCAAGGTACGGCAGTAGGAACTGGCTCGTCACGGTGTCGCTCGCGCCGAGCACGAGCGTGCCGGCCTGGAGCGTGCGCGTCTGTTGGAGCTTGTCCTCGCCCGTTTCAAGAAGGCCGATGGCGCTGCGGACGTATTCAAAGAGGAGCCGCCCGTCCTCAGTGAGCGTGACGCCGCGCGGCGAGCGGATGAAAAGGCGTGTGCCGAGCTGCTGCTCGAGCTGCTTGACGCTCTGGCTGACGGCGGACTGCGAGAGGTAGAGATTTTCGGCGGCGAGGGAAATGTTGCCGGCCTCGGCGACCTCGCGGAAAACGCGGTAGAGCTCCAGTTTGACCATCGGCGGGCCCTCCTGACATAAGAATGAATGATAATTATTATCAAAAAACGATGCTTTACTTATCACGATACCGTGATTATAATACAAAACTGTATGACTTTCAAGAGCGGAGGCTTCGCTCATCACCCAATCGATAATGATATATTGTGATATTGAAGGAGAATGCTATGAGAACGATCGGTACTGTCGTGCGCGGCGTGCGCGCGCCCATCATCCGCGAGGGAGACAACATTGCTGAGGTCGCTGCCGCTTCCGTGATGGAAGCGTGGAAGGAAGCGGGCATCGAGCCGCGCGACCGCGACGTCGTCGCCGTGACGGAATCCGTTGTGGCGCGTGCGCAGGGCAACTACGCAACGCTCGACCAGATCGCGAAAGACGTGCGCGAAAAGACCGGCGGAGGCACCGTGGGCGTCGCGTTCCCCATCCTAAGCCGCAACCGCTTCTCCCTGCTGCTGCGCGGCATGGCCATGGGCTGCAAGAAGATCGTGCTGCTGCTCTCCTACCCCTCCGACGAGGTGGGCAACGGCCTTGTCGACTGGGACAAGCTCGACGAGGCGGGCGTCGACCCGTACAGCGATGTTCTGACGCTCGAACAATTCCGCAAGAAATTCGGCGCGGCGGTGCACCCGTTCACGGGCGTCGACTACATCGACTTCTACTCCGGCATCATCACCGACGCCGGCGCTGAGGTCGAGGTCATCTTCGGCAATCGCGTGCAGACGCTGTGCGACTACACCGACGCCGTCATCACCTGCGACATCCACACCCGCGCGCGCAGCAAGCGCCTGCTCAAGGCCGCTGGCGCCCGCGTGGTGCTCGGCCTCGACGATCTGCTCAACAGAAGCGTCGACGGCAGCGGCTACAACGCCGAATACGGACTGCTCGGCTCCAACAAGGCGACCGAGGAGACCGTTAAGCTCTTCCCGCGCGACTGCATGGCCGTTGCTGAGGAGATGGGCGAGAGACTCAGCAAGGCCAGCGGCAAGCACATCGAGGCCATGGTCTACGGCGACGGTGCGTTCAAAGACCCCGTCGGCAAGATCTGGGAGCTCGCTGACCCCGTCGTCTCCCCCGGCTACACCAAGGGCCTTGTCGGCACGCCGAACGAGCTGAAGCTCAAGTACCTCGCCGACAATGACTTCGGCGATCTCAAGGGCGAGGCGCTGAAGGAAGCCATCGAAGAGCGCATCCGCGAGAAGACCAGCGAGAGCCTGGTCGGCAACATGGTGTCCGAGGGCACGACGCCCCGCCGCCTGACCGACCTCATCGGTTCTCTCTGCGACCTCACGAGCGGCAGCGGCGACAAGGGCACGCCCATCGTCTACATCCAGGGCTACTTCGACAACTACTCCAACGACTAATTAGATAGAATAGAAGATAAAAAATCGCACCTCGAAGGAGGCGCGATTTTTTTGTAAGTGTTCAGTTATTCGGCGCGCTTTTCTGCTTTTTCGAGCGCGTCGGCGACGGGGGAGAGCCAGCTTCCTTCGAAGTCCTCGATACGGCCCTCGTCCGCGAGAGACGCGAGCGCGGGATCGATAGGCATCTGCGCAAGGAGGGGGAGACAATGGCGCTTGGCGGCCTGCTCGCTCTTGCCTTCGCCGAAGAGGTAGATCTTCTTGCCGCAGTCGGGGCAGGCGACGTAGCTCATGTTCTCCACGAGACCGACGATGGGGATATCCATCTTCTCGGCCATCTTCACGGCCTTTTCAACGACCATGGAGACGAGGTCCTGCGGGGAGGTGACGATGACGATACCGTCGAGCGGGATAGACTGGAAGACGCTCAGCGGCACGTCGCCCGTGCCGGGAGGCATATCGACGAAGAGATAGTCGACATCCCAAACGACATCCGTCCAGAACTGCTGGACAACACCGCCGATGACAGGGCCGCGCCAAATGACGGGATCGGTCTCGTCTTCGAGCAGCAGGTTGATGGACATCAGCTCGACGCCTGTGCGGCTGGCACACGGGTAAAGGCCCGTCTGTGAGCCGACGGCCTTGTCGTGCACGCCGAAGGCCTTGGGGATGGAGGGACCCGTGATGTCGGCGTCCATGACGCCGACCTTGAAACCGCGGCGGTGCATGGTGACGGCAAGCTGGCTCGTGACCATCGACTTGCCCACGCCGCCCTTGCCGGACACGACGCCGAACACCTTGCCAATGCGGCTCTCCGGATGCGGCGCTTTGCGCAGCGACTGCGGCGTTGCACGTTCCGCGCAGCTCTCGCCGCAGGTGGAGCAATTATGCGTACATTCGCTCATAGTTTGTGATATCTCCTTTGCCGGGTGGATTTTGCAACAGTGTATACCAGTCAGAACGTGAAGTCAACAGGGAGTGGGCAGACAAATTATGCCTTGTGTTCGCTGCCGAACATTTCGTCGGCGGCCTTTTTGGCCTCGGCCTCGCTATCGTTCAGGCGGGCGCGGATCGCGGCGAGCAGGTCCTCGCGCGACTTGCGGATATCGGGGTGGGAGTGGAGCAGGCGGCGCTCGAAGATATCGGCGCTGTCACGCAGCATACGGGCGCGCTCGCGCACCTCGGCGCGGCGCTCGACTTTGCGCTCCTGGCTCTCCTCACGCTTTTCGGCAACGTAGTCCTTGAGCTCTGTTTGCAGCTCACGCAGCTTGCCCATCTGAGAGCTGAGCTGGATGGCGCTGCGGAAGGAAAGGATCGTGTCCATGAGGTAAATGCCGAAGATGAATGAGGCGAGCGGCACGGTGATGGCCGCGCCGAGACCTGTGATGTGCGCCCACAGCCACGGCTGGACAAGATGGCACAGCAGCACGCACGCAAGGCCGAAGCACGTGGAGTTCAGAAGGCAGACGCGGCCATTGATCTGGAACTTATAATGAGAGTAGTCCCACCAGCGCATGTGGAAGAGCCTTTCCATGATCCAGCTTGTGAAGTATTCGAGGATCGACGTGACGATCGCACCGAAGATGAACGTCAGCACCGGATTTTTGAAGCCGCCGTGCAGACAGTAGAGCACGAGCAGTGCGCCGTGACCATAGATGGGGCAGAGGAAGCCGTTGAGAAAGCCTCTCTTTTCACAGATGTGACCCTTGGGGATGGAGCAGTACAGCATTTCGCCGCACCAGCCGAGCGTGCTGTAGGCGATGTAGAGCAGAAACAGCTCACAGAGGTCCTCAAAATTGGACGGCAGGGGGAGGGCTTGCAGTGTGGACATGAGGTATTCTCCTTTTAACAAAATAGGTTACAGGCTGAGGATCGTGACACCACTGCGGTCTAAGAGGTAGGCGGCTTCACGGTGCTGACAGGTAAAGAGCAGGATCTGACGCGTTTTGCTCTCTTCATATAAGAGGTCGAGCGCGGCGCGGCAGCGCGCGTCGTCGAAGCGGACGAGTGCGTCATCCAGCACGAGAGGGATAGGGTCGCTGCCGGGCAGGACAGTCTCGCAGATGGCAAGACGCACGGCAAGATACAGCTGGTCGAGCGCGCCAAGGCTCAAGAGCTGTGCATCGTGTGCGACGATCTCACCTGACTCGCCCGCCTGCGCGCTGAGATCTCGGTCGAGCAGGACCTGCCCGTATTTGCCGCCTGTCAGGCGGGAGAAAAGTTCGCCTGCACGGCGGCTAAGCGTGGGAGAGAAGCGGCTTTGCAGCGCGGTATTGGCGCTTTGCAGGGTATCCATCGCGAGGGCGATGGCATCGTATTCTGCCTGTGCCTGAGAAAGCGCTTCACGCTTTTGTGCGAGCTGAGTCTCGAACGCCTCACGCTCGCCGACGGCATGACAGAGACCGGCGGCCCGGTCGAGCTCGCTCTGCAAGGCGCGGCGGCGCTCGGAAAGCTCCGCGAGCGCATCCTGAAGCTCTGCGCGAGAGCGTGTAGGACGCTCGACTGGTGTGTCAGGAACTTGCAGCGTGGGGCGCTGCGCGTGGAGAAGCTCGTATCGAGCCCGCGCTTCGCGCGCCTTGCGCGTGAGAATGTCGAGCGTATCGTACTGCGCAGACGCGTCGGTAATGTACGCGGTCACGCGGGAAAGGCTGCCTGCCGGAATGAGTGCGAGCAGCGCGGCGACGGCATCGTCATAAGAAGCGAGGAGAGCATCTCTTGCGGCTGTAGCGCGTTTCGATGCGTCGAGGAGTTCGCGGCGCTGTGCATCGTAAGCGAGAAAGGCGCTGCGCTGCTTTGCACGCAGCATAGCGACGGCGATAGTACTGGCTGCCGCGGTAGAAAACAATATAATAGCATAGAGAAGCGGCGTCTTCAAGAGAAGACAGGCAAGAAGTGCGAAGAGCGACAACGTGCCGATCACACTGCACACATAATATATAGGTGATGACGAGGGAGCGCTGTTATGAGCATCGAAGGTGCGGAGAACTGTCTCGGCGTCCTCGCAGACGATCTCGGCGCGGTCGATCTCGGCCTTGCGGCCTTTGAGCGCTTCCTGCACGGCGCGGCCCTGCGCGAGCACTTCACGCGAAGGACAGGCACTCAGTTCGATGGCGCGCTGTGCACGCTCAGCCGCGCGAGCAGCTTCATCCGCGGCAGCCTTGGCGCGGGAGACGGCTTCCAGCCGTTCCTGTGCGTCGCAGATGTCATGCGTGCGGAGTCCGGCACGGAGCGCGGCTTCTTCGCCGTCGAGGGCAGAGAGCGAGGACTCCGTTTCCCGTTTGCGCGCTTCGAACTGTCCCAGCTCATCAAGAGAGCGTGTCAGATCGTCGATCTCTGCTTCTAACACGGGGATGCGGCCGGACTTGTTGTATTTGCGCTCGTTGAGCTGCTTTTTGAGCGCCTTGACAGCGTCTGTGTAGGATGCGCCCTCCTCGCTGGTCGTGATGAGCGCGGCGATGCGGCGCTCGAGCTCGGCGCTTGCGTCGACCGTCAGACCGCTCTGACGAATGAATGCGCTGCGCTCGTAGACCTCGCGCGGTACGCCGAGCAGCGCTTCACCCGCATCCTCGGCAGTGAGGAAGGGAATCGCTTCGCCGCTGCCGGTGTAGACGGCGGAAAAGCGGCCCATTGGGTCGCCTGCGCGAACTGTGTCGCGTGTAAGCGTGAGATCACCAGAGCGACAGGTGAGCTCCAGTGTACCCTGCATGGGCGCGAGCGACCAGGGAGCGTAGCGGTTCTTGTCCGCAAATGCACCGCGCTCGCGCGCTGGAAAACCGTAGAGCATGACACGCAGGAATGCGAGCAGCGTGGATTTGCCTGACTCGTTCGGCGCTTCAATGATATTGAGCCCGTTTTCAAATGTGATCGCACGGTAATCGAGCTTCCCAAAGGTCGCGACCATGCGGTGAAACTGCAAGCTGAAACACCCCCTAACGTAAAAAGTGGAAATAGATACCTTATTATAACACTGAGTGGAGGATTTGTCTTCTATCCGTGGCGAAAAAAGCGCTCTTAAAATAATTCCAAAAAAATTGAAAAAAGGTGTTGACAATCAGCGCCTATAGTGTTAAGATAACACCTGTTCCGCGAATGGAGCGTGCACCTTGTAAATTAAACAACGAAACTT
>URXY01000068.1 GCA_900552015.1 uncultured Eubacteriales bacterium | reverse complement strand
ACTGGGGACCGGCTTTGCAGTATCTTGAAGAGAAAGTGTTCTGTTTTTACAGGGTGTATTCGATGGGGCGATCCTTGAGCAGTTCGTTGCTCTTGACGAGTGCCTCCATGGCCTCGATGCGCTCGTACATCATGTCGTCACTTTCCATGAAGCTGACGGCCGCGTTGAAGCAGGCGGCAGGGGCGGCCAGCAGAGCGATATCACCAAGAAGACCGGCGGTGACATACTGCATGATCATGTAGCCGTTGTTGAGGCCGGGGGTCTTCACGAGGAAGGCGGGCAGCCCGCTCAGGTGCGGGTCGACCAGACGTTCCATGTGGACCTCAGTGAGCTTGGCAACGTCCATAACGGCGATGGCGAGGGGATCGCAGTAGAGCTCGATGGCCGTCGCGTCCCAGTTCGAGCCCATGAGGGCCGTGCCGTCGGGGAGAAAGACAGGGTCATCGAACACTGCGTTCAGCTCTTCCATCAGCGCGTCATAGGTCTGCGCAGCCATGCGCTTAGCCGTGCCGTGGACGTGCGGGATGATGCGGGTGTTCATGCTGTCCTGCACGCGCAGCGTGCGGGATTCGTCCATGATCTCGCTGCCGCTGAGGATCTTGCAGAGGAATTCCGCCGTTTCGGTGGTGTCCATGTGGTTCTTGAGCTGGATGAGGCGCGGGTCAAAGGCCTTGTCGGTGCTGCGCAGCGCCTCACACACCAAGGCTGCGCAGAGGTCGGCGTGGCGCGTCGTCATAATGAGATCATAAACGGCGAGCAGGCCGACGCCGATGAATCGGCTCGCGTTGGAGAGCAGGGCCAGACCTTCGCGGGCCTTGATGCTCAGCGGTTCGATGCCGTGTTCCTTGAGCACCTCCGCCGCGGGACGGGGCTTGCCGTCCACGATGAGGCGGCCCTCGCCGATGTAGGTCACGGCGATGTAGGGCTGGTAGGAAAGGCCGTCGATCGTGCCCACACAGGGAGCGCACGGGCCTCCTCTTCTGTCAGGATGCGCCCGACCGAGCAGCCATGGCTGCGCAGGATGTTTTCCTGAAGTTGCACCATCTCATCTTCGCTGATGCGATAGCGCACGTTGTCGCCGAAGCCCGTGTTGACGCCGTAGACGCCAACACCGCTCGCGATCGTCGTTTCCAGCGATCTGCGGCTGGCACGCACACGCTCGCGGAAGCCTTCGGTAAACTCCACCGTTGCATGATAACGTGCAACGGCGACAAACTCTTCGATGCTGTTGCGGCAGTCATCCAGAGTGACGGTATGGATGTTTTTCGCATCCTGATGGATCAACATAAGTGATTACTCCTTTGGAAAGTATGAGCCGTTGGTGGAGATCAGAGATCAGGCCGCAGTCTTCTTGGGCTGGGTCGCGAGAGAAACGATGACGAGCACGACCGCGCTGACGATACCGCTGAGCAGCTCGCCGCCGGAGCCGACGATGCCGTAGATATACATCATGACGCCGGAATCATAGGTGTACTGCGCGGTACCGGTGAGCAGGCCGCCGCCGAACAGGGAAGCGGTCACGGTGAGCGTTGCCGCCACGACACCGAGGTCGCGGCCGGCGAGCAGAAAGTCGTTGATGGTCGCGTTCTTCTTGCTGTAGAACAGGCCTACGCCGAACAGAACGACCATGTAGACAACGAGTGCAACATAAATTGCTGTCATTTTCTTGAGTCCCTCCTCTTTTTCCAATTTGGATGAATGAGTGAAGCTCGCTCTTCTGATGGCTCTGCACAAAAGGAATTTCACTTTTTCATCCTTCTGTGACAGATTTTAACAAGATATTCAGCGCTGCCGTAGACGGAGAACGCAGGCAGAAAACCGTCGTGATATCGTCATATTTCCGTCACTTGTTAATGTTACAGGTGACGGAGAGGACGCGCGGCTGGAAAAGCTGCTTGTAAAATGCGGAAAACTGTGGGATAATGCCATCGGCGGAAGAGAGATCTGCCAGACTTATAAAAAAGGAGCTATTTTTTGAAGTATTTACGTTTACTGGAGAGTGTGCGCTGACCGGGAGGTTGGCAAATCTTACATTCTCGCCATTCCTCCCGGAAGAGCGAACGATCTTCAGGAGGAAAAACACGATGTACCGTGAAAACGAACGGAAACCGAAAAGAAAAGGATACTATCAGGACCATCCCTGCAAGGAAAACTTTACCTGCAAGGTCTGCGGGCGTCTGATGACGCCGGAAAACGCTGGGACTGCCCACCGCGACCACTGCAGCAGATGCCTTTCGAGTGTTCATCTCGACATTGGACCCGGGGACCGCGCGAGCGACTGCGGCGGTGTGATGGAGCCGGTGGCGGTCTGGGTGCGCAAGGGCGGCGAATGGGCCATCATCCACCGCTGCCGCCGGTGCGGGACATTCCATTCCAACCGCATTGCGGCGGATGACGACCCGCTCAAGCTCATGAGCCTTGCGGTCAAACCGCTGGCGCAGCCGCCGTTTCCGCTGGAGCGGCTCGAAGAGATGCTGGCGGAGCTTGCGCCGTAAGGTGATGGGATGGCGGTGCCTGTGGTGCTGCACGGGACAAAAGGAGCCCTTCTCTCGCGTGAGAGAAGGGCTCCTTTATATAGGAAAAATGATTTTACCCGCGCCTGCGGAACAGCTTCGGCCCGTACCGGGAAACGACCTCGCCGATGACGAGTCCCAGCACGGCACCGGCGAGTACATCGCTCGGGAAGTGTACGAAAAGGTACAGCCGCGAGAAGGCGAGCAGTACGGCGAGCGGGATGGCGGCATAGCCGAAGCGGCGGTCGGCCTTTGTCAGAATGGTCGCGCTGATGGTCGAGGACAGCGTGTGGCCCGAGGGGAATGAGTAGTCCGTCGGCGAAGCGATGAGCAGGTGCACGCTTTCGTCCAGCCAGCACGGGCGGGCGCGGGCAACAAGGTGCTTGAGGCACACGTTGCCGACCAGGAGACCGCACAGCAGGCCCAAAAGCAGAACGGCGCCCTGTCGGCGGTATTTTTTGGTGCACAGCAGCGCGGCAGCGGCGAGGATCCAGATGATCCCGGCATCGCCGAGCAGCGTGAGCTTAGGCATGACCGCGTCTAAAAACGGACAGGTAAGGTGATCTTGTATCCAGTAGAGGATGCCCCAGTCGAGCGCCATGGCAGTTATCTCCTTTTGAACGTGCGATGATCTACTATTATATGTTGTGATCGGCCGAATTGCAATCGTGGTGTTTGTAGCGGGGCAGTAAATTGACTTTTCCCGTCGTGGGGAATATAATTTTTCGCAGCAGAGAGGGCCGCGCACGGCGGCCCACAGCAGAAGGAGAATATTATATCATGAGAGAAGGCCTTGCGCTCCGGCTGGAGCGGTTCAAAGAGCAGTGGAGCGTGGATGCGGCCGCGCAGGGGCGCGTTGCGCGCCCGATGGTTAGATTCATCGGCGAAGAGGTGCTCGATACGGCGGTCGCCGCGCTGCTGCAGGGGGAGAATCTCCTGCTCGCGGGCGGAAAGGCAACGGGCAAGAACATTCTTGCGGACAACCTCGCATGGCTCTTCGCGCGCCCGGTGTTCACCGCTTCGTTCCATGTGAATACCGACAGCAGCATGCTCATCGGCACCGATACCTTTACCGGCGGCGAGGTGCGGCTGCGCCGCGGCCCCATCGCGCTTGCAGCGCAGTACGGCGGGTTCTGCGTGCTCGATGAGATCAATATGGCAAAAAACGACGCGGTCGCGGTGCTTCATTCGGTGCTCGACTACCGCCGACTCATCGACGTGCCGGGCTATGAGTGCATCCCGCTGCACCCGGCGACGCGCTTTATCGCAACGATGAACTACGGCTACGCAGGCACGCGCGAGCTGAACGAGGCGCTCGTCTCGCGCTTCACGGTCATCCGGATGCCGACGCTCGACGAAGCGCAGCTTTGCGAGCTGCTGCGCGCCGATGTGCCGGAAGCGGCGGAGGAGAACATCCGCCGCTGCGTGGGGCTGTTCCTCGATCTGAACGCAAAGGCCGTGAACGGCGAGATCTCGACCAACTCCGTTGACCTTCGCGGCATGATCGCGGCGCTGCGATTGATGACCGACGGCATGGCGCCGAATGAGGCCATCGCCGTGAGCATCACGAACAAGTGCTTTGACGAGTATGAATATGCGCTCGTGCGCGACGTGGTGATGACGCGCTTCGCGGAGTAAGGGGACGGGAACGTGAGCGTTGGCAGAGAAGAGAGCCTGTTTCTGACCGTTTCCGAGGATCACAGGCAGCGAGCCTATCCTGAATATGTGCAGCGCATGAGCGCGCCCTTTTCGCGCGCGGGCGGTATGGTCGCGGCCTACGAGGGCGTGCTGCTCGGCGGAGCGGACAAGCGCTTTGGGCTGGATGAACTCAATTTATGGCTGCGCCGCTATCGCTACGCCGCCTATGATATGGACGTGCTGCTGCCTGCCGCGCACCTGTGCCTTGAGCACGCGGTGCGCGCTGACCTCATGGCGGAGCGCCCCGGCGTTTGCGCGATGGCGCGGCAGGCGGCGGGGGAGATCCTGCGCGGCGATCTGCTGCAATACCGCCGCAGCTCGCGCGGCTGGCTCTATATTTACGACCTTGCAAAGAGGTTTCCCGGCGCGGAAACGGTCGAGGATCGCCGGTTGCTGAAAAACCTTGCGGGTTTTGACGAGATGCTCGACCTGTTCGAAGAGATCTCGGGGCGCAGCGAAACCTGCACCGATGCCCGCGCGCTGGTCGATCTTGCGGCGCTTTTGTACCGCAAGATCCTGACGCGCTACTTCGCGCCTGGCCACGACCAGGATGTTTTTCCCGAGCGGGAGACGGACGAGGCGCAGGAGCTTGCCGAACCGGAAGAGATCGAATGGACGCAGACCGAGGAGCAGGAGCTCAAATATGAAAGCGCGGGGGCGGCCTCGGCGGATGGTCTTACGCTGCCGGAGGATGCGCTCGCGTCGGTGCCGGAATATTTGCAGCGCAACTTTGGCCCGAGCTTTCGCACCGAGCAGGCGATGCGCGAGATCGAGCGCGCCGTCTGCACCGGCATCCACGAGGAGAGAAAGCTTCTCTTTACCGACGGGCTGGCGCGGGAGGCCTACGAGGGCACGGACCCTCGCGCCCAGTCGCTGCGCGCGAGCTACGAGAAGAATCTTGAAATGCTGCGCACGCACGAGGACGCAGCGCGGCAGGGGAGACGCAGCATCGAGCAGGCCTTCCGCAACGCGCTGAGCCTGCGCAGTGAGCCGGAGATCTACCGCGCCGACCACGGCACGCTCGACAATGCGGCGCTGTGGAGGGTCGGACGCTGTGAGTTTCCGCTGCTGTTTGAAAAGATCGTGCGACAGGACGAGTCAAGCGTTGTGGTGGAGCTGCTCATCGACGCGAGCGGCTCTCAGTCCGTGCGGCAAGGCATGGTGGCGCTGCAAAGCTACCTTTTCAGCAGTGCGCTGAGCAGTATCGGCATCCCGCACCGCGTGATGAGCTACTGCACCTACGGCAACTATACGGTACTGCGGCGCTTCCGCGATTATGACGATAAGCCGGCGGCGGACAAACGCATTTTGGAGTACCGCGCGACGTCAAACAACCGCGACGGCCTTGCGCTGGCCGCGGCGGGGGGGACCTCAAAAAGCGGCGCGAGGAGCACAAAGTCGTCATCGTGTTCAGCGACGGACTGCCGAACGACATGGTCAGCGGCCGCAGGCGCGAGGGTGCACCGGAAGTCTACGTCGGCGATGCCGCCATCCGAGACACCTGTCTTCAGGTGCGAAAGCTGCGGCGCGAGGGTGTGCACGTGCTCGGTATTTTCCTCGGCGAGGATGGAGAGCTTGCAAACGAGCGCATGATCTACGGCTCATCGTTCCTGCGCATCCGCAGAGCGGAGGACTTCGTGGGCAGCGCGGGACGCAAGCTGAGTGAACTGCTGCTGTCGCTGTGAAAAAAGAAACTGTCCCGCTTCCCGAAAGGGAAGCGGGACAGTTTTGCCGTTTCAGGTGGTTTCGGGCTTCAGAGGACTGTAGAAGCAGCTCGCGGTCGAGCCGCCGTCCACAAGGAAGGTCGAGCCCGTGATGAATGCACCCTTGTCGCTCATCAAAAGCTCGGCGACGTTTGCGACCTCATACGCCGTGCCGGGACGGCCCGCGGGACACTTGGCAAACATATTCTTATAGAAGTCGCCGCGCGGGCCGTTGAACTCGTTGAGCGCCAACGGCGTGACGATGATGCCGGGGGCGATATCGTTCAGGCGTGCGCCGCGCTTGCCCCACTCGACCGCCTGCGCCATGACGCGCTTTTCGTTGCAGCGCTTGACCATCTGGTAGGCGTGCAGCGTGTCGCGGATGTTCTCGGGCTGTAAAAAGTCCAGTTTCAGCAGTTCTTCTGTGGGAGTGGTTGCCAGCAGCAAGTCCTGCTCCACCGTCAGGGTGGGCATACGCCAGCCTAACTGGCTCGAGATCGTGACGCCCACGCCGCCTTGCGCGATGACCTTGCCGACCTCTTCCAGCAGCACCGCTGTGCCGTAGAGGTCGACCTTCAAAATCGCCTCGATGGGCGCCTGACTGGGCGACACGCCTGCGGCGTTGACGAGCATCTTGATCTCGCCGTATTTTTGTCCCTCGGCGATAAAGGTCTGGATGGAGCCGCGGCTCGATAAGTCCATCTCGACGGGTGTGACGTCGAAGCCTGCCTCGTTCATCGTCCCGGCGATGGCCTGTGCATTCGCCAATTTCTTGTCGCCGCCGACGATCTTCATACCTGCGCCCATGCGGCGGGCAATGGCCATGCCGATCTGCCCGCCGTCGGCCAATAACATGACATTTTTCATTCTTTTCTCCTTACAGCAGCGCTTTGACGCTCTGCGCCCAGGCATCGATCTTTGACTCCGGCGTTTCCAGGCAGTCGCCGCCGTTGGAGTCGAATTTCACCTGCATCTCGCAGGCAAAGTTCGCGCCGGAGCAGGCGGCTTTCATATCCTTGATGATGTGGCCCGGCCAGCCGCCATTTGTCATGAACGGCACAACGATCTTGCCTGAAAAGTCCTGACTATGCAGGAACGTCTTGACGGCGGGAGCCATCGTGTACCACTATGGAAACGAAGAAGCGGTGGGCAATGGCATCAGACGCAGCGGCATTGACCGCAAGGAACTGTTTCTTGTTACGAAGGTCAATTTCAAGTCCTACGATCACACACGAGAAACGGTGGAACAGTCGATGCGGCTGCTGGGAACGGACTATTTCGACCTTGTGCTGCTGTACCGGCCGTTCGCGGATTATTACCGCGCGTGGCGGGAACTGGAAGCGCTCTATCGTGCGGGAGCGGTCCGCGCCATCGGCGTATCGAACTTTGAGCCGGACCGGCTCGTGGACCTGATCACCTACAATGAGGTCAAGCCTGCTGTCGATCAGATCGAGACACATCTTTATTGTCAGCGGCAGACAGATCACACGTGGGAAGAAAAATACGGCGTCGCGCATATGGCCTATGCGCCGCTGGGACAGGGAAAGGCGAACGAGATGTTTGTCGAACCTGTCGTGCGGGATATCGCCGCGAAGTATGGCAAGTCGCCCGCACAGGTCCTGCTCCGGCGTACGATTGTGTTTCCGCACTTGCGGCAGATATGCTTGATGCCCTGACTTGATGCCCTGAGAGGAGGCGGCGCCGATGGCCGCGCCGACAGGGCCGAGGAGCATATCACCGACGAGCGCTGCGCCGATGCTGGGACCGGCGTTCACCACATCATAGTCCGTGGAACCACAGTGAGGACAACTGACAACTGCTGCGGAGCTGCCGGAGGGGATGCCCTTTTTGAAGATGAGCTTTCCGGTGCTGTGCACCGCACCGCAGGACGGACACGGCAGGTCCTGCGCAAGCTCACAGCAGCCAGGCCCAACGCTTTTGAAAGCAGTGCTGTCGATCTCACAGTCGGCGTCACAGACGCGGCAGTGGAGCAGCACGCGGTCAGGCGAGGGGGTATCGAGCAGTTCAAGCACTTCGCCATTTGCTGCGTTTGCAGCAGCTTTCTCGGCAAGATCCTGCAAAATGAGTTCAACGGGACATCCGCAGTTCGGACAGGCGTGCGCGCGGGTACTGACATCATGCCCGCACTCGGTACATTGGATCAGAGCCATGAGATCGCCTCCTGTTATCGTAGTTCGAGAATCATATCGCAGGGCGAAATGTGCGTCAAGGAGAGAACCCGCGGGTATCTGACAGACCACACCACAACATGAAAAAATGACGACACATTATAAAATAAAGCGGAGCAGGAAAAGAAATAGATATAATGAACAACTGGACGCGCAGTTTTGATGATGAAACTGAAAAATACTCCAAAGCAAGAAAAAATGATAAAATGCGCTTGACAATTCGAGGAAGTGCGTGTATAGTAACATACTGTTCCGCGAATGGAGCGTGCACCTTGTAAATTAAACAACGAAACTTTGACAAG
>URXY01000067.1 GCA_900552015.1 uncultured Eubacteriales bacterium | reverse complement strand
CTCTGGGGGTTCCAAAGGGGGTGTTCTCTTTTGCGAAAGAGAACACCCCCTTTGACCACCGTCCCTTGCGCTACGGGGAATATAACCGCACGCTTTTGTCCATACTATGGCAGAAAAATGGGCGAAGTGGAGGGCGGTTATGGATCGTTTATCGGAACACCATGAGGAAAATGTGCGTGCGCTGGACGAGCTTCTCGGCGTGGGGCGCTGCTTTGATATGATCTCGCGCGATCTGTGCGTCGGCGGGAAACGCGCGCGGCTGTGGGTCGTGGACGGCTACGGTGACGATGCGGTCATCGAGCGGATGCTGAGCTTCTGGCTGGCGCTCGAAACGGTGGACGACGCACCCACGATGCAGGCGTTCATCGAGCGCTATGTGACCTTTGGCGAGGTAAATACGGAGCGCGATCTCAAAACCGCCGTGACGAACGTTTTCCTCGGGAAAATGCTGCTGCTCATCGAGGGCTATGACGCCTGCGCGCTCATCGACGCAAAACAGTTTCCCGCGCGCGGCGTGGAAGAGCCGTCGGCGGGGAAGGTACTGCGCGGTGCGCACGACGGTTTCATCGAAACGCTCGTTGTCAACGCGGCGCTCCTGCGCCGCCGCATCCGCGACCCGCAGCTCACGCTCGAGGGGCATAAGGTATCCGACCGCTCGCACGCCGACGTCGTGCTTTGCTACCTTGAAAATAAGGTCGACCGCAGACTGCTCGACGAGCTGCGGCAAAAGCTCGGTCAAATCGACGTATGCTCCATCTCCATGAGTCAGGAGAGCATCGCCGAGGCGATGATGGGGAAGGGGCAGTGGTGGAACCCCTTCCCGAAGGTGCGCTACACCGAGCGCCCCGACGCCGCGACCGCCTGCGTGATGGAGGGGGACATCCTTGTGCTCGTGGACAACTCACCCGCGGCGATGATCCTGCCGACGCACTTTTTTGACTTTGTGCAGGAAGCGAACGACTTCTACTTTCCGCCGCTCGTGGGGACGTATCTTCGCGTACTGCGCGTGGTGGTGTTCCTGCTGACGATGTTCATCACGCCCGTTTGGTATCTTCTCGTCAAGGACCCCTCGCGCACGCAGGCGGGTCTTCAATTTCTAGCGATCGATAGCGAATATTCCGTCCCGATCCTCGCCCAGCTGTTGCTGGCGGAATTCATCGTGGACCTTCTGAAACTCGCCTCGCTCAATACGCCCGACGTCTTTTCCAATTCCTTCAGTATGCTCGGTGCGCTCGTGCTCGGCGATTTTGCCGTGCAGGCGCACTGGCTCGTGCCGGAGGTGCTGGCATATATGGCCTTTGTCGCCATCTCAAACTTTGCCCAACCGAGCTATGAGCTGGGCTACGCCTTCAAGCTGCTGCGGCTGATGCTGCTGCTCTTTGTCGGTGCGCTGGACTGGGTCGGTTTGGCGCTCGGCTGCATCGTGATCGCAGCGATCCTCGCCTCGACAAAGCCAATCGTGGGAAAAGGCTACCTCTATCCGCTCTGCCCCTTCGACAAAAAGGCCCTGCGCGCGCTGCTCATCCGAAAGCCCATCAGCCGGGAGAATACATGAGGGCGCAAAAAAGGCATCCTGCTTTCGCAGGACGCCTTTTTCTTGTTGTTTCATGCGCACAGAAGTGCGGCACGAGAAAGTCGTAAGGTGTTTTCGATTAGAAAATACCCTGAGCCATCATAGCGTCAGCGACCTTCTGGAAGCCAGCGATGTTGGCACCGGCGACCAGGTTGTAGCCCAGGCCGTAGCGAGCAGCAGCCTCGACAGAAGCATCATAGATGTTCTTCATGATGGACTCCATCTTGGCGTCGACTTCCTCAGCGCTCCAGTAGATGCGCTGAGCGTTCTGAGCCATTTCGAGCTCGGAGACGGAAACGCCGCAGGCGTTAACAGCCTTGGAAGGAGCGACGGTGAGGTTCTTCTGTTCCATCAGGAAAGCGAGAGCATCGTTGGTGGTGGGCATGTTGCCGACCTCGATGTAGTAGGGAACACCGGACTCAGCGATCTTCTTGGCCCACTCCATGTTGACGTCGTTCTGGGTAGCGGCGGGCATGTAAACGTCAACGTCCTTGACGCCCCAGCACTTCTGACCCTCGACGAACTCAACGCCGAACTTGTCAGCGTAGGGCTTGCAGTGCATCGGATCCTTGGCGCGCATCTCGAGGATGAAGTTGAGCTTCTCTTCGCCGCAGACGCCATCGGGGTCGTGGATGTAGCCGTCAGGACCGGCGAAGTAGGTGACCTTACCGCCGAGCTCGTCGATCTTCTTCATGATGCCCCAGCCCACGTTGCCGTAGCCGGACATGGCGACACGGATGCCCTTGACTTCCTTGCCGTCGTGCTTGAGGACTTCGCGCAGATAATAGACAGCGCCGAAACCGGTCGCCTCGGGACGGAGGATGGAACCACCGGTGCAGACGGCCTTGCCGGACATAGCGCCGAACTCGGCAGCGCCGACGATGCGGCGATACTGACCGTACAGGTAACCGACCTCGCGGCCGCCGACACCAACGTCACCAGCGGGGCAGTCGATGTCCTGACCGATGTGACGATGGAACTCGGTCATGAAGGCCTGGCAGAAGCGCATGACTTCGCCGTCGCTGCGGCCGATGGGGGAGAAGTCGGAACCGCCCTTAGCGCCGCCGATGGGCAGGCAGGTCAGAGCATCCTTGAAGGTCTGCTCGAAGCCGAGGAACTTGATGATGGAAAGGTTGACGTTGGAAGCGAAACGCAGGCCGCCCTTGTAGGGGCCGAGCGCCGCGTTGTACTGCACGCGGTAACCACGGTTGACGTGATACTGAAGGTTATCGTCCATCCAAACGACACGGAACTCGATGACGCGCTCGGGTTCGACCATGCGCTCGAGCAGGCAAGCCTTCTCGTACTCGGGGTGGGCGTTGATGACCGGCTCGAGGGAAGTCAGGACTTCTTCGACGGTCTGCAGGAATTCGGGCTCATTCGCGTTCTTGGCCTTGGTCTCGGCAAGAACTCTCTCAATGTAAGCGTTCATGATAAGTAGCCTCCTCTAAAATTACCCTGGATATCAGGGCCTTGATGGTTCAGCCATCTTGTCTATAAGTGTATCACCGAAGGGAAATTTTCACAAGTAAAACGCCATTGGCGCTGTGTAAGAAAATTCAGAGCCCTTTTTGGTGAAAGAGCAGAAAAATGGACAAAAAAGTTTCGCGATTTTGATAAAGCTTATTAAAACGATGCAAGCTGTCTTTCATATGGTGGGGAAAAGTGCAAAATTCTGCGCACAATCTTGCATTTTGATGGAATTCATTCCAAAAAGAGATAGGGGTGGTTCCACCCCTATCAAAAATCATAATAGATTTATTTTTTCCTTGTGCCGGGCGATGTTCAGCGCTTTTACCGATGGATATCTCACGCGGCGTTGTCGGTCTCTGCTGCATCTGCGGGCGGCGCGGACTGCAAGGAGGCGCTGCCGGAGTGTACGATGTCGATCATCTGAGCGGTGATCCACTGTGTGCCGCTTTTCCAGTAAACAATGATCTCGTCGCCGACGTTCAGTAACGGGGCAAGGGGGACTGTTGCGGCGCTGACATAGACGGTGAAGGTATCCTCGCCTTCAAAGCGGAGATAGTAGACGCTGGTGCCCTCGATCACTGCCGAGCGGATATCGTCGATCACGCCGCGGGTCTGATTGAGCCCGGCGTCCGATGCGATGTCGATCTCGCTCTGATCGTTGGAGATGAGGTTATTTTTGAGCAGCATCTGACGGTAGTTTGCCTCGCAGTCGGCGACCGTCGCGCCGGTGGCGACGATCTGGTACTGGTTGACGTTGACCATCGCGTACATCTTGACGAGCTCGCTCGCATCCTTGAGCGCCATGAAGTAGGTCGGCTGCTCAGCGATGTTCAAAAGCAGCGGGAACGTCGCGTTGTAGCGCAGGTTCTGCACCTGGCCCTCGGCGCTGTCCATGGCGCTGTACTCTGTCGCGCCTGCGCAGGGATAGTATTTCGTCTCCTTCGTGCGCTGGTTCGAGAGCAGGAAACCGATGTTGCTCTCGTCACCGCCGACGCTCGTGACACCCGTGTAGAGGTAGACGTCGTCGCCCTCGGCAAGGTAGTTGTAGCCGTCGGTCGTGACAGTCACGTCGCGCTGGCCGAAGATCGAGTTCCAGAAGCCGTTGTGATACATGCCGTAGTAGTCGTACTGCTCGATGATCAGCTCGGCGGAGTAGACGTGGTCGACCCACGCGGGCGGCTCTTCGTAGTATTCGCTCTCGCCCGTGACGGCGTTGACGAGCACTGCGCCGTGATTGTCTGTGCCGCCGAAGAGGCCGATGGTCTTCTCCTTCTTGGCGCAGACCCAGTAGGGCGTGCCGTCCTCGTCGATCTCGAAGACCGGCTCTTCAAACATATAGGTCGGGTACGCAAAGCGCAGGTGGCGGTAGAGGTTGCGGGAGAAATGCTCGGCGGTCGTGTACTTCATGCCCTCGTCAAGGCGCACGACCTCGACATTCTGCGTGACCATGTCGATGATGAGGTAGGCGGGAAGGCCCTCCGAGCGGTTGTTGAACCACTTGATGATGTCGCCGTAGCGCAGGGGCGTGACGCGCACGGGACGGCCGCGGTAGTTGATCTGCGTGTAGTTTTCCGCGACCTCGAACTGCGAGACCATGTCGGCCAGCTCACCGAGCTTGCGGTCGCCGAGCTTTTCGGCGCTGTCGCGGTCGAGCATCGGGATGCGGTCATACGAGACCTCTTCGATCTCTTCGGCAAAGCTGCCGCTCTCGATCGGCAGCAGCGCCTGATAGTCCTTTGCCCGCAGCACGACCCAGGAGGTCAGCGCGCCGACGAGCGCCGTGACGATGAGCAGTGCCGTGACAAAAAACGGCACGGTGCACTGCTTTTTGACGAACGTGAAGTAGCCCTTTGCACCCGTGCCCTGAAAGCCGGAGGTGAAGAGCGCGCAGATGCAGTACGTGACGCAAAGCAGCAGCACGAAACCGTAGAACTCTTCGGCATGCAGGTTGATGGCGGGCAGCTGCACATAGAAGTAGATCGCGCCGACGAGCAGCGTGATAAGCGTGTTGACCGCGATGCGGCCACCCTTGCTGCCGATCGACTTGCGGGGCTTGCGCTCGCGCTTGGGCTTGGACTTGGGGGCGGCGTTCTGGTCGAACTGGAAGCCGTTTGCGTCCGAACCGGAGAATTTAATATCCATAGAATCGTCCTTCCTGAATGAGATATGGCGTTTTTAGAGGATACTGCTATTCATAGTATACCGTGTTCCGGCCGCAAAAACAAGAAAAACTGAAAGCCGCCTGTCACCTGCTCCGATCAGGCGTTTTTTGTGCTGACGATGCGGTAGTAGGCGTTTGAGGTCAGGCGGTACATCGCGCAGTAGAGCAGCGCGAAAAGAAGCAGCGCCGCGCCGGTCACGCCGAGAAACAGCGTGAGGTTCTGGATGCCGAACAGCTGCATGATCTGCCAGACCATCGGCTGGGCGAAGGCGAGGTGCAGCGCCGCCGCGGCAAGCGGCAGCAGGAAAATGAGCAGCATTTGCGCGTTCACGCTCTCACGGATGTCGCGCTTGGTCATGCCCACGCGCTGCATGATGGCAAAGCGCGAGGCATCCTCGTAGCCTTCGACGACCTGCTTGTAGTAGAGCATCAGAAGCGTTGCGAACAGAAACAGCACACTTAAAAGAATGCCGAGGAAGAAGAGACTGCCGTAGAGCGAGAAGAACTCCGCACGGACGTCCGCCATTTCCGTGGGATGCCAGTGATTCTGGACGGCAAGCGTGTTGATCGCGTCCTCCGCGCCAAAATAGAGGCTCGCCGTCGAGGCAAGCATCACCAGCACCATCGTCGAGAGAATGCAAATGGAGGCGAGGCCCGCGCCGTTTCGCTTCATGCGGTAGGTGAGCGACGAGAGGGAGACGAAGTTGCGCTTTTTGTAGTAGAACTTCTCGTCCTTCTGGAGCGTTTTGCAGAGCGTCACGCTGCCGGAGATGAAGAGAAGATACGTCGATAGAATGACCATGATGACCGCGAGGAAGAAGAGCAGCATCGCCTGTACGGGGTCGTTGATGGTCGCGGCGATGTAGTACGCGCCGAGCAGCAGCGCAAGGCCGGGGATGACGAGCAGCCATTGCGACTTCGGCGGCTTTTCGCCGACGTTTTCGCTCTTCAAAAGCGCCGCGCCCTGTGCGTGGCGCAGCGACAGCACACCGCGCACATAGAGCAGCGCGAAGATGGCGATGAACGTGATGGCGCACTGCTTGATGGCGGCAAGGCTCACGGTGAAAGCCGCGGCGGGGAGAGATAAAAGCCGCAGCAGTGTGGACTGCGAGACATAGGAGAGCAGCAGGCCGAGGCCAAGCCCCGCGATCAGCGTGAACGCCGCGGCCAGAAGTGTCTCCCAAAAGAGAATGGCGCTGAGTGCGCCGCGGTCCATGCCGAGCACGCTGTAAAGGCCGAATTCCTTCTTGCGGCGACGCAGGAGAAAGCTGTTCGTGTAGAAGAGAAACAGCGCGATGAACACCGATACGACGAACGAGCCGAGGCTCATCGTCATCGCGACCGCAGAGGTGCCGGAGCCGTTCACCTTGCCATTGACCGTATAGAGCGCGGGGGTGACGGCGAGGTACGCAATGACATACAGCATCGCTGCCATGAACGCGCAGGAGAGAAGATAGGGCACATAGAGTCTTGCGTTCTTTTTGATACCCATCCACGCAAGGCGGGGGTAAAAGGTGGGCTTCATGCGCATTCGCCTCCCGTCTGCTGCTGCGTGAGCGCATCGGTGATACGCTGGTAGAACTGGGAATCCGTGTCCTTGCCGCGCTTTAACTCGAGCGAGACCTCGCCGTCGCGCAGGAACAGCACGCGCGAGGCGCAGCTCGCCGCGCGCACAGAGTGCGTGACCATCACGATGGTCTGGCCAGAGGCGTTGATCTCGCCGAAGAGCTTCAAGAGCTCGTCGGTCGAGCGGGAGTCGAGCGCGCCGGTCGGCTCGTCGGCCAGCAAGATCTGCGGGCGGGTGATGAGCGCGCGGGCGACGGCGGCGCGCTGCTTCTGTCCGCCGGAGACCTCGTAGGGGTACTTTTTGAGCAGCGTCTCGATGCCGAGGTCGTAGGCGAGCGGTGAGAGCCGGTCGCGCATCTCCGTGCGCGACTTGCCCGCGAGCACGAGCGGCAGGCAGATGTTGTCTTCGAGCGAGAACGTGTCGAGCAGGCTGAAGTCCTGAAACACAAAGCCCAGATTGTCGCGGCGGAAGGCTGCGGCGGTTTCTTCGGGAATCTCGGAGAGGTTCTTGCCGCCGAGCAGCACTGTGCCGCCGGTGGGCTTGTCGAGCGCGGCGAGGATATTGAGAAGCGTCGTTTTGCCGCTGCCGCTCTCGCCCATGATGGCGACATACTCGCCGGATTCGACGGTGAAGTTGACATTTTTGAGCGCCTGGACCTTGCTGCCGCCAAAGCGCGTGGTGTAGGTCTTTTGAAGACCGGAAACAGTCAGGATCTGCATGGAGAGACTCCTTTCAAACGAATGAGATAGACGTTGACGGTTGACATAATTTTTATTTTCGGAACATTCTGCCGAAAAAAGGGTGCAGAAAAGCAGCCGGAAAAGCGGAGACCTTTCGCGGCTGCTTTTTCGAAAACGCGTTACTCGAGATTCAGTTTTTTCGTCGTGAAGTACCACGTCACGGCGTAGCCGATCGCGCAGAAGAGAAGTTCGCCGAGCATGCCCCAGAGGAGCAGCAGCTCGATGCCTGTGGGTAGGGTGTTGGCGTCCAGTGAGATCCATGTATGGATGAACAGGCCGATCATGGCGATGGCGGTGAACTGCGCAAGCTGGAAGAACACGAGAATCAGGATGACCGTCCACAGCTCCTTGCGCTTATTGAAGCTGTAACCGATGGAATAGGCGGCGTAGACCACGAGCTCGGCGGCAGAAACGGCAAAGACGAAATTGCAGAAAAGCTCAAAGACGATCAGCAGCGCGTGACTGCGCAGCGAGGCCTCCATTCCGAAGAACGCTGTGAAAACATCATTGAAAAAATCGGGGACATACTGGAAAGTGCTCCAGCCGGAGGCAGCGATCAGCAGCGAGAGAAGTCCCACGATGAACGCCGCAGCATACCACACGGCGGAAACGATGAGCTTGGAGATGAGCAGCTGATGGAGGCTCACCGGCAGCGTCAGCGTGAGATAGCCCTCGTCCTTGAGCACATGGTCGCGCCAGCGGACGGCGGAGAGCACCAGCGGCGCAAACGCCAGCGCAAAGAGGCCCATCACAAAGCCGATGACCAGCAGTACGCCGATGAGCTGTAAGAGCCAGGGAATGTGCCCGCCGTTCAGGAGCAACTGAGAAAAACGCATCAGCGCCGTCAGTGCCAGCATTCCAAGAAAGACCGGCCACATGATGCGGCTCGTTGCACGGAATTCATGTTTGATCAGTTTGCTCAGCATCTGAATACCTCCCGGAAGAGCTCGTCAACGCTCTTGCCCTTTTCATCTCGAATGGTCTCCACGCTCTCGTGGAGCATGACCTGCCCCTCGCGCAGGAACACGACCTCGTCAAGGATCTGCTCGACGTCGGCGATCAGGTGTGTGGAGATGATGACCGCTGCGTCCTCGCTGTAGTTGCCGATGATCGTGCGCAGGATGTAGTCGCGCGTCGCGGGGTCCACGCCGCCGATCGGCTCCTCCAGAA
>URXY01000066.1 GCA_900552015.1 uncultured Eubacteriales bacterium | reverse complement strand
TCCCTTTTAGGGGCGGGTCAAACCACCAGTTTACTGGTGGTTATGATTGCTGTTGCTCTATTCAGTCGGCAAACTCGGGATAACCGTCTTTGAGAGACTCATCATAAATCGCACGCTCGCCGCCGATGAATTTGGGGCGCGTGCGCGCAGCCAGCAAAATTGCCTGACCGATGTGCTTTTGCTCCAAACGAACGGGAACGGCGACCTTCTTGAGGTGCATCCCGATCAGCGTGCCGCCGATATCAAGGCCCGCGTCCGCGCGGATCTCTTCGAGCGCCACAGGATGGCGAAACGCCTGATACGCCGCCGTTGCGAACGAGCTGCCCGCCTTAGGCTGGGGCAGCACGTTGACGATCTCCGCGTTCGGCACCGCCTCGTGCTCCACGATGAGCGCGCGGTTCAGATGTTCGCAGCACTGGGCCGCGATGTAAACGCCCATGGGCGCAAACACACTGGATAATCCGCGGAAGATGGCCTCCGCCACCTCCGGCGTGGACCAGCTACCGACCTGATGGCCGACGACCTCGCTCGTGCTGCAGCCGACCACGACGATCTGACCGCGATGCAGGCGTGCGACCTGCGCGAGCTCCTGCGCCGCACGGGCAGCCTCCTGCTCCACCTGCGCAACGAGCTGGTGGTTTTCTACTTCATGTACGACTCCTGCCATACGTATCCCTTTCCTTTCAAAAGCGGGATCAGGCAGCCAGCTTCTCCGTCACCTTCGCGCGCTCGAGCACCGTCACCAGCACCACACCGACCACGAGGCCAACTGCACCCTGGAAGATGTTGCCGGGGATGCTCGCCGCAGCAGCAAGGCCCTTGCCCAACAGCAGAGACGCATAGCCGAAGTAACCGAGCACCATGATGACCTCGCTCACGACGCCGCCCGCGATGCGGGAACCGGACGTGCGGCCCATCTTTTCATACATCAGCGCGGCGACCAGAGCCATCACGCCCTTGATGACCAGCGTGCCCGGGGCGTAGTGCGCATAGCCGAGGAAAATGTCCGCGAGCATCGAGCCGATGCCGCCGGCCGCGAAGCCGTACCAGGGGCCGAGCAGCCAGCCGGACAGCAGCACGAAGCAATCGCCGAGGTTCACATAGCCCTGCATCGGGGAGGGAATCTGCACGACCATCGTCGCTACGCAGACGAGCGCTGCGAGGAGAGCGGCGAGAACAAGCTTTCTGATCTTCTTATCATTCATGATTGTAAGCTCCTTTGCTTTGTTGGATTGAGCGTATTATATCGCGTTCTGGTACTATTTCTATATCCAGAATACAGCAAAATATGCAGACCAGTTTGACAAAGGAATGAGGGAAAGCGGCGCAACTCACGCTGCGCCGCTCTGCCATATCGTACGAAAATTATTCCTTGGGGGCCTCTTCACCGGCAGAGCAGGGGCACTCGCCCTTCTCTTCGGCAGGAGCCTCGGCAGCAGGTGCTCCCTCAGCTTCCTTTTCGACCGTCACCTCGATGACAGGCTCCTCCGCCTTCTTGGCGGCGGCAGCCTCGGCCTTGGCGGCCTCATAGGCGGCGAGCTTCTCCTGAGAGGCCTTGATGGCCGCGACGATGTCGGCGACCGCCTCGGGCGCGTCGCCCTCGAGCGTGGAGACATACCACTCGCCGATGGCGCGGTAGTTCTTGTCCATGCTGCGGCGCTCAGACGCCATCTCGTACTCGGTCTTGGCCTTATCGGCAACGGCATTCGCCTTTTCACCGGCAACGGCCGCGACCTGCTGTGCCTTCTCGGTAGCCGCGAAAGCGACGTCCTGGACCTTCTTGCTGAAGTTATCGAAAAATGCCATAATATCTTCTCCTTTCAAACCGTGTCCTCGGGTTTGTTATTGACAGTATAAGCTACCGGGGCTTTCATTTCAATGGATAATTTACGACAAAAGTATAAATTTTTTGTGACAGCGTTCACTTTTTCTCGACCCATCCCTGCGCGCAGCCGACGGCGCGCTTCCAGCCGCGGTACATCTCCTCGCACTCATACTGCGCCCGCTCGGGCGTGAAGACACGCTCGCTGCGGCGGAGCGTGTGCAGCTCGTCCACATCCTTCCACACGCCCGCGGCCAAGCCCGCGAGCGACGCCGCGCCGAAGGCCGTCGTCTCGACCATCGCGGGCCGGTCGACCGGGATGCGCAGCAGGTCCGCCTGAAACTGCATCATGATGTCGCTGACGCTCGCGCCGCCGTCCACGCGCAGGACCGATATTTCACAGCCTGCGTCCTGCCGCATGGCAGTCATCAGATCGGTGACCTGATAGGCGATGGACTCGAGCACCGCGCGGGCAAGGTGTGCCTTCGCCGTGCCGCGCGTGATGCCCACGACGCAGCCGCGCGCGTACATATCCCAATACGGTGCGCCGAGGCCCGTGAATGCCGGGACCAGATATACCCCGCCGGTATCGGGGACGCTCTCAGCCAAAATGTCGCATTCATGCGAGGTTTTGATGATCCCGAGCTCATCGCGCAGCCACTGGATGGCCGAGCCCGCGTTGAAGACGCTGCCCTCGAGCGCGTAGGTCGTCTCACCGTTCAGGCTCCAGCCCACGGTCGTCACCAGTCCCGCGCGCGAGCGCACCGGCGTGCCGCCGACGTTCATCAGCGTGAAGCAGCCCGTGCCGTAGGTATTTTTGGCCTGACCGCGCGCAAAGCAGCCCTGTCCGAACAGCGCCGCCTGCTGGTCGCCCGCCGCGCCGCAGATCGGCACGCCTGCAAGGGCTTCGAGCCCTTCGATGCCCTCCGCCACCGTGCCGTAGACCTCGGAGTTCGACACCGGGCGCGGCAGAATGCCCATCGGGATGTCCAGCAGCGCGCAGAGCTCTTTATCCCACGAAAGCGTGTGGATGTTGAAGAGCATCGTGCGGCTGGCGTTCGAGTAGTCCGTCACATGGACCTTGCCGCCCGTCAGTTTCCAGATGAGCCACGTCTCCACCGTGCCGAATAAAATTTCGCCGCGCTCAGCCCTTTCCCGCGCGCCGGGGACATGGTCGAGCAGCCACTTGATCTTCGTCGCGGAAAAGTATGCGTCGATGTGCAATCCTGTTTTCTCCGCCACAAGCTCGCTCACACCGCGCCTTTCGCGAAGGGCGTCCGCAATGTCCGCCGTGCGGCGGCACTGCCAGACGATGGCGTTGTGGATAGGCTCACCCGTCGTACGGTCCCACAATATCGTCGTCTCGCGCTGGTTCGTGATGCCGATGGCCGCGACCTCGTTCGCGTGTCCCGACTCGCGCAGCGCCTGCGCGGCGACGGCGCGCTCACTCTCCCATATCTCGTTCGGGTCGTGCTCGACCCAGCCGGGCTGCGGATAATACTGCTGAAAGCCTTGCTGCGCGTGACCGGCGACGCTGCCGTCGCGCCCGAACAGAATGGCGCGCGAGCTGGTCGTACCCTGATCGAGTGCCAAAATATACCGCTGCATGAAGATACCCCCTTGTCCCTTCGGACTGTCTTATGCTATACTAATAAAAAGATTATATCATGCAGGAGGCTTTTGCGCTATGGCGAATTGCAAGGAATTTTACTATCCCTCGTCCGACGGCACTTCCCGCATCCACGCGGCGGAATGGACTCCTGACGGAGACCCCATCGGCATTTTGCAGATCGCGCACGGCGTGGCGGAGTACGGGATGCGCTACGCGCCGTTCGCCGAATTCATGACCGAGCACGGCTTCGTCGTGGTCGCAAACGACCACCTCGGCCACGGCCTTTCCGCCGAGAAGGACTCCGACACGATCTACTTCGGCCCGCGCGACGGCTGGACGCACGTCGTGGACGATATGTATGCCCTGCGCTGCCGCACAAAGGAAAAATATCCCGATGTTCCCTATTTTCTCATGGGCCACTCGATGGGCTCGTTCCTGACGCGCACCTATCTCATCCGCTATCCCGGCACCGTTGACGCCGCCATCATCATGGGCACGGGGCATCAGTCCCCCGCGATCGTCGCGGGCGGGCGAGCTATCGCCAGGGCTGCGGGCAAGCGCCGCGGCTTTGCTGCGCACTCTCCGCGCGTGGAAGCACTGGCCTTCGGCGCGTACAACAAGGCGTTCGCGCCCAACCGCACGGAGGTCGACTGGCTGAGCGTGAGCGAGAACAACGTCGATTCCTATATCGCCGACCCCCTCTGCGGGCAGAAAGCGAGCATCGGGCTCTTTTATGAAATGCTCGGCGGCATCCAATTTGTCAGCGCGCAGAAGAACATCAACTCGATGAACCTCAACACTCCCATTCTCTTCATTGCAGGCGACAAGGACCCCGTCGGCGAGATGGGCAAGGGTGTCAAGCGCGCGTACAACGCTTTCCGCCGCGCCGGTGTGCGCGATGTGGAGCTGAAGCTCTACGAGGGCCTGCGGCATGAGATCCTCAATGAGGACTGCCGCGCGGTCGTGTACAATGACCTCTGGGACTGGATCAGCAAGCATTTATAAAAAGAAATCAAAGAAGACGGGCGGCTAAGCAGACCGTCTTCTTTGCCGAAGGAGCGTTCGCGGCGTCAGGGCGTCGATATCGTGCGTCAGGAGCAGGACGCGGCAGGTGAAAATGCCGTCGAGCGTGATGAGGAACACCGCGAGCACCCCCGCCTCATCAGGGAGCTGCGTAGCGATGCGCGCCAGCCACGGCTGCACGTATCGCATGGCGAACACCGACAGCACGCCCCAGCAAAGGGAAAACGGCAGACAGATGCGCCCGTTCACGTCGCACTTGGTCGAAGTATAGTCCCAAAACTGCACGCCGAACACTTTTTCATAGCCCCAATGCACCACGTACTCCACCGCCGTCGCCGCGAACGCGCCGAGTGCCATCCGCTCCCATAGATGCGGCAAGTCCTCCGTCCCCAGCGCCAGCACCGCGAGCATCGCAAGGCCGTACACCGGACACAGCGGCAGGAACACGAAGCACCGCCGCAGCCGGTGGCTCGATCTTGTCGCTGCGGCAAATGCCTTTTCCAGGCAATAGCCCAAAAAGCTGTAGAAAATACCATACCAAAGCCAGTCCATATTCCCTCCGCGTCCGTTTTTCTCAGTATGGCTCGTCCAAGCGGAAAAATGCGCGATGCGTGCGTTGCAAAGTGCGGCGAATCATGGTAAAATGGCAAAAAATCGACAGGAGAACACAACTATGCCTGATACCTGGGAAGCTCTGGAACATGACTGCAAAAATTGCCGCGAATGCTCACTGTGGGAGACGCGCACGAACGTCGTCTTCGGCGTCGGCAACCGGAATGCTGAAGTTTTATTCATCGGTGAAGGTCCCGGCGCGAACGAAGACGCGCAGGGCGTGCCGTTTGTCGGCAGGGCCGGTCATCTGCTCGACGACATGCTTGAGATCATCGGCCTCAAGCGCGAGGACGTGTATATCGCCAACATCGTCAAGTGCCGCCCGCCGGAAAACCGCGACCCGCTCGGCGTGGAGCAGGACGCCTGTATCGGGTATCTTCGCCGTCAGGTCGCGCTGCTGCGGCCCAAGATCATCGTCTGCCTCGGGCGCATCGCGGCCATGCGCATCATCAAGCCCGACTTCAAGATCACGCGCGAGCACGGGCAGTGGTTCGAAAAGAACGGCTTCCAGATGATGGCCGTGTATCACCCCGCGGCACTGCTGCGCGATCCGCGCCGCAGGCCCGAGTCGTTTGAAGATTTCAAGGGCTTACAGCAGAAGATCAATGAGCTTTGCGAACACACCCATGCCGTTTCCTAATGCAAATAGCATACTTTTCGGTGCTGTGCCCTGCCAAATTCCTACATAAATAGTGTTTTTTGGATAAAAATGCTATTGACGGCCATTTTTGTGTGTGCTATATTACTACCATCCTTTTTGAAAGGACTTGGAGCTTGAGTGATGAAGACTGTTGTAAGCAACGTTGCATATCGCTTTTACTATTACTCTTACTTTTACTTTAAGGACAAGGTAAGAGCGATTTGTGATGCCCGTAGCTGAAAGGTCTTTCGAACCAACACTTGAAGGTCACTTCAAAAAGAGTTGAGTCAAGGAACCCGCCGTATGGACCACAAGTCCTTACAGCGGGTTTTATTGTTATCAGCGAGAAATAAAAATTGGAGGAAAAAAGCATGAACACCAAACGCATCATTTCTCTTGTTGCCTCTCTTGCCCTCGTTCTCAGCTTGAGCGTGGGTCTGACCGGCTGCGGCGATAAGGCCGCACAGGACGACAATCAGGGCAGCACCGACGGCGAAGGCACGAAGTACACCGTCGGCATCTGCCAGCTCGTGCAGCACGAGGCACTCGACGCTGCCACCCAGGGCTTCATCGACGCGCTGAATGAGGCTCTGCCCGGCCAGGTCGAGATCGTGAACAAGAACGCCTCCGGCGACAGTGCCAACTGCTCCACCATCGTCAACGGCTTCGTCTCCGACGGCGTTGACCTCATCATGGCGAACGCCACTCCGGCGCTGACCGCCGCGGCTGCCGCCACGAGCGACATCCCCATCCTCGGCACCTCCATCACCGCTTACGGCGTTGCCCTTGATATCGACGACTTCAACGGCACTGTCGGCGGCAACATCTCCGGCACCTCCGACCTCGCTGACCTCGAGGCTCAGGCCAACATGATCACCGAGTGGTTCCCCGATGCCAAGAAGGTCGGCCTGCTGTTCTGCTCCGCCGAGCCCAACTCCCGCTACCAGATCGAAGAGGTCGCCAAGTACCTGTCCGCCAAGGGCATTGAGACTCAGGAATTCGCCTTCACCGACACGAACGACGTCGCTTCCGTCACGCAGTCCGCTGCCGACTACGCTGACGTTGTCTACATTCCCACCGACAACACCGCCGCTTCCAACACCGAGGCCATCGCAAACGTGCTCGTTCCCGCCGGCGTTCCCGCCATCTGCGGCGAAGAGGGTATCTGCAAGGGCTGCGGCGTGGCGACGCTTTCCATCAGCTACTATGACCTCGGCGTGACCACCGGCAAGATGGCCGCGAAGATCCTCACCGGCGAGGCCGATATCTCCGAGATGCCCATCGAGTTCACCGAGGCCACCCCGAAGTACAACGCCTCCATGTGCGAGACGCTCGGCATCACCCCGCTGGACGGCTACACCGCCATCGAAGAGTAAATCCATCCCCCGCAGGCAGGAACGGGCTTTCCCCGTTCCTGCCTCAACATGAGATAGGAGGAGAGACCCCATGAGTTTTCTTTCATCGCTGATGAACGCCCTGCCCGGCGCGGCCGCGCAGGGCCTTGCCTGGGGCATCATGGCCATCGGCGTTTACATCACCTTCCGCATTCTGGACGTGGCGGACCTGACCGTTGACGGCTCGCTCGCGACCGGCGGTGCGGTGTGCGTCATGCTGATCCGCGCGGGCCTGAGCCCGTGGCTCGCGCTGCTGTGCGCGGTGCTCGCCGGTATGCTCGCAGGCTTTGTCACCGGCCTTTTCCATACGCGCTGCGGCATCCCCGCCATCCTCGCCGGTATCCTCACGCAGCTCGCGCTCTACTCTGTCAACCTGCGCATCATGGGCAGCAAGGCAAATCAGGCGCTCAGCGTCGATAAATATCCACTGCTGCTCTCGCAGCGCTATGTGCGCGATCTGTCGCTCAAAAATCCGCTGCCGCTGCTGCTGCTTTTCACCGTCGCGGTCATCGCGCTGCTCTACTGGTTCTTCGGCACGGAAAAGGGCAGCTCCCTGCGCGCCACCGGCGCGAACCCTAACATGGCGCGCGCACAGGGCATCAACACGAACTCCAACATCGTGCTGGGCCTGATGCTCTCCAACGGTCTTGTCGCCCTCTCGGGCGCGCTGCTCGCGCAGTATCAGGGCTCGAGCGACATCAACATGGGCCGCGGCGCGATCGTCATCGGCCTTGCCGCCGTCATCATCGGTGAGGTCATCTTCGGCAAGGTCTTTATGAACTTCGGTCTCAAGCTCCTCGCCGTTTCCATTGGCGCGATCATCTATTACATCGTGCTGCAGATCGTGCTCCAGCTCGGCCTCAACACCAACGATTTAAAGCTCATCACCGCGCTGATCGTGGCCGTCTTCCTCGCCATCCCCTATTGGAAGAGCAAGATGTTCCGTCACACGGCGCAGAGCAAGCAGAAAGGGGGCAGCCAGAATGCTTGAACTCAAGGAACTCTACAAGACCTTTAACCCCGGCACCATCAACGCAAAAACTGCCCTCAGCGGCCTGAACGTCACGCTCAACGACGGCGACTTTGTCACCGTCATCGGCGGCAACGGCGCGGGCAAGTCCACGATGCTCAACGCTACCGCCGGCACGTTCTTCGTCGACTCCGGCAAGGTCATCATCGACGGCGCGGACGTGACGAACCTCCCCGAGCACAAGCGCGCTGCCCTCATCGGCCGCGTCTTTCAGGACCCGATGATGGGCACGGCCCCCTCGATGCAGATCGAAGAAAACCTTGCCCTCGCCGCCCGCCGCGGCCAGCGCCGCGGGCTTGCCTGGGGCGTGACGAAGGAAGAAAAAGAGCAGTACCGCAAGCTGCTCGGTGATCTGGGTCTCGGCCTTGAATCTCGTCTTTCCACCAAGGTCGCAACGCTTTCCGGCGGCCAGCGCCAGGCGCTCACGCTACTGATGGCGACGCTCAAGCGCCCCAAGCTATTGCTGCTCGACGAGCACACCGCCGCGCTCGATCCGAAGACCGCTGCCAAGGTCATGGAGCTCACCGACCGCATCGTGCGCGAGGGTCAGCTCACTACGCTGATGATCACGCACAACATGCGCGACGCCATCCAGTACGGCAACCGCCTCATCATGCTGCACGAGGGCCGCATCATCCTCGACATCTCGGGAGAGGAAAAGAAGAACCTCACCGTGCCCGATCTTCTTGAGCAGTTCACCAAGGCAAGCGGCGACGAATTCGCCAACGACCGTGCGATCCTCTCCTGATCTCTCTCCTTTGCAAATCATAACCACCAGTAAACTGGTGGTTTGACCCGCCCCTAAAAGGGG
>URXY01000065.1 GCA_900552015.1 uncultured Eubacteriales bacterium | reverse complement strand
TATTTCATATTATAAAAAATCGATTGACGATTTGAAGAATAAGTAGTATTCTCTAAATAGAAAATGATGAAAGGAGTGGTTCTATGGCAATTCAAGTAGAAGTCTGGGGAGACTACGCATGCTTTGCGCGATGCGAACTGAAGACGGAACGCGTCAGCTATGACGTGATGACGCCCTCAGCAGCGCGCGGGCTGTTGGAAAGCATCTACTGGCACCCAGGGCTCCGTTGGGTGATCGACCGCATCCATGTGTGCGCACCCATCCGCTTCACTAACATCCGCCGCAACGAGATCAAAGACGTCATCAGCGCCCGCAGGGCAAAGACCGTGATGGAAAAAGGGCAGGGGGAGCTGTACCTCGCCGCGTCGGAGAGCATTCAGCAGCGCGCGGCTATGGTGCTGCGGGACGTACACTATGTCATCGACGCGCACTTCGACATGACAGACGCCGCCGCGCCCGGCGACAATCCCGGCAAGTTTCAGGACATCATCAAGCGGCGGCTGGAAAAGGGGCAGTGCTACAGTATGCCGTATTTCGGCACGCGGGAGTTTCCCGCGCAGTACCGGCGCTGCACGGAATTGCCGCCGTGCCCCGATGAGCTCAAAGGCACGCGCGACCTCGGCTGGATGCTGTGGGACCTCGATTACAGCAATCTCGCGGACATCACACCAAAGTTTTTCCGCGCGAGCCTTATCGACGGTGTGATGACCGTTCCGCCGCCGAACAGCGGGGAGGTGAGAGGATGATCCTGCAAGCGCTGACGCGGTATTACGAAGACCTCCTCTCGCGCGGTGAGATCGCCGCGCCCGGCTGGGCCCCTGCGAAGATCAGTCTCGCACTTTACATAAACGAAAACGGTGAGCTGACGCAGATCGTTCCGACAATGGTGGAAGGGACAAAGGGTAAAAAGACTGTCATGCAGCCGCAGCTGATGGTGCTGCCGGCAGCAGTGAAACGAACGGTCAGCATTGCCTCGAACTTTTTGTGGGACAATTCCGCTTATTTGCTCGGCATCGACCAGAAAGGGAAGCCTGAACGCAGCCGCGAGTGCTTTGCCGCCGCGGCAAAGCTGCACCACGCGGTGTTAGACGGTATCGATTCGCCCAATGCCCGCGCAATACTGGCATTTTTCGACACTTGGGAACCGGAACGCGCGGCAGAGCATTCGGCGCTCATCAGGCAGCTCGATGATGTGACCGCGGGCGGCAACCTCGTCTTTCGCGTGGATGGCCGCAAGGTCGAGGAGGATGCCGCTATCCGCGAGGCATGGCAGCGGTATCGGGACGGCGGCGAGAGCGGCGTCAAGATGCAGTGTCTCGTGACCGGAAAAGAGGATGAGATCGCTGCTGTGCACCCGTCGGTCAAGGGCGTGCGGGACGCGCAGTCCAGCGGCGCGGCGCTGGTGTCGTTCAACGCTCCGGCGTTCTGCTCCTACGGACGGGAGCAGAACTACAATGCCCCAGTCGGCAAATACGCCGCCTTTGCCTACACCGCCGCACTGAATCATCTGCTTGCGGACAGCGACCACGTCCAGCACATCGGCGATACGACAGTCGTCTGCTGGGCAGAGGGCGCAGATGATGCCTATCCCGGCTTTTTCAGCGCCGTGATCGGCGGCGGCACATACGGCGGCCTGTCGGACAATGATCTGCGCGCGGCGCTCAAACGTCTGGCAAATGGGCTGCCGTGCGACGACCTCGGCGTCGACCCGAATCGACCGTTTTACATTCTTGGTCTCGCGCCCAACGCGGCACGCCTTTCCGTCCGCTTCTTTCTGCGCGACAGCTTCGGGAAGCTGATGGAGAATGTGAACGCGCACTACGAGCGCATGGAGATCGTGCGTCCCGCCTACGAGAAGTTTAACTACCTGCCGCTGTGGGCGCTGCTGAGGGAAACGGTGAACCTAAATTCCCGTGATAAAGCGCCTTCGCCCGCGATGGCCGGCGCGACGGCGCGCGCCATATTTTCCGGTGCACGTTATCCCGCATCGCTGCTTGAAGCGGTAATGCTCCGCATCCGCGCAGAGCGGGACATCACTTGGGGCAAGGCCGCCATCATCAAGGCATATTATCTCAAAAATCCGCATGAGGACTGTCCAAAGGAGGTTTTGACCGTGAGTCTCAATGAAGCGAGCACCAACCCCGCCTATACGCTTGGACGGCTGTTCTCCGTCTACGAGGCGGTGCAGCAGGCCGCGAACCCTGGCATCAACGCAACGATCAAGGATAAATATTTCAACTCTGCCGCGGCGATGCCCGCAAGCATTTTTCCGGTGCTGAACAATCTTTGTCAAAAGCATCTGCGCAAGCTCGACGCAAGACAGCACGTCTACTATGACAAGCAGATCATGAAGCTCAAAGGCGTACTCAATGAAAACTATCCCGCGCGCATGACGCTCGCTCAGCAGGGCTCGTTCGACCTTGGCTACTATCATCAGACGCAGAAGCGCTATACGAAAAAGGAGGAGAAAGAAAATGTCTGATCCCATCAAGAACCGTTATGAATTTGTGGTGCTGTTCGACGTGGAAAACGGCAATCCGAACGGTGATCCCGATGCGGGCAATATGCCGCGCGTCGACCCCGAGACCGGCTATGGCCTTGTGACGGACGTTTGCCTCAAGCGCAAGATCCGAAATTATGTGGAGACAGCCAAAGAGGACGCGGATCATTATCACATCTACATCAAAGACGGCGTACCGCTGAACTCGAGCGATAAAGAGGCCTGTGCCTACGTCGGCGCAGACCCCGATAAGCTGAAGGAAGCCAAGAAAAAGGACGAGCATCTGGATGAAAAAATTCGTGACTTCATGTGCTCCAACTTCTACGATATCCGCACGTTCGGGGCGGTGATGACGACCTTTACGAAGGGCGCGCTCAACTGCGGTCAGGTACGTGGGCCGGTGCAGCTCGGCTTCGCCCGGAGCGTCGACCCCATTCTGCCGCAGGAGGTGACCATCACGCGCGTCGCCATCACGACCGAGGCGGACGCGGAAAAGAAGAACACCGAAATGGGCCGCAAGTACATCGTGCCTTACGGCCTCTACCGCGCGGAGGGCTATGTGTCGGCGAATCTCGCGCGCAAGACGACCGGCTTTTCGGAAGAGGACCTCGAACTCCTGTGGACGGCTATTTTGAACATGTTTGAAAACGACCATTCCGCCGCGCGCGGCAAGATGGCCGTGCGCGAGCTCATCGTCTTCAAGCACGACTGCGAGCTCGGCTGCGCTCCGGCGCACAAGCTCTTTGACCTTGTCAAGGTCGAACACAAGGACGGCGTGACCGCGCCGAGAGACTACAGCGACTATACCGTCAACGTCGACGAAACGCACCTTCCCTCCGGCGTGACTTGCACGCGGATGGGGTGATCTATCAGGACGAGGACTTCCTCCAACTCTCTGGCTTGCAGCACTTCAAATTCTGCCGCCGCCAGTGGGCGCTCATCCATGTAGAAAAGCAATGGGCAGAGAATTACCGCACAACGGACGGCGCGATCATGCACGAAAACGCGCACGACGGCTCATTCACCGAAAGCAGGGGCGACCTCGTCATCACGCGCGATATGCGCGTCTTTTCCCGCACGCTCGGCGTATCAGGCGCGTGCGACGTGCTGGAATTCCGCCGCGGCGAGACGGGCATTCCGCTCAAAGGCCGCGAGGGCCTGTGGCAGCCCTATCCCGTGGAGTATAAGCGCGGAAAGCCGAAAGAGGGCACGGAAGACACGCTCCAGCTCTGTGGACAGGCGATGTGCCTTGAAGAAATGCTCTGCTGCGAGATCCCGCGCGGCGCGCTCTATTACCGCGAGCCGCGGCGGCGCACGGAAGTCGACTTCACCCCCGCGCTGCGGCAGGAGGTGCTTGCCCTCCTTGAAGAGATGCACGCGCTCTACGTGCGCGGTAGCACGCCGAAGGTAAAGCCGACAAAAGGCTGCAACGCTTGCTCGCTGAAAGAATTGTGCCTGCCGAAGCTGATGCGCAGCAAGTCTGTTTCCGCGTATCTGCGCGACGCGATGGAGGGAGAGCGATGAGACAGCTTTTGAACACGCTTTTTGTCACATCGGAGGATATTTACCTCTCGCTGGACGGAGAAAACATCGTCGCAAACCGCGGCGGGGAAGCGGTCGCCCGCTATCCGCTGCACACGCTGCAAAGCATCGTCTCATTTTCTTACGCGGGCGCATCGCCCGCCCTGATGGGCGCGTGTGCGCAGCGGGACATCGGACTTGCCTTGTGCTCGCCGCGCGGGAAATTTCTCGCCCGTGTGGCAGGGCAGGCACAGGGGAATGTTCTGCTGCGGCGAATGCAGTACCGTATGGCAGACGACCCGTCGCAGAGCTGCCGCGTCGCCAGAATGATGATCTTCGGCAAGGTCTACAACGCAAAGTGGAGCGTGGAGCGCACGCGCCGCGACCATGCCATGCGCATTGACGAATCGCGCTTTTCAGCCGTGTCCGACCAATTACAGGGGCTTCTGCCGCAGATCGCAGCGGAGACGTCGCTCGATAGTCTGCGCGGCCTCGAGGGTGTCGGTGCGGCGGCATATTTCAGCGTGCTGGACGACATGATCTTGCAGGGAAAAGAGACGTTTTTCTTCCATGAGCGCAGCCGCCGTCCGCCGCTCGATGCGTTCAACGCGCTGCTGTCGTTTGCTTACAGTCTGCTCGCACACGACTGCGCCTCAGCGCTCGAGAGCGTGGGGCTGGACGCCTATGTTGGATATCTCCACCGCGACCGGCCAGGGCGGGAGTCGCTGGCCCTCGATTTGATGGAAGAATTGCGCCCGTGCTTTGCCGACCGCTTTGTACTCACGCTCATCAACAATCGCGTGCTCAAATCAAGCGATTTTGACTTCCGCGAGAGCGGCGCGGTGCTGCTGACGGACACAGGGCGCAGGACGTTCCTGCAAAAATGGCAGGAGCGAAAAAAGGAGACCATCACGCATCCGTTCCTCGAGGAGAAGATGCCGTGGGGGCTGGTGCCGTATGTACAAAGCCTGCTGCTCGTGCGGTACTTACGCGGCGACTTGGACGACTATCCGCCGTTTTTATGGAAGTGAGGCGCCTATGCTGGTTTTGATCACCTACGACGTGAACACGAGCGACGCCGCCGGACGCGGGCGGCTGCGCAGGATTGCAAAGGAATGTGTCAATTACGGTCAGCGCGTGCAGAATTCGGTGTTCGAATGCCTGCTGGACACGGCGCAGTGCCGGAAGCTGCAAAATGAACTCTGTAAGATCATTGACCCAGAAAAGGACAGCCTTCGATTTTACTACTTGGGCAAGAAGTACGAGAATAAAATCGAACACTTCGGCTGCAAGCAGACGTATCTGCCCGAGGAACCGATGATCTTATAGTGCGAAGCACAAGCGCGCAGAAATTGTCCGGGCGGTTCGCACTAAAATTTGCACGTTTTTCTCGCACAAAAAAGAAACAGAATGCCCTGACAGTCGGCATTTTGCGCAAAAACATCTGAAATTTGTCTGTTATCGCAAAAATGTGCATAGTGATTTGTACACTTTTGCTGTCGCGCCCCGCAAGGGGCGCGTGGGTTGAAACGCTCCCGGATTCTCATTGCCGTATCCCTCCATAAAAAGGAAGTCTCTGCCAACCGGCAGAGACTTCCTTTCATTTTTCTATTTTACCGGTCGAAGCTCGGGTTCACATAGTACACGTTTTTCTCATCCAGCCGGTCCTTCGCAAGTCGCAGGCCTTCGCCGAAACGCTGGAAATGCACGACTTCGCGCGCCCGCAGGAACTTGATGACGTCGCTCACGTCCGGGTCGTCGGAAAGGCGCAGGATGTTGTCATACGTCACGCGCGCCTTCTGTTCTGCTGCCAGGTCCTCCGTCAGATCCGCGATGGTATCGCCTGTGACCTGCATGGTGCTCGCCGACCACGGATAGCCTGAGGCGAATTGAGGGAAAACGCCCGTCGTATGGTCGACAAAGTAGGTATCGAAGCCCGCTTCGCGGATCTGTTCCTCCGTCAGATTGCGCGTAAGCTGGTGAACGATCGTGCCGACCATTTCGAGATGTCCCAGCTCCTCGGTGCCGATATCGGTCAGCAGGCCTTTGAGCTCAGGATAGGGCATGGAGTAGCGCTGGGAAAGATAGCGCAGCGACGCGCCGAGCTCGCCGTCCGGGCCGCCGTACTGGCTGATGATGGCCATGGCAAGCTTGGGATTCGGATTTTTGATCTTGACCGGGTACTGTAGCTTTTTCTCATAAACAAACATTACTGTGCCTCCTCCATATCCCACGGCCACGGATCATCCAGCCACTTGAAGCTGCCGGGCGTCACGTCCGTCTGCAAAATCGGGCCATACTGCTTTTCATAGGCCTCGCGCCCCTCGCGGCCGAGCTTGATATACGACCAGTAGAGGTTCAGCACCTCGGTGTCCTCCGGGTGCGTGGTGAGATAGAGGCCCAGCTCGTCAATGGCGAAGTCCAGCGCCATCAGCTCAGAGAGCGCCGTATTGATGGCGGGAAACTTTGTTTCGAGCTGTGCGTGGAAGGGAAGATTTAAACCAGGGAAAAGCGTGCCCGCGCGCAGTGCATCCTGCTGGGAATAGCGCTCGGGATCGTTTTTCTGCATGGGTACATAGGGAAAAGCCAGGGGCGCGCAGCCGCCCTGCGGCAGAGTGCCGACGCCCATCGCGGCTTTGTTGGTATCCAAAGAAGATTCCTCCTCATTAAGAGACTTTGAGCAGCGCTCACCCCATCGTATGCACCGGGAGAAAAAAGGGAAGCGGGGCTTTTCTTTTTGTTCAAAGTCTTGTATAATAAAAAACACATAGAGCTGCGCCGCGGAGCATAAATTGTTCCGGGGTGAGGGGTATTTTGTTTATCGTTTTTGGGAAAAAGGCATTTTACGCCGCAGCCGCGCTGCTGCTCGTGCTCTCAGCGGTCACGGTCAGCATTCTCCTGCCGCCGAAAGCAGTCGAAACGAGCGTGTCGGTGTCGGCGGGGAAGACTGTCTGGGTCATCGACGCGGGACACGGCGGGGAGGACGGCGGCGCGGTCGCTGCCGACGGCAGCAAGGAAAGCGATATGAACCTTGCCATCACGCGGCGGCTCGACGCACTGCTCGTGCTTCTCGGCGAGGAGACGCGCATGACGCGCACAGAGGATATCTCCATCCACGACGGTAGCGCGTCGACGCTGCGGGAAAAGAAGCGCTCCGACCTCGAAAACCGCGTAGAACTCGTCAACAGCACACAAGGTGCTATCCTTGTCAGCATTCACCAGAACAGCCTTCCGTCGTCCAAGCGGACGCAAGGCGCACAGGTGTTCTACGGCAAAAAAGAGGGGAGTGCCGAGCTTGCGAATACGGTACAGCGCGCGCTGAATCAAACTGTCAATGCAGGCAACGAGAAGACGAAAAAGGCCATCGACGCGTCGATCTTCCTGATGAAAAATGTCACCGCGCCCGCGATCTTGATCGAGTGCGGATTTTTGAGCAACGAGAGCGAGACGGCACTTTTGAAAAGCGGCGAATACCAGCAAAAGTTGGCCTTTGTGATCGCATCCGGGCTTTTACAGTCAAATCAGTAAAGCAAAAGAGGTTTACAATATGGCTAAGGCAAAAAGCGTATTTTTCTGTACCGAATGCGGCAACGAGACGCCCAAATGGGCGGGCCGCTGCCCGAGCTGCGGCGCGTGGAACACGCTCGTGGAGCAGGCTGTCGGCGACGGCGCAAAGGCCAAAGCAGGCGGCCGCAGCCGCGCGCTGCGCGCCAAGGCGCACCCGATCGCAGAGCTCGACACGGCGCAGGAGATCCGTTTTCCCACCGGCATGGGTGAGCTCGACCGCGTGCTTGGCGGGGGCGCCGTGCAGGGCTCGCTCGTGCTCGTCGGCGGCGCGCCGGGCATCGGCAAATCGACGCTGATGCTGCAGATTTGCGGAAAACTGAGTGAAACCGCCAAAATTTTGTACGTTTCCGGCGAGGAATCGCCGCGTCAGCTCAAGCTGCGCGCCGACCGTCTCGGCGTGCAGCCGGACAACCTGTACGTGCTGTCCGAGACCTGCCTTGGCGATGTATTGCAGTCCGTTGAAGAAGAAAAACCGGACGTTCTGATCGTTGACTCCATTCAGACGCTCTATCAGGAATCGCTGGAATCGCCCGCAGGCAGCGTGGCGCAGGTGCGCGCCTGCACGATGGAGCTGATGCAGCTCGCCAAAGGGGAGGGCATCACCGTCTTCGTCATCGGACACGTCAATAAGGAAGGCTCGATCGCGGGCCCGAAGGTATTGGAGCACATGGTCGACTGCGTGCTGTACTTCGAAGGCGAAGCGCACATGAGCTACCGCATCCTGCGCGCGGCGAAAAACCGCTTCGGCGCGACGAACGAGATCGGTGTCTTTGAAATGCGCAGCGAGGGCCTTGTCGAGGTACCGAATCCTTCGGAAATGCTGCTTTCCGGCCGTCCGGACGATGCGCCCGGCACCTGCGTGACCTGCGTGATGGAAGGCCAGCGCCCGGTGCTGGCCGAGGTGCAGGCGCTGCTCGCGCCCGCGGCGCAATCCGTTTCGCGGCGGACAAGCAACGGCTTTGACTACAACCGTGCCGCCATGCTGATGGCGGTGCTCGAAAAGCGCGGCGCGCTCAAGGTATCCGGCTGCGACGCATTTCTGAACGTCATCGGCGGACTGAGCGTGGATGAGCCGGCGGCCGACCTTGCCGCCGTGCTGGCGCTCGCGTCGAGCTATCTCGATAAGCCCATTGGCAATCATGTCGCTGCCATCGGCGAAGTCGGCCTCACGGGCGAGCTGCGCAGCGTGAACCACTTGAGCGAGCGGCTCAGCGAGGTGCACCGTCTGGGCTTTGAAACGTGCATCATCCCAAAACAGCGCAAGGATCAACTGCAAGCGCCGCGGGGACTTGCGCTCATCGAAGCGCGCAACATCGCTGAAGCGCTGCGCGCCATCGCGCAGGCGTAAACTTATCTAC
>URXY01000064.1 GCA_900552015.1 uncultured Eubacteriales bacterium | reverse complement strand
TATTCCATAAAAATCTGGAATAGCAGGAAAAATTGAGAGAGCCGCGCACGGTTTCCGTGCGCGGCTCTCTCTCGCATCGTGGTTTCAGAAAGGCAGCCAACTGCTGATGGCAAGACTCAACAATACAGCCGCAAGCACAATGAGCACCGGCAATTTATGCCTGAGCTTTCTCATCGCGCGCTTTTCATCCACAGAGGAATCCTCACTTGGCCAGTTCTTTGCCCAGTGCGCGGCAGGCGTCCAGCGCAGCGTCATCGGGCGCTTCGCAGCAAGTCACGCTCTCGCACACAAGGCGAAGGCCGGAATCGTCGCAGTCCTTTTCCCAACTGCGCATCCATTCGCCGTCGCCCCAGCCATAGGAGCCGAAGAGAGCTGCGCTCTTGCCGCCAAGGCTGCGCTTGACCTCGTCAAACATGGGCTGGAACTCCATTTCCTCGAGCACCTCGCTGCCCATGGCAGGGCAGCCAAAACCGATAGCGTCATAGGCGCTGAGCTCGGAGGCGTTGACTTTATCGGGGGTGAGCAGCGTGACCTGCGCGCCGGCGCTCTCCGCGCCCTCGGCGACGGCCTTGGCCATGGCTTCGGTGTTGCCCGTGCCGCTCCAATAAACAACTGCGATCTTTTTCATATCTTTCGTGTCCTTTCTCGTTTGAAAAATTTATCACACTGCCACGGCAAGCTGCTCGATGCCCGAACCCGCCTGCCAAAGCGCACAGTAGATCTCCGTACATTTTTTGAACTGCGCGAACAGCTTGCGCGCCTTCTTCTCGTCGCCGTAGACCTTCCACAGCCCTGCACACTTGAAGTCGCAGGCGCGGTGGTCGATAAAGCCCTTGACGTCCTCCGGCGGATAGGAGAGAAACAGCCCGACCTCATGGGGGAACTCGCCGCCCTCGCGGAATCGGCGGATGAGGTTCGCGACGCAACGGCCGCAGTGAACACTGCTGTAGCCCGCGTGCTGCAGTATCTCGAGCGCCTGTTCATTTTGCAGATCGCGGCACAGGTCCTGCGGGCGGTAGAGGTAAAGCAGCACCTGTCCCTCCAAAAAACGGATGGGCAGAAGGCACAGCCCCTTCGGGACGAGCAGCCGGTTGAGACGGCGGATATCCGCGAGTAGCCCTTCCCTATCGTCGCAGGGGCAGGGGAAGAGGCTGCCTGTCTTGATACCCGCAAGCGTCGGCGCAGCCTGACGGATGAGGATCTCTTCGGACATGGGCTCTTCCCTCCTTCTCGGCGTTTAGGGGTAGTATCCCCGGACAGCGGCGGTTTCAGTCATAGTTAGATGTCTCTAATTATTAGATAGCTCTAACCATCGCTTCCCGGAACTCGCTGCCGATGGTGTTATGATAACAGACGAAAAGAGCCTTATCCGCTCCAAACTGCTCGGATAAGGCTCCAAAATTCATTCTTCCGCTTCCTGCCGCGGTGCGCAGCTATCGCGCTCCGCGCCCGCGCGGTAGGCGCTGGGCGACACACCGATGACTGAGCGGAACGCACGGGCAAACTTGCTCGCGTTGTCGTAGCCGAACTGGCCCGCAATGTCGAGCACCGTGCGGTCGCTCGTGCGCAGGAGCTGCGCCGCGCCGTGCATCTTCTGCGCGCGCAGGAAGGCCGCGGGCGTCATGCCGTAGACGCCGCGAAAGCTCGCGGCGAGCTGCGAGGCTGATGCGCCGAGCTTCTGCGCAAGCTCCGCCGTGGTAAGATCGTCCTCCGTGCTTTGCAGCAGCAGATCGCGCGCGGACTGCGCGAGACGGACCTGCGCGCCGCTGTAGACGCGCTTCTCCCCCGGCGCATCGAGCGCGCTCAAAAAAAGCAGCAGCTCGAGCACCTTGACCTTGAAATAACCGCGCCGCAGGTCGTCGGGAACGGCGTAAAGCTCGGAAAAAATATGCTCGACACGCGCGCTGGAGCGCGCGACAAAGCAGCCGCTGCCCGCGCAGAACTTCTCCGCCAGCGCGCCAGGGCGGACGTCGACATCCTGCAAGATGCAGGAAAGGCAGTCCGGTGCGCGCTTGGGGTCGAGCGTGACGGTGATGCCGTGGTAATGCCCCGTCGGAAAGCAGGCCGCGCCGGGGCCATCCTCCCGGCTGACGACGGAGAGGTCTCCGGGCGCAAGAAAGTAGTGCTTGCCGCCATACGCGTACTCGATGCGTCCCTCGCGGCAGTGGTGTATCTCCAGAAGGCCCGGCGGGTCGAGCCGCTCAAGGCGGCAGGCGCACTGGTGCGCGTCATTATAAATAAGAGAGATGCCCGGAAAGACGGGGTAGACCGTCCGCCGCACCTCACCCTCTGCCGTAGAAAGGCAATAGACGGTGCACTCTTCATCGCGGTGCAGCACGGCGGCGTCTTCGCCGTACAGAGTGGTCTGCGGGTTTGGCAAGGTGATCGCGGCTCCTTTCTGAAAACGAAAAAAGGCGGCAGGGCGCGGTGTGCGCCCTGCCGCCGCTTATGCTGATCTTACGCCTGCGCGCACACCGGTTCGGAACTCGCGCCGCCCGCGTCACCCTCCAAAAGCTCAGGGTGCTTCAGGTAGCGGCGCAGGCTCGCCCAGAAGAGGGCGTACTCGTGGCCGGTGCAGATACGCTCATCCATGACGACGGAGAGCGGGATCAGTTTTTTATTATACTCGCCTGTGAGATAATTTGCAATGGGCTTGCCCATGCTGACAAACACGCCCGTCGTGCCAAACTCGTAGCAATGGTGAAAGATCGAATTCGTATTGATGGAGGCAAGGTTCGTGATAAAAAGGCTCGTGTGGAACGGGCTCAGATCAATGATCTTCCGCGGTAAAACGCCGCAGCGGTCCATCAGCTTCACAAGGCCGAACAGGAGCCCCGGCAGCAGCGGGATAGAAAAAACGAAGTTGGCAAACTTATCCGTGCTGTTGTTGTGTGTGGCGACCTGATTCTGCGCGACCGCCTCTTCGATCTTGCGGTTGATGGAGAAAATGTCATCGCCGTCTTCAAAGAAGACCTTGATGGACGTTTCATCAGGCCGGCCGTCGGCGCGGTTTTTCAGGATAACGAAGCTGACGCAGAAGTGGTTGCGCTGATAGATCTTGCTGTTCATGATGAAGCGGTTGATCTTGGGATTTTCCTGATAGGCTTTGAAGTAGGCCGCGAGCAGAAGCGTCATATAGGGTATGCGGATGCCCTCGCGCCGCTTTTCCTGAATGTAGCGGCGCAGGATCTCCATATCGGCATACTCAGTGATAAAATTCTGCGCATCATAGCGCCGGGGCATAATATAGGGCAGCGCCGACACGATGCTGGATTCTTCTTTGATTCGTGTTCCGTCGGGACGCATGGCAAAATCCTCTTTTCCTTGAGTTAATGCCATCTTACCCGCTTTTCCCCGACTTTGCAATGAGATCTTAGCGTTTTCTTTATTAAATGTTTGTTAAGCTCCATTCTCTCCCCAGTCGAGCGACACGTCGACGACGCGCAGGAGGCCGGAAAGCGTCGAGGGAACATAGGCTCTGGCGAACAGATCGTCCTGTGTGCAGAGCGAGCGCTCGGTCGTACCGTCCACACTCTGCATCGCCGTGACGAGAAGCGCCGCATGCTCGGGTGCGGCCAGCGTCTCGGGAAGAGCGTCAGCGGCGTATTCCGCGCGCGACAGAACGTTCTTATCGCTGTCCATCCAGACAAATTCGACCGATTCTGCCGCCGTGTGCTCCTCAAACGTGATGCTCACTTTGATGGAGCGCCGCTCTGTTCTGCCGTTTACTTTCCATTCGACGCTTTCTTCCCTGCTCACGCCGACGCGGGGCCCCATGCCGGTGCGATCCCATTCGGCGTAATATTTTCCGTCACTTGTGCGGTAAACGGAACACTGTTTGACCGGCTTCCATTCACCGCTTGCATAGAAGATCTCGCCGCCCGTCTCGTAGCTGCTGCCGTTGTCGTCGACCTTGATGTGCATTCCGCTGCCCACCACCTCGTCGGACACCGCCGCACCGACGGAATAGTTGAATTCAGAGCCCTCTTCGTAATCCGGATCGTCGGGTTCAAACGCTGTGATGGTCACAAACACCGGCACGCCGGGCACGCCGAAGTCGTAATCATCGCCGGTCTCTGTCGCATAGCGCCTGCCGTCGAAGGGCTCGAGGGCAAAGAAATACCCGACCCATTCGTCCTCCATGGTCTCCCGCGCCGCGGCCTCGATCCGCTCGGGCTTGTAGAGCGCAAAACTCACACCGAACACCACCGCGAGCGCCAGCGCAAAAGCAATGATGCGTTTCATGCCGCTCCCTCCTCCCAGTTGACCCAAATGCTGGCCGCCTTGAGTTTGCCGTCCTGATACGCAAACGTGTCCAGAGGCGGTTGAATCCTTCCGTCACGGTTGCAAATGCTATATTCCGCCGTCTCGCCGTTCCAGTCTTGTCCATAGCTCGTGCCGATGAGATACGCCGCGCCGGGCGCGGCGGTGATGGACTCGGGCAGCGCGTCGGGCGCGAACTCTTCGAGCTTCAAGAGATCGTCGTTTTCGTCCATGTGCGCGACGGTGAACTTCGTCGGCGTCGGGCGGGAGACGGCGGTGATGGCAACTCTGACCTTCACGCGCTCGGACTTGCCGCCGATCGTCTCGGTCTTATCTCTCGTGAGCGTGTGGGTCACGCTGGCGCCGTCCGCGCCGGACATGCCCATGCTGTTGCCGCGCGTCAAATAAATGCGTCCATCCGACGTCTGGTAGATGGGATAAAGCTTGAAAATCACTTGTCTGTCGCCGCAGGCGTAGACCTCGCCCGAGAGATCGATGTCCGTCGTGCGGATGCCGTTGTCGTTGTCGATGGCCGTCTTCCCCTGCGGTGCGCCGAGCGTACCGAAGTTCGTGATGCATGGCGACTTGGCGTCCTCTTCGCCGTCGCGCGAGTCAGGCTCCATCGTGCAGTAAATGCCGCTGCCGCGGTCTTTGAGCGCCCACCAGTCTTCGTCCGTATCCATATAGAGCCGTCCGGCCTTCCAGACGAATTTGCCCGCGGCTGAGACCGCAAGATCACCGCCGATGTCGATGTCCTCTTCCGAGACGAAAGCCCCGATGAGCGTGCCCTCTTCCTCCTCGTCCGCGGCGGACTGCACCGCGCCGCCGTCGAGAAAGGCAATGAGAAAGACCGCCGCGAGGATCGCGAGGAAGACGAGCGCGGTTTTCGTTTTACTCTTCATGTTCTGCCTCCAATTCTCCGTCGCATTGCAGAATGTCGCCCACATTGCACTCGAGCGCGCAGCAGATGCGGTTGAGCGTCGCAAAGCGCACGCCCTTGGCCTTGCCGCTACGCAGAATGGAAAGATTTGCCTCCGTGATGCCGACGGTAGCACAAAGTTCCTTGCTTGTCATGCCGCGCGCTTTCAGCACCTCGTCCAAATGTACCGTGATCGCCATGGCAGCGCCCTCAGATAAAGAGGTCGTTGTCCGCCGCAAGGGCGACGTTCGAGGCGATGAGCCGCGCACCGAGAAGCGCTGCGAGCACGAAGCACAGCTCCAGAACAGGAAGAGGAATCGAAATGCTGGTACTGAGGATGAGCGGCGCGCAAACCGCCTGTAAAACGTTGACCGTGAGGGCAAACAGCACGCTGATCTTGAGGACCTTGACGCACCATTCGGCGAGCTTTGGCGCGTAGGCGGCGCTCTCCTGCGTAAACGCGCCGTCTTCCATCGTGTCGAGAAGGCCAATGGCGAAGTACGCCGTCGCCGCGGCGAAAAGCGTCGGCAGACTTTTCGCGCCAAAGCGCAGCGCGAGGACAACATAGCTGAACACAAGGCTCTTCGAACCCGTTACGTCCGTTGCCACAGGCAGGACCGTATCCGCAGTAAAGGCCGTATTGCCCGCCTTGAGCGTGTCGATGGCGGTAAGCAGCCCCGCAAATTCCACAAAGAATACCGCAAAGACGAAGTACGCCGCCGCAAGACCGAGCAGCACACGGAAGAGCTTCAAAAGCTCCTGCGTACCGCCATCGGAAAACCTCCGCAGCAGCCGCAGCACGACCCAGCCCGCAAGCAGCGCAAACAGGAGCCACTGCCAGGCAAGGCGCGGGAACAGTGCCTCCGCCGATGTGCTCCAATAGGCGGTCCAGCCGTGTGGGAAAAGCGCGCAGGCAATAGCGACAGAAATGAGCGCCAGCAGCGCGTCCTCCGCCTTCCACGCCCGCTTCGCCCGGATGCGCACGAACACATAGAGCGGCAGCAGGACGCAAAACGCGTACAGCGTGAGCGCAAGGGCAAAGCCGAAACGTCCCGAGGCGGCCAGCGTGCTCAGCCCCTGCCCGATCGCGCCGCCAGGAAATCCGACAATGGAAAAAGCGTCACCCTCGATGAGCCGCAGGGCGAACGCAAGCAGCGCGCAGACGATCGCCTCTGCCAAAAGTAAGGTCTTGATTCGGTCACGTTTCATATCTCGCCTCCAGAATTATTGTTTTTCGATAATTTCTATTGTCAGCATAGCAGGAGAATTATCGTTTGTCAATAATTTCTTTTGTAAAAACGCTGATCGTCGAAAAACCGCACGATTGCCTGAAAATAAAGCATAACTTTGCTTTTTTCTATTGATTATCCCGGTCCGATAGACTATACTTGTAGCTGTCAAACCATGCAATCTCTTTGCTATTGCTTAAAAAGACATTCAGGAGGACACCAACAATGAAGTACAATCGCACTTACAACTTCTCCGCCGGTCCCGCGATGATGCCGGAGCCCGTGCTGGAGGAAATCCGTGACGAGATGATGAACTACCGCGGCAGCGGCATGTGCGTCATGGAGATGAGCCACCGCTCCAAGGTCTTCCAGCAGATCGCTGACGAGGCCGAGGCTGACCTGCGCGACCTGATGGGCATCCCCGACAACTACAAGGTCCTGTTCATTCAGGGCGGCGCCACGCTGCAGTTCGCGGCTGTGCCCTGGAACCTGATGAAGAACGGCAAGGCCGTCTACGTCGAGACCGGCGCATGGTCCAAGAAGGCCATTACCGAGGCCAAGAAGTATGGCGAGGTCATCGTTGCCGCTTCCTCCAAGGACAAGAACTACAGCTACATCCCCGATTGTTCCGATCTCGACATTCCCGATGATGCCGACTATGTCTACATCTGCGAGAACGAGACCATCCACGGTGTGACCTGGCAGAAACTGCCCAACACCAAGGGCCACGTCCTCGTCTCCGACCAGAGCTCCATGTTCCTCTCCCAGCCCTGCAACGTCAGCGATTACGGCATGATCTATGCGGGCGTGCAGAAGAACGTCGGCCCTGCCGGTATGGTCATCGCCATCATCCGTGAGGACCTTATCCGCGAGGATCTCGATCCCAAGATGCCCATCTATATGCGCTATGACACCCACGCCAAGAACGACTCCATGTACAACACCCCGAACTGCTGGGCCATCTACTGCTGCGGCAAGGTGTTCAAGTACCTCAAGAGCATCGGCGGTCTCGAGGTCATGCATCAGCGCAACATCGAAAAGGCCAAGGTCATCTATGATTTCCTGGATTCCTCCAAGATGTTCCACGGTACGGTCGAGCCCGAGTTCCGCTCTCTCATGAACATCCCCTTCGTCACCGATTCCGCCGAGCTCGACGCCGAAGTCGTCGCCGCTACCAAGGCTGCCGGTTACGATAACCTTAAGGGCCACAAGAGCGTCGGCGGTCTGCGCGCCAGCGTTTACAACGCCATGCCCATCGAGGGCGCGAAGGCTCTCGTCGAGTTCCTGACCAAGTTCGAGGCCGAGCACACCAAGTAAAAAATTGAAAAGGGGGACTTTGTCCCCCCCTTCGTTATAAAGGTCTCACCGAGTTTGCGCCGCGCACGGCGCAAATAAAGTGATATCTGTTCCGAAGGATGATAAACGCGTCCGCAGGAACACCATGCAGCGCACGGCGCGGTGAGCGGCGGGCGCTGGAACCAAGCTCGAAAAACAGCGCGGCTGTTTTTCGAAAAAAGAAATATTTTTAAGGAGAATTTCGTTATGCGTATTCTTGTTACCGACGGTATGGATAAGGGCGCGATCGAGAAGGTCCGCGCGATGGGTCACGAGCTCGTTGAGCAGTTCTACGAGCCCGACGAACTGGGCAAGGCCCTGCGCGACTTCGACGTCGCTATCATTCGCTCCAAGACCAAGCTGCGCGCCAAGCAGATCGATGAGGCCAAGGGCAGCCGCTTCAAGTGCGTCATCCGCGCCGGCGTCGGCCTTGACAACATCGACGTGCAGTATGCCAAGGACAACGGCATCGAAGTGAAGAACACCCCGAAGTCCCCCTCCGAGTCCGTTGCTGAGCTCGCTATGGCTCACATGTTCTCCTGCGCCCGTTACATCTCCATCGCCGGTCACTCCATGCGCGAGGGCAAGTGGGAGAAGAAGGCCTACGGCAAGGGCATCGAGCTGACCGGCAAGACGCTCGGTATCGTCGGCTTCGGCCGCATCGGCCAGAAGCTCGGCAAGATGGCCAAGGCCATCGGCATGAACGTCATCGCGTTCGATATCTTCCACATCCCCGGCATCGAGGAAGAGCTCGGCATCCCCTATGTTGAGATGGACGAGCTGCTCGCCAAGTCTGACTTCATCTCCGTCCACGCTCCCGCTGTCGACGGCGGCGCTCTCATCAACGCTGAGCGCATCGCCAAGATGAAGGACGGCGTCGTCATCATCAACACCTCCCGCGGCACCAACGTCGACGAGGCTGCTCTGCTTGACGCGCTCAACAGCGGCAAGGTCCGCGCCGCCGGTCTGGATGTCTATGCCGACGAGCCCGCGACCAACGTTGCGCTCTACTCCCACCCGATGGTCTCCTGCACGCCGCACATCGGCTCCGCGACCGTCGAGGCTCAGGGCCGCATCGGCGAAGAGCTGGTCGAGATCATCTCCAAGATGTAATTTATCGCTCACTTCGATCAGTCAAGACCACCCCTCTAAGGGGTGGCTTGACCAAGCCCTATAAGGGCTTCATACAGCCAGCGCCTAAAAGGCGCTGGCTTTCACTTCGTTCAAGCCATTGTGGATCGATTACTTGGCCGGCCCCTTAAAAGGGTCTTCCAATTCCTTCGATGATTTCCCGTATATCTGCCTTTATACTGTTGTATATTACTTTTCTTCGGTACTTCGGTGTAAATACAATGTGGTATTTACATACCCATTTAGGTCAGTTTACAAGGAACTACACGCAGACCACGAAACGGGGGCTGCTGACA
>URXY01000063.1 GCA_900552015.1 uncultured Eubacteriales bacterium | reverse complement strand
CAGGTTGCCCAAGCGGGGCGGGATACTCCTGAAGGGAAGTCCCAAAAGACGGCGCGGTGCCGTCTTTTGGGGTCTGGTAGCGGCACCTGGATTTGAACCGGGGACACTGCGGGTATGAACCGCATGCTCTAGCCAGCTGAGCTATGCCGCCAAATATTCCTGCTCGACAGGACAGAAGCTACTATACCAAATGAAGAGGGGCTTTGTCAATAGGTTGTCCGAAAAAATTTTGGAATATTCCCAGAATACGGGGAGAGGGCGCGGCCCTCTCCCCTACTTTTTATCAGCAGACGACGTTTTTCCCCTCCGACCAGACGGAGACGATGTTGTGCCGGTGCATCATATAGATCGCGCGCTCGAAGCGCTCGCGCAGCGAAAGCGGGCGGGCGGCCTCGGTGAAGTCCGCGTCGCTCACAACGATGGCGTGGAGCCTGTCGCCGGGGACGAAGCCGCCGTGGCCGCCGAAATACTCGTGTCCCGCCGTGGAGCCGAGGTAGTAGCCCTCCTCCACGGTGAGGAATTCGTCGCGCCCGTCGGTCTGCATGTGGCGGAACTTGGAGGCGCGGATGGACATGGTGATGACCTTGTTCATCGCGAGCAGCGCCCCGCCCGCGATGTCCGAGCCGAGGGTGACGAGATTCCCCTCGCGCAGCAGCGTCCGCACGGGCGCGACGCCCGAGCAGATGTTGATATTCGACCCCGCGCAGTGCGCCGTGACGACGCCATGCTCGCGCATGGCCTCGCGCTCGCGCTCGTCGGAGTGGACGCAGTGCGCCATGACGGTATGGTCCTTCCACAGCCCCGCGCGGTCGTAGCTCTCCCAATATTGCGCGCAGTCGGGGCAGAGCTCTTTGACCCACGCGATCTCGCCCTTGTTTTCAGAAAGATGCGACTGGACGTACAGCCCGCGCTCGCGTGAGAGCTTGCCGAGCCAGCTCATCAGCTCGTCGCTGCATGACGGGGTGAAGCGCGGTGTCAGGATGGGCTTCACGGTCTTGAAGCGCTTGCACTCGTCGAGCCAGCGCAGCGTTTCGCGCTTGGACTCCTCGGTCGTCTCCTGGAGCTCTGGGCTGCCGTTGCGGTCCATGTTGACCTTGCCGACATAGCCCGTGACGCCCGCCTTTTCGAGCTCTTCCATCAAAATGAGCGTCGCGTCCGTGTGGAGGGAGGAAAACATGCAAACGCGCGTCGTGCCGCTCGTGATGAGGTCGCTTGCGAGCCTTTTGTAGATGCGGCGGGCGTAGTCGTTGTCTTCAAAACGCGCCTCGGTCTTGAACGTGTAGGTGTTGAGCCAGTCGATGAGCGGCAGGTCCATGCCCATGCCGAGCATGGGATACTGCGGCGCGTGCAGGTGCATGTCGACAAAGGACGGCATGATGAGGCTATCGCCGTAGTCGATGACCTCTGCGTCAGCGTTTTGCGGCACGGATCGTTCGACGCTCACGATGCTGCCGTCGTCATTGAGGACAAGACAGCCGTGCTCGACGATATCGAGCGCGCCGAGCGTGGGGGCAGAGACGAGATGACCTTTGAGGATCTTCATTTTGGTTCACTCCTTTTGGAAAATGGCAAAAGAAAAAGCGTCCCCCCGGAAAAATTCCGGAGAAACACTCATAGCAGGGCCTTTGGGCGGCCCCGTAGAAACTTTCGCGCCAAGTAAGCGAAATTATATGAGCTTTTTCCTCTGCCACTAAGATACCACGGCGCGGCGGAAAATGCAAGCGGTCTATCGCGGCGCATCGGCGCATAGGATGAGGGCAAGAGGTGAAGTGATGATGCAAAAGAATCGGACAAGACGGGCCGCGCGCACATTCTGCTCGCTCTCGCTCGCGGCGGCGACGCTGTGGGGCGTGAGCGTGACGGCCCCGGCGCAGGATGCACGCTCTGCCCTGCGGGCGCTGCGTCAGGGCGGGGAGCTGGGCGTGATGCTGCTCAAATGGGAGCGCGGCGGCGCGGAGACGGACACCTTCAGCGCGCCGGTATCGCTCGCGCTGCGCATGACGCCGCTGCTGCGCGAGGGCGAAGAGAGCATCGCGCAGGCGTGGTCGGCGGAGCTCGAGCAGCCGCCCGCCGACAGCGGCTCCGGCGAAGATGCCGCGCAGGATGACGAGGAAGGAACGGTGCTCTCGCAGCCCGTGACCACCGGGGAGCTGAAGGTGACGGAAAACGGCGTGACCGCGCGGACGCTCAGGCCCTCCGACCCCTCGGGCTATACGGTATGCGGCAATGTGTACATCAACAACGGCTCGGACGCCGCGCTCGATGCCTCGATGCTCTCGGGCGATTATGCCGCGAAGCTCGGCGCGGAGGGCCCGCAGGTGCTCATTATCCACACCCACGGCTCAGAGAGCTACACGATGCCCGCAGGCTCGGAATACGAGGCGTCGGACACCTTCCGCACGACGGATACGCGCTGCAACGTGGTCCGCATCGGCGACGAGATGGCGCAGGTGATGAGCGAGGCGGGCCTTGGCGTGGTGCACGACCGCACGCTCCACGACTATCCGAGCTACTCCGGCTCCTACGACCGCTCGCTCAAGGCCATCGAGGACTATCTTGCAGAGTACCCGACCATCTCCTTCGTGCTCGACGTACACCGCGACGCGGTGCAGGACGCGAACGGGAACCAGTTCAAGCTCCTTTGCGGTGAGGATAAGAACGCCGCGCAGCTCGAATTCGTCATCGGCTCGAACGGCGGCGGCCTGAGCCATGATCTCTGGCGCGAGAACCTGAAGCTCGCCTGCGCCGTGCAGGAGACGCTGTATCAGGACTACCCCACCCTCATGCGCCCCATCACCGTGCGCAACTCGCGCTACAACCAGTTCAAGACCACGGGTTCACTTTTAGTCGAGGTCGGTACGGCGGGCAATTCGCTCGAAGAGGCTGTCAACGCCGCGCGGCTTTTTGCCGCGGGCTTCGCCGAAACGATACAAAATAAAGGATAAACGCGCCATCGTCGCCCGAATAGACGGAAAGAGACAAAAAATAAGTAAATTCTTGTCAAAGTTGCCGTGTTGCATTCTGCACAAAAATCCTGTTTAATGGAAGTTACCATTTCAAACGATTTTCTGTTGGAAATCAACTTTCAGGAGGGGTAATTCCATGGAGCTGCTTCAGGAGCGTATCCGTCGTGAGGGCAGAGTCCTGCCCGGCAACATCGTCAAGGTCGACGGTTTCCTCAACCACCGCGTCGACACCCGTCTGCTCGAGGAGATCGCGGACGAGTTCGCCAAGCATTTCGACACCAGCAAGATCACGGTCGTGCTGACGGCGGAGGCCAGCGGCATCGCGCTCGCGACCATCTGCGCGCAGAAGTACGGCGTCCCCATGCTCTTCGCCAAGAAGGCCAAGAGCGACAACATCGAAAGCGGCCTCTATCAGAGCGAGGTGTTCTCCTACACCTACAAGAAGAAGGTCACGCTGCTCGTCTCTCAGGAGTGGCTGAACGCGGACGATCACGTGCTCATTATTGACGACTTCATGGCCAACGGCTTCGCCGTGCAGGGCCTTGTCGATATCGTCAACGCCGCGGGCGCAAAGCTCGAGGGCATCGGCATCGCCGTGGAAAAGGGCTTCCAGGGCGGCGGTGACCGCTTCCGTGCGAGCGGCATCCCCTACAAGGCACTCGCCGTCATCGAAAAGGCGGACGAGAACGGTTTCGTGTTCCGCGAGGAAGAGTAAGCTTCAAAAAAGAGAGGCTGGCCAATGGCCAGCCTCTCTTTTTTTGAGCAAGGATGCACTGCGCTTCGTGCCTTGCCGCCCGTAGGGCGTCTGCGACGCTGGTGCCCGTTTTCTGCTCGTATGGCAGAAAATGCGGCACGGGGATCACGGTTGATCTCCTTTCAGAGTTTGGGTGGGAATGTAGTAGTTTTCTGAGGCGATGATCGTGCCGCCGTTCAAGGTGACCATCATGCGGTCCATGTCTTTGTCGATGTCGATGCTTTTCACATCGAGCTGCGAAAAGTCGCCGGCGTAGAAAAAGGTGAGGATCGGATACTCGTTGTCCCCCCAGTTGATCTTGGCTTCGACGCCGTCTCTGCACGAGGGCTCGTAACTTTCCATGGCAAAGGTCCCGACGAAGTCAGTGGAAGACCATGTTTTCCTGAGCGTGCCGGAAATGGTGATGGAGGAGGGCGCGTAAGTCGTACCGTTGTCCTCGTAGACCCTTGCGGGAACGGTTTTGTCAATAGTTTTTCGCGTCCCGCGGATGCCGAGCAGGACGATGGCGCAAAGGACGGCAACCAGAAGAATGAGGGCCGTTTTTCTCTTTTTGCGGTTCATCGAGTGTGTCTCCTTGTCCTATTAAATTTTGATGTGAAATTGTACCTCAAAAAAGCGTGCAAACCCATGCGAGCGCGGCGGAGAGGGGGATGTAGAGCAGAAAGTGCGTAAGATGCGCTTTTTTGTTGTACCCGAACAGCTGCGGGGCGGCGATGCCCTTGACCTCGGGGTAAAAATGAGGAAAGAAGTTCGAATGGCACAGCAGCACCCAGTCGAAAAAGAGAATGTCGTAGGCCTCCATGACATAGAGGATCACGAGATACCGCGTGAAAAACGCGCCGAAGGTGAAACCGTTCCGAACGCCGTCCCACGCGGCGAGGACTGCCGCACCGAGAAACAGCAGCATCGCCAAGATGCCGAGGCGCCAGCCGAGGATATGCGCGCCGCGGAAGCGCTCGGCTTTTCTCTCAGGAACGGCGGCGAAGACCTCACGCGGCGCGGAGGAGAAGAATTTCTTCTCCTGAATGAGCCCGACGCCGGCGTACAGCAGGAGAAAATACGCCGCCATGACGAGAAACGATGCAAGCAGGGTGATCTTCATTTCTGTTGATGCCTCTTTTGCTGTCGTTTTTTGCCGCTTTACAGGCGGTAGAGCTCCGGCCGCCGGTCGTGGAAAACGGGGACGCGGGCGCGGAGGGGCGCGATGGAGGAAAGGTCCAAGTCGGCGGTGACGATCTCCTCTTCCCCGCCGCCTTGGGCTAAGACCGCGCCCAGCGGGTCGAGGATGCGCGAAAAACCGCCATACAGCGTGCCGTCGCGCTCGCCGCAGGCGTTGCACGAGACGACAAAGAGCTGGTTTTCGATCGCGCGGGCGGCGGTGAGCGTCTCCCAGTGGTACTGCCGCGCGGCCGTCCACTGGGCGGGCAGGAACATGACCTGCGCTCCGCGCAGCGCCAGCGTGCGCCACAGCTCGGGAAAGCGCACCTCGTAGCAGATGAGAAGGCCGCAGCGCACGCCGTCGAGCGTGAAGGTGACGAGGTGGTCGCCGGGGGTGTAGACCTCGTGCTCGCCCATCGGCGTGAAGGGATGGGTCTTGTCGTATTCGGCAATGCACGCGCCCGCGCGGTCGAAGACGCAGGCGGTATTGTAGATGTGCCCGCCGCGGTTGTTCGACACGCTTCCCGCGACGATGTTGACGTTCAGCTCGCGCGCGAGCGGGGAAAAACGAGCGCGCACGGTTTTCGCGTTTTCATCGCACGCCGCGGCGAGGTTGCCCGTGGGCATGAAGCCCGTGTTCCACGTCTCGGGCAGGACGACAACGTCGGGGCCGTTTTCCCCGACAGCGCGGCGCACGAGCGCCTCCGCGCGGTCAAAGTTCGCTTTGCTCTCCAGCGAGCGCATATTCATCTGGATCACGCTGACCTTCATGGTGGTGTCCTCCAAAATCGTTTTGATACGGTCATTATACGAAAAGAAAGCCTGCATTGCAATGCACAACAAAAAGAGGACGGCAAATGCCGTCCTCTCGTTTGTAAAAGCGTGCCGTCCGCAAAATAAGCGTCGCAGACTTTGCGCCGCGCACGGCGCAAATAAATTGAAATCGTTTTTTGGAACGACATGTGCGTGCCAAAAAACACTTTGCACGGAGCGAACGTGTGCGCCTTTGGCGCGTGCGCTGAGCGCAGTGAAATTCTGCTCAAAAAACTGACTTTGTCAGTTTTTTGAAGTGCGCAGCGCTCTGATCGCATTGAGAACCGCTAAGACCATCACGCCGACGTCGGCGAAGATGCCCATCCACATGTTGGCGATACCGATGGCGACGAGCAGCAGGCACGTCAGCTTCACGCCGAGCGAGAAGACAATGTTCTCGTACACGATGCGGATGCACTTGCGCGAAATTTGGATGCCCTTGGCGATCTTCATCGGATCGTCGTCCATCAGCACGACGTCCGCTGCCTCAATGGCGGCGTCGGAACCCATCGCGCCCATCGCGATGCCGATATCCGCGCGGGAGAGCACGGGCGCGTCGTTGATGCCGTCACCGACGAAGGCGAGGCAGTCATCCTTGCCCTTTTCACCCAGCAGGCGCTCGACCTGCGCGACCTTGTCGCCCGGGAGCAGCTCTGCGTGCACTTCGTCGACGCCGAGCTCCTGCGCCACGTGATCGGCGACCTTCTGAATGTCGCCCGTGAGCATGACGGTCTTCTGCACGCCCGCGCGCTTGAGGGCCGCGATGGCATCGCGCGCGTCGCTCTTTACCACGTCGGAGATCACGATATGGCCGGCGTACTCGCCGTCGACCGCCATGTGGACGATCGTGCCGACGCTGCGGCACTCCTGCCACTTGACGCCGAGCTCATCCATGAGCTTGCCGTTGCCCGCGGCCACACTGTGGCCGTCCACGGCCGCGACCACGCCGCGGCCGCCGCGCTCTTCGATGTCCGTCACGCGGGAGCGGTCGAGCTCCACGCCGCAGGCCTTTTGCAAGCTCCTGCTGATGGGGTGCGAGGATGCGCACTCGGCGAGTGCCGCGTATTCAAGCAGCTTGCGGTTCTCCATCGGGCTGTGGTGCACGCCCGTGACCTCGAACACGCCCTGCGTGAGCGTGCCGGTCTTGTCGAAGACGACGATCTTGGTTTTCGACAGGGCCTCCAAGTAGTTCGAGCCCTTGATGAGGATGCCCTCATGGCTCGCGCCGCCGAGGCCCGCGAAGAAGCTGAGCGGGATGCTGATGACCAGCGCGCAGGGACACGAGATGACAAGGAACGTGAGCGCGCGGTAGATCCACACGCCCCAGGAGGCGGCATTGCCCATCAAAAGATTGATGACCGGCGGCAAAATGGCCAGCGCCAGCGCGCTGTAGCACACGGCGGGAGTATAGACGCGGGCAAACCGGGAGATGAACGCTTCGGAGCGGGACTTGTGCGAGCTGGAGTTTTCCACAAGCTCCAGGATCTTCGACACCGTGGATTCACCGAAGGCCTTGCTGGTCTTGACCTTCAGAACGCCCGTCATGTTGATGCAGCCGCTGATGACCTCGTCGCCTTCCTTCGCATCGCGGGGCAGGCTCTCGCCCGTCAGCGCGCTGGTGTTCAGGCTGGACGTGCCGGAGAGAATCACGCCGTCCAGCGGCACTTTTTCGCCCGGCTGCACGACGATCACGCTGCCGATTTCCACCTCGTCCGGAGCGACCTTTTCCAGCTGGCCGTCGCGCTCGATATTCGCGTAATCCGGGCGGATATCCATCAGCGCGCTGATGTTGCGGCGGCTCTTGCCGACCGCATAGCTCTGAAACAGCTCGCCAATCTGATAAAACAGCATAACGGCAATGGCTTCCACATAGTCGCCGCTGCGCTCATCAATCGCCAGCGTAAACGCGCCGATGGTGGCGACCGCCATCAGGAAGTTTTCGTCAAACACCTGACGGTTCAGAATGCCCTTCCACGCCTTTTTCAGGATGTCGTAGCCGATGACGAGATACGCCGCCAGATAGGCGATCAGCTGCGGAATGCCGGTGATGGGGATGAATTTCAGCGCAATCAGCATCACTGCCGTAATGAGGATGCGGATCAGCATCTTTTTCTGTTTCTTTGTCATGGAAGGGGCCTCCCTCATTCAAAGGTGGGCCGCCTGTGCCCGGAAACCGGAGACAGGCGGCGCGAAGTCTTAGAGTTCAATTTCACAATCCGGTTCGACCTTTTTGCAGGCTTTGAGCACGGCCTTCATCGTCTTCTTCTCGTCTGCGCCCTCGGAGAATGCAACGATCATCTTCTGCGTCATGAAATTGACGGTCGCGGAGGCGACGCCCTCGGTCTTGTTCGCAGCTTCCTCCATCAGGTTCGCGCAGTTCGCACAGTCGACTTCGATCTGATATGTCTTTTTCATGGTGTTGACCTCCAAATGAATTTTGAATTAAACGCTTGCTTAATCTTTACATCCGCAGTATACTGTCCTCAAACGGGAAAATCAAGTCTTCGGGGGCGGGTGCTTCCGAAAAGGCGAAGGGAATTTCCAAAACGGGCAAAGGAGGCTGACCATATGGCAGGATTCGTGCTGCCGCACGACCACGGCGAGGGCGGCCACATTGAAAATCTGCACCGCGAGCTGATGAATGTGGCGCATTTTACGGCAGTTTCGGAGATCTTCAAGCAGCTCAGCGACCCCACTCGCATGCGGATTTTCTGGCTTCTCAGCCATCGGGAGGAGTGCGTCGTCAACATCGCCGCCATGCTGGATATGTCCAGCCCTGCCATCTCCCACCATCTCCGCTCGCTGACAGAGGGCGGCATTCTGGAGAGCCGGCGCGACGGGAAGGAGGTCTACTACCGCGCGGCGGATACGGAGCAGATCCGGCTGCTGCACGAAATGATCGAGCAGGTGATGAAAATTACCTGCCCGGACAAGGCCGTGGATTACAGCGCGTCGCAGGAGGAAATTGTCCGGAACGTACCGAGCGGATCACAATTGAGGAGCTCTCCCGTAAATTCCTGATGAACGCAACGACGCTCAAAAACGTATTCAAGCAGGTATACGGCACGACGATCGCCGCGCATATGCGGATGCACCGGCTGGAGCAGGCCGCCCTGCTGCTGCAGACCACAAAGGACGATATCGCCTCGATCGCCCAGGCCGTCGGCTATGACAGCGCCAGCCGCTTCACGACCGCCTTCCGGGAGATGTACGGCGAAACGCCCACCGTGTTCCGAAGGAGCCGTCAAAAGTAGATGTGTGGTGATCCAGCATATATAACCGCGCGCAGCACGTCCGTGACCTTCTCCAGGCCGATGCCGGCGATCATGATGATGCTGAAGATATCCATGAACTTGGAACCCACTTGCCGCAGTACCAGGCGTATGCGTCGCTTGGGTTTTCAAACGACTGCAGCATGCCGCTGCGGAACATGCCCACCGCGTAGATGAAGATGAACACCATCGGGATCAGCGGCGTGATGAACGCCCACGCGCCGCCCGCCACCACCCGGCCGCTTTCCTGGCGGATGACTGTGTCATCCGTGCAGGGATTCAGGTATCCAAACTGTCTGTTCCCTTCCATAACCATAGTTTACGCCCTTTCCGTATCCTAA
>URXY01000062.1 GCA_900552015.1 uncultured Eubacteriales bacterium | reverse complement strand
TTTCCTCGGCGGAAAACAGTGAGGGATTTACATTGAAGCAAAGACGAACGGCGGCGCGTCTGCGATGCGTCAGTCTGCGGAAAATACCGCTTTCCATGCTGGCGCTTGCCGCTTTTTTTCTTCTCGGCGCGGTCCTCGGCGGCATGGTCGCCGCGCGCGGCGCGTCGGCAATGGGCGGCGAGCTGCGCCGGTATCTTGAGGGCTACCTCGCCCTGCGCATCGAGGGCGCGCCCTCCTCCGCGGCGGTCTGGCAGACGATGGTCTGCTTTTTCCGCGCGAGCGCGGCGGTGTTCCTGCTGGGCTTTGCCTCCGTCGGCGTGGCGCTCATTCCGGCGGTGTGTGCCGCCCAGGGCTTCCTGTACGCCTATTCGCTTCTTTGCTTCGCCTCGGGTCTGGGGCAGGATGGATTTTTCCTGCTGCCCATTCTCTTCGCGCTGCGGCTGATGCTTGTGCTGCCCTGCACGCTGCTGCTCGGCAGCGCCGCGTGGGAGACCTCGCGCGGTCTTGCGGCCTTATCGGTCGGCGGCGGAAAGCGGGCGAAGGGCGTGACCTACGGAAAGCGGTATTGGTCCCGCTTTGGGATCGCGTGTGTGTGTTTATTTTTTGGCGCGGCGCTGGAGCTGTGGTTCATTCCACGCATCCTGTCGCTTTTGCTGCGCTGATCTTACGGAAGGAGGTGTGCCGGATGGCGTCCGATTATCTGAAGCTTTATGAGGATTATCTGCGCGAGGAAAAGCACGCTTCCGAAAATACGCTCAGCTCCTATCTTCGCGACCTGCGCCAGTTTTCCGAGCACCTTGCCGTCCAGCGGGTGACCGATTTGCGCAAGGTCAAGACCGCCGCTATCAGCGACTACGTCGCGTGGATGGGCGGCAAGGGAAAGTCCGCCGCGACGGTCACGCGCGCGCTGGCCTCCATCAAGTCCTTTTATGCCTTCCTTGCCGAGCGCGGCGAGATCAAGACCAATCCTGCCAAGGGCGTCGCTGCCCTCAAGGTCGAGCGCAGGTTCCCGGAGATCCTGACCGGCAAGGAGGTCGAACTGTTCCTCGACCAGCCGCAGTGCGTGGACGCCAAGGGCTACCGCGACCACGCGATGCTCGAGCTGCTGTACGCCACAGGCATCCGTGTTTCCGAGCTCATTTCCCTCAACGAGGAAGACGTCAACCTGAGCGCGAGCTTTATCCGCGCACAGAGCAAAGGCAAGGAGCGCATCATCCCGCTCTATCCCGCTGCCGTCAAAGCGCTCTCACACTACATGAAGGAGGTCCGTCCGCAGCTTTTGGCCGACCCGGAGGAAGAGGCGCTGTTTGTCAACATGAACGGTGAGCGCATGAGCCGCCAGGGCTTCTGGAAGATCGTCAAGCACTATCAGGAGACCGCGGGCATCTCGAAGGACATCACGCCGCACACGCTGCGCCATTCCTTTGCCGTGCACCTGCTCGAAAACGGCGCAGACCTGCGCTCCATTCAGGAGATGCTGGGCCACGCGGACATTTCCTCGACGCAGATATACACGCACGTCGTGAAAAAGCACCTTAAGGACGTCTATCAGAAGGCGCACCCGCGGGCGTAAAGAGAAAAATGAAAGGCCGCTCGGTGAGCGGCCTTTTTCATGTGGTGATTTCTCGTTGCATTTCGGACAAATGTTTGATATAATTTCAAAATCAGTATCGTGGGAGGTGATGCGCATGCGGATACTCGGCATCGATCCGGGCATCGCCATCGTCGGTTTTGGGCTGATCGAAGCTGACCGCGGGCAGACGAGGCTCCTCAATTACGGCGCGATCACCACGCCCGCCGGGCTGCCGCTGGCGCGCCGCCTTGTGCAGATCGAGCAGGACATGGACGAGCTCATCGCGCAGCTCAAGCCCGACGCCATCGCCGTTGAAGAACTCTTCTTTTCAAACAACATCACCACCGGCATCGCCGTGGCGCACGGCCGCGGCATTATTTTGTGCACTGCGGAAAAGAGCGGCGTGCCGCTCTATGAATACACGCCCATGCAGGTCAAGCAGGCGGTCGTGGGTTACGGCCTTGCCGAAAAAAGACAGGTCATGGACATGGTCAAAAGGTTACTCAAGCTCAGGGCTGTGCCGCGTCCCGACGACGCGGCCGACGCGCTGGCCATTGCCATCTGCCACGCGCGCAGCACCACGTCGCTTTTGAGCCGCGTCAACGGCAGCGACGTCAAGCAGACCGTCTGAGTAGGAGAGAGGGACAGCTTATGTTTTATTATGTCAGCGGTACGGTCGCCCATGTGGAGCCGTACCTTGCCGTGATCGACTGCGGCGGCGTGGGCTATGCCTGCAAGACCACCAGCACGACGATCTCACAGCTTCAGGTGGGTAAAGTTGGAAAGCTTTACACTTATTTGCACGTCGCAGAGGGCATTTTCGACCTCTACGGCTTTGCAACGCAGGGCGAGCTTGGAAGCTTCAAGCAGCTCATCGGCGTCTCGGGCGTTGGGCCGAAGGCGGCGCTCGCGATCCTTTCGGTCTGCACGCCGCAGGGACTGGCGATGGCCGTTATCACGGGCGATGAGAAAGCGCTCATCGCCGCGCCGGGCGTCGGCAAGAAGATCGCCCAACGCATTATCTTAGAGCTTAAGGACAAGCTTGCCAAGGAGCAGCAGGAGATCGGCATGCCCGCCGCCCCCGGCGTTGTGGCCGGCGAGAAAAACAAGGCGGCCGAAGCTGCCGCCGCGCTCGCGGTGCTGGGCTACACGCAGCAGGATATCGCAGTGGCGATGAAGGGCATTGACGCGGAGAACCTGCCGCTCGAAGAGATCGTGCGCCAGAGCTTAAAGAAAATGGTAAAATAGGAGAAACGATAAATGAACGAGAATACAAAAGAGGCTGCTAAAAAGGGCATCACCTTTGGAACCTGTCTTGCAATGGTTATCTCTTATGTGAACTGGCATAGCGTGGGTTGGGCGATTGTGCATGGTCTGATGAGCTGGCTATATGTGATTTATTTTGTGCTTGTGTATTGAGTGTTTTCCCGTTGGACGGAAGAAAAGGGATGTGATATTTTGAGCATTGATTTTGGAACCGACATTTATGAAGAGCCGATCGTGGCCAAGACCTTCCTGAGCGAAGACGCGCAGGAGGGTTCGCTGCGCCCGAAAACGCTCCGGGAATACATCGGACAGGAGAAGGCGAAGGGCAACCTTGCCGTCTTTATCGCGGCGGCGAAAAAGCGCGGCGAGTCGCTCGACCATGTGCTGCTGCACGGCCCGCCGGGCCTTGGAAAAACGACGCTTGCGGGCATCATTGCCCAGGAAATGGGCGTCAACATCCGCATCACCTCTGGCCCCGCCATCGAAAAGGCAGGCGATCTTGCAGCGCTTTTGACGAATCTGAGCGAGGGGGATATCCTCTTTGTCGACGAGATCCACCGCCTGAACCGCAGCGTGGAGGAGATCCTGTACCCCGCGATGGAGGACTATGCCATCGATATCATCGTCGGCAAGGGGCCGAGCGCGAACTCCATCCGCCTCGACCTGCCGCACTTCACGCTCATCGGCGCGACAACGCGCGCGGGCCAGCTTTCCGCACCGCTGCGCGACCGTTTCGGCGTCACGCTGCGTCTGGAGCTTTACACGCCGCAGGAGCTTTCCAAGATCGTCACGCGCTCGGCAAGCATCCTGAATGTCGACATCGATCCGACGGGTGCGCTCGAGATCGCGCGCCGTTCGCGCGGCACGCCGCGTATCGCAAACCGTATGCTGCGCCGCGTGCGCGATTTTGCGGATGTGCGGGCCGACGGCGTCATCACGAAGGAGGTCGCAGACGAAGCGCTCCGCGCGCTCGAGATCGACGACCTCGGATTAGACCCCATCGACCACAGGATGCTGCACGCCATCATCGAAAACTATAGCGGCGGCCCCGTCGGCATCGAGACGCTGGCCGCGACCATCGGCGAGGAAGCCGTCACACTGTTGGACGTTTACGAGCCGTATCTGATGCAGCTCGGCTTTTTGCAGCGCACGCCGCGCGGGCGCTGCGTGACGTGCAAGGCGTATGAGCACTTGGGGCTTTCTGTGCCTAAGAGTATGGATGAAGTGCCGGAGCAGCTTAGCCTGTAAAGGAAAACAATTTTACGGAAATCACGAATCTTTTTGAGACGAGGAATAAAAAATTATGGGAAAACTGTTTGGTACCGACGGTATCCGCGGCGTGGTCGGTGAGAATCTGACCGCCGATCTCGCATTTCGTACGGGGAAGGCCATCGCGGCCGTTCTGAAAGAGGAAAAGGGCAGGCGCCCGGTCATCACCATCGGCAAGGATACGCGCATTTCGTCCGATATGCTCGAAAGCGCGCTGATCGCGGGCATCTGCTCCGTCGGCGGCGACGTGATGCCGTTCGGTGTGCTGCCGACTCCGGCGGTCGCGTACCTGACCGTGCTCAAAGGCGCGGATGCGGGCATTGTGATCTCCGCCTCGCACAACCCCTACGAGCACAATGGCATCAAGGTCTTCAACGAAAAGGGCTACAAGCTGCCCGACGCCATCGAAGAGCAGGTCGAAGAAAAAATTCTGACCGACATCTATCCCGCTGCGACGCACGGCGAGATCGGCGTGCTGCGCCACGGCCTGCGCCAGTCGCGCGAGGCGTACATTGATCATCTTGCAGGCTCCATCGAGAGTGACCTTTCCGGCCTGCGCGTGCTCGTGGACTGCTCGAACGGCGCGTCGTCGGCAACGGCGCCGGAGCTCTTCGGCCGTTTCCGCTGCTTCTGCGACTTTATCCACCGCGAGCCGGACGGCGTGAATATCAACGACCGCTGCGGCTCGACGCATCTGGACGATCTTGCGGCGAAGGTCGTTGCGGGCGGCTACGATATCGGCGTTGCATTCGACGGCGACGCCGACCGCTGCCTGCTCGTCGACGAAAAGGGCGGCGTCATCGACGGCGACAAGGTGCTCGCCGTCTGCGGCTCGGACATGAAACGCCGCGGAAAGCTTTCCGGCGGCACGATCGTCGCAACGGTCATGTCGAACCTCGGCCTGCACGAGTTCTGCCGCGAAAACGGCATCGGCATCGTCTGCACGAGCGTGGGCGACCGCAACGTGCTTGAAAAGATGAACGAGTGCGGCTACAAGCTCGGCGGTGAGCAGTCGGGCCACACCATCTTTATCGACTTTGCCACGACCGGCGATGGCCAGCTCACGGCGCTTCAATTCCTCGATGTGCTCGCGCGCAGCGGGAAGAAGGCTTCCGAGCTCGCGTCCGTCTGCCCGCAGTACCCGCAGGTGCTGCTCAACGTCGCCGTTTCGCATGAGCGCGGTGTGAAGGATGCCATCATGGCGTCTGACGCACTGAGCGCAGCCATTGCGAAGGAGGAGGGGGCTCTTTCCGGCGAAGGCCGCGTTTTGGTACGTCCGAGCGGTACGGAGGCCCTGATCCGTGTGATGGTTGAGGCAAAAACTGAACAAATTGCCCGTCAGGTGGCCGAGAATTTGGTCAATGTGATAAAGATGCTGTAAAAACATTAGACTGAATACTGAATTTTCGTAAATACTTGACAAATCATAAGCGCAGAAGGTATAATACATGCAGTATCATCAGAATGAGAATCATCATACGGCTTTAGCAGCCTGCCCGGACGACGAGTTGTGTACCATGGCGGCGGGCGGCAGCAGGGAAGCGGAAGAGCTTCTTGTCACGCGCTACTACGGAACGGTGCGCGCCTGCGCTCGACCGCTCTTCCTCGTCGGAGGCGATGGGGAGGACCTGATCCAGGAGGGTATGTTCGGTCTCATTCAGGCGATACGGGAGTACCGACCGGGCAAGGCAGCATCTTTTCGCACATATGCGGAAACGTGCATCCGCAATCGCCTGTTCTCCGCGCTCCGTGCCGCTTCCCGCGGCAAGCATTATCCGCTGAACGAATCCATATCCCTTGATACCCCTTTCTTTGACAGTACTTCTTACACCCCCGGTACTTTGGATCCCAGCCACACGGACCCCGAGCTCCTGATCGCGGAGCGCGACCATGTGGAGAGCCTGCTCGAAAGTACCCGCAAGCAGTTGTCCGAGTTCGAGGCGAAGATCTTAGGGTACTATTTGGAAGGCCTTTCCTGTCGCGAGATCGCTAAGGCCGTGGGTAAGTCCCCAAAGTCGGTGGACAACGCCGTGCAGCGCGTGCGCCGTAAGGCCGCGCAGCACATTATCTCCGGCGATATCAGCAAACGCTGAACGCAATATATTTTTTCTGATTCAAAGAGAGGGTAAAATCATGTACGAAGACAAGACTTTAGTTTGCAAGGAGTGCGGCAAAGAGTTCGTGTTCACCGCCGGTGAGCAGGAGTTCTACGCGGAGCGCGGCTTCCAGAACGAGCCCCAGCGCTGCAAGGCCTGCCGCGACGCTCGCAAGAACGCCGCTCGCGGTCCCCGTGAGTACTTCACCGCAGTCTGCGCAGCTTGCGGCGGCGAGGCCAAGGTTCCCTTCGAGCCCAAGTCCGACCGTCCGGTCTACTGCAGCGAGTGCTTCGCCAAGATGCGCGCTGAGCAGTAAGCTCTTGTAACTGCTGATTCGGAAAGTGTCCGCTTTTGCGGGCACTTTCCTTTTTTGCGCAGGCCCGTTTTACGCTGCGGTGTTTTTTGTGTATTTCCTATTGAAAAAGTGCGGAAAATGGGATAAACTATAATAAGCAAATTTTCACGGAGGTGAATCAATATGATCGAGATCACGCGCGAGACCATCATCGGGGATATCCTTGATGTTGCACCGCAGACCGCGCCGATCTTCCTGTCCATCGGAATGCACTGCCTGGGCTGCCCCAGCTCCCGCGGTGAGACGGTGGAGGAAGCGTGCATGGTCCACGGGATCGATGTGGACAAGCTGCTGGCCCTCGTGAACGAGGAAGCTAACAAGCCCGTCGAACAATAAGAAAAGGACGCATACGGGGTCTCCCGTATGCGTCTTATTCGGTCGAACGAAAAGACGAAAGGAGGGCGGCGGTGGAAAAGGAATTACAGCTTCAGCCGCGGCTGCAATGTATCGCGGAACTTGTGCCGCAGGGCGTGAGACTGGCCGATGTCGGCACCGACCACGGGTATCTTCCCGTGTGGCTGTTACAGCACGGGCGCATTGAAAGCGCCATCGCGTCGGATATCAACGCGCTGCCGCTCGACCACGCGCGCGCGACGGCGCGGGAATACGGCGTGACGGAGCATATGGATTTTCGCCTCTGTCCGGGCCTTGCGAAGATCAGAGCGGAGGAGTGCGATGCCATCGCCATCGCCGGCATGGGCGGCGAGACGATCCTCGGTATCCTCGAGGCCGCGCCGTGGACGCACGACGGTACGCACACGCTCATTTTACAGCCGCAGACGAAGGTCGACCTTCTGCGCCGCTGGCTCTGCGGGCACGGCTACCGCTTTTTGAGCGAAACGCTCGTGCGCGACAAGGAACAGCTCTACGTCGTTTTCCGCGTCACTGCGGGAACGGGACAGGAGCTGAGCGAGGCGGACGCGCTGGCGGGTTTTCTGCTGCGGTCCGACCCGCTGTACGGCGAATACCTGTCGCAGCACCTCACAAAGCTCAAACGGGCGAGGGACGGCCTTGCTGTCTCGTCGCTCGCGGATAAGGACGCGCGCATCGCGCATCTTGAAAACCTCATCAAAGAAATCGAGAGAAGAAAAGGAGAGTGGGAACATGGCAACGGTACGTGAGATCGAGCAGAGCCTGTTTTCCTGGGCGCCGCGCGAGAGCGCGATGGATTGGGACAACGTCGGCCATCTCGTCGGAGATCCCGAGCGGGAAGTCGGGCGCATCGTGGTCGCGCTCGATATCACCGAGCGCGTGGTGCAGGAGGCCATCGACTGCGGCGCGCAGCTCATCGTGTCCCATCATCCGGTGATGAACGTGCACTGGCACGAGCGCGAAATGCAGACGCTGCGGCCTGATACGCGCCTCGGCGGTCTTTTGACGATGCTCGTCAAAAATGATATTTCCGCGATCTGTATGCACACGAATCTGGACGCCGCAGACGGCGGCGTGAACGACTGTCTGGCGAAAAAACTGGGCCTGAACGACGTTTTTTTGCTCAACGACGAAAAAATCGGCCGGATCGGCACACTTTCCTGCGAAAAAGGGCTTGAAGAGTTCCTGCGGGATGTGATAGAATTACTCGGCTGCGGCGGCTTGCGCTATTGCCGCGGCAGCGGGCGGGTGCACCGTGTGGCCGTCGGCGGCGGCGCGTGCGGAGAGTACATCCCGCAGGCCATTGCGCAGGGCTGCGATACGTTCGTGACGAGCGATCTGCGCTACAACGATTTTCTGGATACGCGGGGACTCAACCTGATCGACGCGGGGCATTTTCCGACGGAGAACGTCGTCTGCCCGGCGGTCAAGACGTATTTGGAGGAGCATTTCCCTGAGGTGAAAACCGTAATATCAACGTCGCACAGAGACGTCATTCAATACTATCTGTAAGGAGAGATCACATCATGTCCGGACATTCCAAGTGGCACAATATCCAAAAGACGAAGGGCGCGGCTGACGCCAAGCGCAGCGCCGCCTTCACCAAGATCGCCAAGGAGATCATCGTCGCCGTCAAGCAGGGCGGCTCGGGCGACCCCAATAACAACTCCCGTCTTGCTACCGTTGTGGCCAAGGCCAAGGCCGCGAATATGCCCAACGACAATATCAAGCGCACCATCGATAAGGCGCTCGGCTCGGGTAACACCGATAACTACGAGTCCGTTACTTATGAGGGCTACGGCCCCGGCGGCGTGGCCGTCATCGTCGAGGCGCTGACCGACAACCGCCAGCGCACCGCGCCGGAGGTCCGCCACTATTTCGATAAGTACGGCAAGGGTATGGGCGCGCAGGGCTGCGTGAGCTGGTCGTTCGACCGCAAGGGCGTCATCATCATCGACAATGAGGACGGCGACTACGACGAGGATGCTGTCATGATGGACGCGCTCGACGCCGGTGCCGACGACTTCAACGCCGAGGATAACGTCTTCGAGATCACGACCGACCCCGACGCGTTCAACGACGTCGTCAAGGCCCTCGAGGAGAAGAACTACGCCTTCGTCAGCGCGGACATCAGCCTTGTCCCGCAGACCTACGTGAAGCTCGAGAGCGACGAGGACATCAAGAACATGGAAAAGCTGCTCGACATGCTCGACGACAACGAGGATGTCCAGAACACCTACCACAACTGGGACCAGGACTAAACCCCTTGCAAATGCTGACTTTTTCAGCAGGGAAGAGCGCGCAGCTGTGACATACATCACAGAAATCAAAAAGAGCTTGAGAAGATATTCTCAAGCTCTTTTTCTATTTCAACTTTCGGTGCGTGAAAGAAGAACTCTCTTGTAAGGGCAGGATATTATGAGAGGGTGAACGGTTAAAAGATACCGTGGTTGTATTTGATTTGTCCATATAGAATGAAAGCTAAGCCGATCACCAGCGCCGGAAGAACGATATAATCGATGGCATCTGCATTCCGGAATGTGACGAGATAGGATAATATGAGGGAAACACCAATGACAAGCGTTCCCGTGCCAACGACCTTGCCGTATTTTGGAACATCTTCCTCTTTTACTTTCCGACGGTTGTAGGAATGGATGGTGCTGATATTTCCCTTTATATTTACGGTGCCAAGAGTTGACAGGAATATGCCCAATATCAGAAGCAATGAGTGATCCATGGTGACCTCCTAAAAATAAAATAATTCTTCAAATTTCTTATCCAAAGCGATACAGAGAATGAGAGCCAACTTGGCAGTTGGGTTAAATTGTCCGGTCTCGATCGAACTGATCGTGTTTCGTGAGACGCCTACCATTTCTGCGAGCTGAGACTGCGAGAGCTTTTTTTCAAACCGCACCTCTTTCAATCTGTTCTGTAATTTCAACTCATCGTTCATTCCTTTACCTCAATAAGCCGCAAAATAAAAAAGGCGAAGCAAAGAATAAACATTGCAAAATACAAGACGGTGATCGTTAAGTCTGTTTTACTTTTTGCTTTGGTAAATCTTACCAGATAATGCGTACCAAGAATACTGAAGTAGATGATCCAGGGACTGAAAAGTATCGTGTCAGTAGCCCAAATAAATAGAACGGAGATCAGGCAGCACATGCCGGCTCCGATGCGGCTGGCAATGTTGCCGGCTTGCACGGACATTTCTGCCTCTGCAAGGTCTCTGTTTTTGTTTTCTCTACGGCTGATCGCCAAAATATCTTCTTTTTCCATAGGATACCTCACTGCCAAGTATTCTTGTCAAGATTATAAATGCGCCAAGTTTTCTTGTCAACATATTTTGCTGAGATTTTTGCCGCTAACGCACTGAAGATCCTAAATTTGACGTATCGTAGAGATGTCCGTTTGTATGGGCGTTGTACGTTCGAAAAGGCAAAACGGACGGCATTCGGTGTTGACTTAGCTTATATGAATATGCT
>URXY01000061.1 GCA_900552015.1 uncultured Eubacteriales bacterium | reverse complement strand
TAAAGGGGGCCATTCTCTCACGTGAGAGAATGGCCCCCTTTGCCCGTTCCCCTGCCAGCAGGGAAACAACACGCTTCCCCCGCAGGGGGAAATTACTGCTTTTTCCGGATAAGGATAAACGGTGTGCACTGATCGTCCTGACCCGCGGGGTTATCGCGGATGATCTCGCAGAGCTGCTCGTCGGTGAGGGTCACACAGTCGGCCTTGCCGAGGATGTCGCGTGTGAGGTCGTTGGCGTCGACGATTATCGCGCGGATGCCGGTCTTCTCGTAGATCTCGTTGCACACGCCGGAGGGATCCTCCGGGATGCGGATGCCGTAGTCGCCGTAGACGGGGAATACGTCAGGATAGAAGCCGTCGAGGCCCGTGACCTCCATGCCGACCATATCGTAGAAGATGCCGTGCTTGCCCACGAGCTTGCCGAAGCCCGCGCAGATGGCGGCCCAGAGGACCTTCCACGCGCCGCAATGGTCGATGGCGAACTGCATCTTGCACACCTCGCCCACGCCGATGCCGGCGCTGTTGTGCTGGATGGCAAAGCGGCTGAGGAACTTCGCCAGCCACGAAATTTTCATATCCTTGCGGTAGACCACGCGCTTCTGGCACAGGGCGATGATCTTTTCGCTGATGCTCAGAAGGTCGCCCTCCTCGTAGAGGGGCTTGACGTAGCGCTCAACGAGATCGATGTAATCCTCGCCGATCTCGACAAAATGCGTCTGGATGGCGTGGCGCAGGTAGATGCCGGTGGACGTCTCGATCTCAACATTTTTGGAGTTGTTGGCAACAAAATCCATGAAAAAAGCCTCTTTCGTGCAGTATTTGAATGTTCAGACAGTTTTAAACCTATGGTATTTTACCACAAAATCTGCAAAATGCCACTGAAAATCAAAAAAATTCCAAAAGAAGATGAAAACCGCCCGCAGCGCACAAAGATATGCGGCGGGCGGATCGTTTCCTTTCCGGGAAAGGCTCACTTGCTGCTTTCGACAATGAGCGCTTCGACCTTCTTATAGCTCTCCTTGGCGAGCGGGATGGCGTGGTCCATCAGCGCCTGACCGTGCCTCCAGCACTCGTCGGCAAACTCGTGATCCTTGAGCGACTTGAGGTTGATGAGCACGTTGAGCCAGGCGCTCTGCATGGCGGTCTTGAGCGTGAGGGCTGCGATGCCGAGGTCGCTGACGACGTTCGGGTTCGTTGTGCCAATGAGGCTCGCGCAGAGGTCGATGGCCTCGGAGCAGATCTCCATCATCGTCATCGGGACCTGTGTGCAGTTGCGGAAGCTGGCCTGCACCGCGCCGCGGCGGATGGCCTTGTGCGCGTCGTCATCCTTGGGGAGGGCGAGCGATTCGATCAGCGTGTCGAACACCTCACTGTCGCGGTTCATCACGTCGATAAAGCGCTCTTTGAGCTCATTACCCTTGGCGATGGCGTCGAGAAGACGGTCGTGATTCTCCTCAAAGCCGGTCCTCGTCAGCGTCAGTCCGCTGACCATCATCGTCAGCGCGACGCCCACACCGCCGGCAAGTCCTGCAACAGCACCGCCGCCGGGGGCAGGAGTGCCCAGACCAATTTCGTTGATGAGCTCGGTAACTTTCATGTCTGCAATTTTCATAGCAGCCCTCCCTGGAAAAGTGAAATCTAAAACTCTTCAGGAACAGGCAGAGAAAAACTCCACCTGTTCCTGATGTTTGCAAAAGTAAAAAACTTAAAACAGCCCCATGATCTTGCCGTTTTCGTCGACGTCGATCTTCTCGGCGGACGGGACCTTGGGCAGGCCCGGCATGGTCATGATGTCGCCGGTCTTGGCGACGAGGAAGCCCGCGCCGGCGTTGACCTTGAGGTCGCGCACGGTGATCTTGAAGCCGCGCGGCGCACCGAGCTTGCTGGCATCGTCGGAGAAGGAGAACTGGGTCTTGGCCATGCAGATCGGCAGCTTGTCAAAGCCGAGCTCGGTGAGCTGCTTAAGCTGCTTCTTGGCAGAAGCGGCAATGACCACGCCGTCAGCGTGATAGACCTTCGTGGCGATGGCGTTCAGCTTGTCCTCGATGCTGTCGTTCACGTCGTAGACGAATTGGAAGTGGTTGGGCTCGCCGCACAGGCGGATGACCTCTTCGGCCAGCGCGAGGCCGCCCTCGCCGCCCTTGGCCCAGACCTCGCTGAGGCGGACGTTGACGCCCAGCTCGCGGCACTTGCTCTCCACGAGGTCGAGCTCTGCCTTGGTGTCGGTCGGGAAGGCATTGATGGCGACGACGCAGGGGAGACCGTAGACGTTCTTCACGTTGTCGACGTGCTGGAGGAGGTTGGGCAGGCCCTTTTCGAGCGCCTCGAGATTTTCGTGGTTCAGCTCGGCCTTGGGCACGCCGCCGTGATATTTGAGCGCGCGAACGGTCGCGACGATAACGACGGCGTCGGGGTGGAAGCCCGCGGCGCGGCACTTGATGTCGAGGAACTTCTCGGCGCCGAGGTCGGCGGCGAAGCCGGCTTCCGTGACGGTATAGTCGCTCAGGCGCATCGCGGTCTCAGTGGCCTGGATGGAGTTGCAGCCGTGGGCGATGTTTGCGAACGGGCCGCCGTGGATGAACGCGGGAGTGCCTTCGAGCGTCTGGACCATGTTGGGCTTGATGGCATCCTTTAAGAGCGCGGCCATCGCGCCCTCGGCCTTCAGGTCGTGCGCGGTGACGGGCTTGTCGTCATAGGTGTAGGCCACGACCATTTTGCCGAGACGCTGCTTGAGGTCCATCAGATCGGTCGCGAGGCAGAGCACTGCCATGACCTCGCTCGCGACGGTGATCTCAAAGCCGTCCTCGCGGGGCACGCCGCTGGCCTTGCCGCCAAGGCCGTCGATGATGTGGCGGAGCTGGCGGTCGTTCATGTCGACGGCGCGCTTCCACACGATCTTGCGCGGGTCGATACCGAGCACGTTGCCCTGCTGGATGTGGTTGTCGAGAAGAGCGGCCAGCAGGTTGTTGGCAGCGCCGATGGCGTGGAAGTCGCCGGTGAAGTGCAGGTTGATATCCTCCATGGGGACGACCTGAGCATAGCCGCCGCCGGCTGCGCCGCCCTTGACGCCGAACACGGGACCGAGCGAAGGCTCGCGCAGGCAGACCATGGTGTTCTTGCCGAGCCGGTTGAGCGCGTCGGCAAGGCCGACGGACGTGGTGGTCTTGCCCTCGCCCGCGGGGGTGGGGCTGATGGCCGTGACCAGGATCAGCTTTGCCTTGCGGGGCAGCTTGCGGATCTCGGTGAGGTCGAGCTTTGCCTTATATTTGCCGTAGAGTTCCAGATGGTTCTCGTCGATCCCGGCGTTCGCCGCGATCTCGGTGATCTTTTTCATTTCGTGAGCCTGAGCGATCTCAATATCGGATAAAACTGCCATGGTTAAAAACCTCCTGTTTTTTCTGTATCTGACCGGTTCAAATTGTCACTTTCGACGATAAAATTATACCCGACCACAGGGGAAAGGTAAACGCTTTTCGATATCTGCTTTGCCCGGAACACTTAAAATAATTAAGCGTTCTCTGCCCTTATCTGAAAATGCGGAAATAGCGGATTTTTTGTGTCATATCAACGACTCACGGAGAGAAAACGGAAAGAAAAACGGCGGAAGCACTAAAAAATGAAATGCCGCTCTATCACGCGTCGGGAAGGTCGATGCACATGACCTCGCCCAGTGTGACGAGCCCGCCGATGGCGGCGGCGATGACCTTGCCGTTTTGCCGCTCGACGCTCGCGCGGACCTTGCCCGCGGGCTGCGTGTATTCGCAGGAGAAGCCGCCGCTCTGCATCCCCTCGCTCTGCGCGACCGCGCAGGCAATGGAGCCGCTGCCGCAGCTTCCCTCCCAGACGAGGCTGTTCGTCTCGATGACCTTGACGAGCGGGGTCATACTGCGGTTTTCCGCGTCAAGGAAGATGACGCCGCAGGCATCCAGATCGGGGATGTCTGTAAAAACGCCCTCCGCTGCGCGGAAGGATCCTTCGCTTGGTTCAACGTGCTCCACGACAAAATGCGCGATGCCGCCAAGGTCTACAAGAGTCCCTTCCTGTCCGCCTGCCGTCACGCGCTGAACGCTGCGCGGGCAGGGCATTTCAGCGCGCGCCGTGCCGGCCTTCAGGTCGACCTGCGCGGTGACGACATGGCCGCAGCCGCTCACGCGCAGCCTGACCGAGGAAAGGCCGCCCTTTTGCTGGGCAATATACATGCCGTAGGCGCGCGTCGCGTTGCCGCAGAATTCGCCGCCCATCATCTCCATGTGGCCGTCCACATCGTCCTCGGCAAGGCAGGCGTAGCCGACCTGCTCGGCCTTGAGTTCGGGGATCGCCATGATCTTTTCCGCGATGGTGGCGCGTTTTGACTTTTCTACCTGATCCAGCACGAAGACTGTGATGTTCCCTGCGGGATCGGCTCGTAAAATGTTCAATTTCATGCAGCATCCTCCTAAAAAAGAAGGTGTAAAGCTAAAAATAACTCTACACCTTCTTTTTCATTCTGTCAATTCGTGTCAAAACACAAATCTTGACCGGTTGTTTACCTATTATCGGTATAAATAACCATTTTTAGGTATCCTAATTCATTTCACGCCGCGCACAGCGTAAACAAATTGGATCCGTCCCGAAGGATGACTCGCGCCCCTCTTCACGCCGCACACGGCGTGAATGAACTTGATCCGTCCCGAAGGACGACATGTGCGTCCGCAGGGACACCTTACAAATATTTTCGCGGTGAGCGAAAATATTTGAACCCCCTATGACATTTGGGCCTATGGCCCAAATGTCAAGTCTCAAAATTGCATCGTAGACGCAATTTTGAATTATTCAAAGTCGGGGATATACTCCTTGACGATATCCAGCAGCTCGCCGGAGCGGATCATCTTCTCCACCGCGCGGATGTCGGGCCAGATCTCGCGGTCGATCTCGTAGAAGGCGACCTGCTCGCGCACGTGCTTGTAGAGGGCCTCGTGCAGCGGGGTCAGGCCCTGACCGTGGGTGTTCAGGCGGCGGCGGATGTCGATGGCCTGGCAGGCGGTCAGCAGCTCGTCGGCGAGGACGTCCTGCGTGTTCTGCAGGATCATCTTGGCCTTACGGGCAGCGGTGGTGCCCATGGAGACGATATCCTCCTGGTTGGCGGAGGAGGGGATGGAGTCGACGGACGCGGGGTGCGCGTAGACCTTGTTCTCGCTGACCATGGAAGCGGCGGCGTACTGCACGATCATGAAACCGGAGTTGACGCCGGCCTGGGTGGTCAGGAACGCGGTCAGGCCGTTAGAGAGCGCAGGGTTGACCATACGCTCGGTACGACGCTCGGATGCGTCGGCGATCTCGGAAGCGGCGATGCCGAGGAAGTCGAACGGCAGGGCCATGGGCTCGCCGTGGAAGTTACCGCCGGAGATGACGGCCTCGTCCTCGAGGAACATCAGCGGGTTATCGGTGACAGCGTTGAGCTCGATCTCGACCTTCTCGCGGACATACTCGAGCGCGTCACGGCAGGCGCCGTGGAGCTGCGGGATGCAGCGCAGGGCGTAAGCGTCCTGCACGCGGTCGCTCTGGCAGTTGTCGAGGATCTCGGAGCCGTCGAGCAGCTTGCGCATGTTCGCAGCGACGAGCATCTGGCCCTTCTGGCCGCGCACCTGATGGATGCGGGGGTCGAAGGCGTTGCGAAGGCCGGTCAGGCCCTCGAAGGACATGGACGCGATCACGTCGCCGAGCTGAGCGGCGCAGATGGAGTCGTACAGGGCGAGCGCGCCGACGGAGGTCATCGCGCAGGTGCCGTTGGTCATGCCGAGGCCTTCCTTGGAAACGAGGGTGTCGAGCGTCTCGATACCGGCCTTGGCCATGGCCTCAGCGCCGGGCATCTTCACGCCCTCGTACATGGCCTCGCCCTTGCCGAGCATGGGGAGCGTCATGTGCGCGAGAGGCGCGAGGTCGCCGGAGGAGCCCAGAGAGCCCTTCTGCGGGACGACCGGGGTCACGCCCTTGTTGAGCATCTCGAGCAGCATCTGCACGAGGATGGGGCGAACGCCGCTCACGCCGCCGCACAGAGCGTTGGCACGCAGCAGCATCATGCCGCGCACGATCTCATCGGCATACGGCTCGCCGGCGGCGGTGCAGTGGCTGAGGATCAGGTTGGTGGAGAGCTGGTTGCTCATCTCCTTGGGGACGGCGACCTTCTGGAACTCGCCGAAGCCGGTGGTGATACCGTAGGCGACGCGGCCCTCGGCAGCGATCTTCTCGGCGAGAGCGCGGGACTTCTGCATGGCTTCCAGCGCGGAGGGCGCCAGCTCGACGGTCGCATTGTAGCGCGCGATGGCGACAAAGGATTCCAGCGTCAGGCTGTGGCCGTCGATGACGACGTGCTTGATCGCGGTAGGATTCATGATCATGGTAGTGTCCTCTCTTTTCTCAAAGTTCCGGTGTGACCCGGTCGGCGTGTCCGGTTGCCCGAACCGTCCAAGTGCAAGAAACGTGTCGAAGCGTTCCCCTTACTTTCCGCGCATGCCCGTGCGTGGATGGCGCTCCGCCTGTGGAAAAGTCCCACAGGATCGTTCTGGGAACAGTATAGCATATTTTTGTGCAAAATCAATAGTTTTTTGCTTTAAAAATATTTCTTTCTTGTGCGCTATCACCATATCGCGATGCTGTGTTAGCAAGGTATAGTGATGAATTTGGACAAAATAGATAAAAAAAGCGCCCCGCTTTCGCGGAGCGCCTTTCAGCTTTTGGTGAAAGTTCACAGTTGTTTACTTTTTGTGCTTCTTGCCGGACTTCGGCTCGGGAGCGGCGTAGTCCATGATGCGGATGGCCGGATTCTTCTTCTTGATGAACGCGTAGATCTCGTCGAGATTCTTGCGCGGGAAGAAGAGCGCCTTTTCCGTGTTGCCGTGGCCGATGTGCAGGCGCACCATGTCGGCATGGCCACGGTCCTCGCACACGATCGCGTTGATGTCCTCCCAGGGGAAGAACTCGTAATTGGTGGTGAACTGCATATCGTAGTAGATCTCAAGACCGCGGCTCGTGAGAGCGGCGTCCTTTTTGGTCATCAGCGTCAGCAGATACAGCACGGAAAACGCGAGCGAGACGAAAGCCAGCAGCGGGTTGCGGCTGCGGGTCGAAATACCGAACAGCAGCAGCACGACGACCAGGATCCATCCGCCGGTCTGCACCCACTTTTTTCGGGGCTTGAGCGACGATTGCGCGGGGTAGATCGGAGGCGGGACGGATTCCCAGGGAAGCGAATGTTTCACAGCGGTGATTCCTTTCTAAGTAAGCGAGGGGGAGAGATTACGCGTTGATCTTGGGGGCTTTGCCGGCGGCACGGCGAGCCTCGAGGTTCGCAAGGGCCTTGGCGTGAGCCTCTTCGGGAGCGCCGGCGGGCTTGCCGGCCTTGGTCTTGCCGAAGATATTGGTGTAGGAACCGTCAGCCCAGAAGATGTTGCGGCCGAACAGAGCGGTCACATAGGCGTAAACGGGGTTGAGCAGGTTGACGAACGCATACGGGAAGAACACCAGCGGGCTCATGCCGAGAACGCCGGTCTGGTAAGCGCCGCAGCCGGTCCAGGGGAACATAACGGCCCAGAGGGTACCGGCATCTTCCAGAGAACGGGAGAGCATATTGCGGCCGAGACCGAGCTCGTCGTACTTGTCAGCATAGATGGGGGCGGGAACGCCGATGCCGAGGAACTGGTCGCACATGGTGGCGTCGCAGAAGATGGAGGTCAGCAGGGTCGCGAGGATGAGGCTGCCGACAGAGTGGATCTTGTGCTTCAGGCCGCCGAACAGACGCTCGACGCAGCCGCAGCGCTCCAGAGCACCGCCGTAGGCGAGCGCGAGGAGGATGAGGTTGATGGTCCACATAGTGCCGTCCATACCGCCGGCCTTGCCGAGGATGGAGTCAGCGACTTCGTTGCCGGTCTCAACGCCGATACCGTAGTGCAGCGTGTTGAAGATGTCGCCCAGGGCGCGGGAGCCGTAGATGTCGGTGGACTGGAAGATCATCATGAAGATGGTCGCGGTGGCAACGGAGATGGCGATACCGACAAGGCCGGGCACACGCAGGACGCACATCACGATAACGACGATGATGGGAATGAGCAGAACCGGGGAGATATTGAAGGAACCGCGGAACGCGTCCTGAATGCTCTGAGCAACAGCGGGATCATAGGCGCTGGTGTCAACGTTCAGGCCGAGGATGGTGTAGAGGATCAGGGCGATGACGAGGGTCGGGCCGGTGGTGGAGACCATCGCGGTGACGTGGTCGAAAAGACCGGTCTCAGCAACAGCAGCAGCGAGGTTGGTGGTATCGGACAGGGGGGAGAACTTATCGCCGACATACGCGCCGGAGATGATCATACCGGCGGTGATGGGGGCAGGGATGCCGAGGCCCGCGCCGATGCCGAGGAACGCAAGACCGATGGTGGCGGTGGTGGTCCAGGAGGAGCCGCACGCCATACCGACGATCGCGCAGAGGATGCAGCCGATGGGCAGGAACAGCTTCGGGGTCAGCAGGTCAAGGCCGTAGACGATCAGGGAAGGGATCGCGCCGGAGGCCATGAAGCTGGCGACGAGGAAACCGACGGTGCAGAGGATCAGAACGGCTTCCATGGAAGCGCTCAGACGCTCGATCATACCGGCGAGCATTTCCTTGAAGCTGTGGCCGCAGATCGCGCCGACGATGCAGGCGACGACGATGGACAGGACCAGGGGCATGTGCGCGTCATGATAACCGGATTCGGAATGACCGAGGAAGCAATAGAGCATGAATCCGATCATTGCCACAATGGGAACTAACGCCAGCAGAAAACTGGGCTCCCGTGCGACTTTCTTTTCGTTTGCCATTGATAAAATACCTCTCTCTTCATAAAAATACTTGCCCGTCAGGAAGCGGGAAGCCGCTCCTCCCCGTGACGAACACGCTGCACACCGCACGCGGGGACGTGCGTTTTCTGTGGAGGGGTCCCACAGAAAAACAGACACAGAACTTAGGCAACAGCACCGTCGGGCAACGGTTTCTTGCACGCTGTTTCCCATGCCCTAATCTATTTGTGAACTAATTGTAACATACGTGTTCAGCAAAAGCAATAAAATTCGTGCATAAACCAAAAATATTTTAGTCAAATCGGATATAGCAAGATGACATGATGGCATATCATTATGTTTTTATAACATTATAATAAAGCGGAATGAATAAAAAAGAGCGGACGCACCGCGTCCGCTCTTGTGAAAATGACGGAGATGTTTACTTTTCTTCCTTCTCCCGGTCGAGCAGGAGCTTATACCCGTCCGCGCCGTAGCACAGGCACTTGTTCACGCGCGTGATGGTCGTGGACGAAACGCCGATCTTCTGCGAGATCTGCGTGAAGGTCTTGCCATCGGCGAGAAGCGACGCCACCTCAAAGCGCTGGGACATGGCCTCGATCTCGCTGAAGGTGCACAGATCGTCGAAGAAGCGGTAGCACTCCTCAAGGTCCTTGAGCGAGAGAATGGCTTCAAACAGATGATCGGTCTCCTCCGACTTCATCTTGCTTCCGTACATAACAGGTCCTCCTTACAGAACTGAATTTGGGGCTGCGCGCGGGAAAAGGGTCAAGCCCTCTGCGCGGCGCGCAGGGAGCGCTTGAGCATATCGAGCACCGGCGGGGTGACGAAAGCCATGGCGACCGCGGTGACCGCGCCGGAGACGATGCGGATGCCAACCTTGCCGAACACATAGGCGTAGGTGTAATAGCCGTAGATGACGCTGTCGAGATAGATCGCGCCGGTATTGAGAAGCGTGACGACGAGCGAGGTGACGATCAGCACGCCGACGAGCTGCCTGCGCGAGAGCGCATAGCCGCAGCGCTTGGCGTAGAGGCCGATGAGCAGGCCGCGCACCGCCGGGGGAATGATCCACAGCACGGTGGTCGCGGTGACGCCGTAGGTCATCAGCTGACCGAGAAAGGCGCCGACCAGACCGACCATCAGACCGCCGCCGGGGCCATAGAGCAGAGCGCCGACGATGATGGGCAGGGCGGAAACGGAAATGTTGATCCAGCCGAGGCGGATCGTGCCGACGGTATTGAGCACGACGTAGACGGCGACCATCATGGCGATGACCACCAGCTTGCGCGTGGACATGGAGCCGAAGCGGTTGACGACGATGAGCGCGGCGACCAGCCCGACAAAGCAGGCGGCCATGCAGAGAATGATGGATGTGGGCGACATGAGACGATTCCTCCTCAAAAATAATGAGCTTCCGCCGCGGGCATTCATTATCCCGCGCGGAGCGTGGCAGCTTGGAGAGGGCACAGATGACCCCCCTCCCCTTACGGCAGGAGCCACGCAGAAAAGAGGTCTCATGTCTCTTCTGGAGTGGCGAGCGGAATGCGAAAGCCATACTGCAAACCAGGGTTTTTCGTCCGCCGGGCAACTTCCCGTCCCGACGGCACTGCGCGCCCGTTGGGCGCAAACACATGACTTCCTACTCTGC
>URXY01000060.1 GCA_900552015.1 uncultured Eubacteriales bacterium | reverse complement strand
ATGTCGATTCCATTTTATTATTGATGAGGAGGAGAGCATGGACCAGCGGCTTGAAACATTTCTGATGCTCTGTGCCACGATGAACTACCGTAAGGCGGCGGAGCAGCTTCACCTGACGCAGCCCGCCGTGACGAAGCAGATCCAGGCGCTCGAAGCACTGTATGGCGTGCGCCTTTTCACCTACGACAGCCGAAAGCTCAGAAAAACGGCGCAGGGTGAAACGCTTGAGATATACGCCATCAGCCAGCGCTATCAGGATGAGGAGCTGCGCCGTGCGCTGAAACGGCAGGAGAAGACGAGCCTGCGCATCGGCGCGACGAAGTCCATCGGCGACTATATCCTGCCGCCGCAGATCGGAAGGTTTTTGCAAGAGCCGGACAACGAGCTCTTTTTCACCGTCGACAACACGGCGCATCTACTCGCCCAGCTCGAGGGCGGGGAGCTTGACTTCGTCGTGCTCGAGGGCATTTTCGACAAGAGCCGGTACGAGAGCTTTCTGCTGCGCAGCGAACCCTATATCGGCGTCTGTGCTAAGGGGCACCCGTTTGCAGGACGCGAGGTGGCGATGACCGAGCTTTTTTCCGAGCGGCTCATCCTGCGCGAGCCCGGCTCCGGCACGCGCAATATCTTAGAGCGCGAGCTCCAGCAGTGCGGCTATACCGTCGAGGCCTTTCACGCAAATATCTGCATCAGCAGCTTCAAGCTCATCCGCGACCTCGTGCGCGCAGGGCAGGGTGTGAGCTTCCTCTATGAGGCTGTCGTCAAGGACGAGGCGCAGATTGCCCACTTTTCCTGTCCGCCGCTCACGGGCGTGCACGAACTGAACGTCGCCTGTCTCAAAAATACGAATGCCGCAGCTCTTGCGCACCGGTTCCTTGATCTGTGAGCGCTTACCGAAGATAGGTCTTGTAAAACGCGGTGATCTTATCGAAGGGGATGACGTCCATGCGGTCATAGAGGTCTGTGTGGACTGCGCCGGGGATGAGCAGGAGCTCTTTGTTGTCGCCTTTGAGCTTGGCGAAGGCGTCCTTTCCCATATAGCAGGAGTGCGCGGCTTCCCCGTGTACGACAAGCACGGCGCTTCTGATCTCATCGCTGTAGCGCAGAAGCTCACTGTTAAGGAATGAGAGCGAAGAGGTCATGTTCCACCCGCCATTGGAGTTGAGCGAGCGGGTGTGGTAGCCACGCGGTGTTTTGTAATAGGTGTAGTGATCCTTGACGAACTGCGGCGCATCCGCGGGCAGCGGGTCGACCACACCGCCTGCGCGCTTGTAGCTGCCGCTGCGGTAGTCTTCGGTGCGCTGCGTGTTCAGCGCATTGCGCGATGCATGGCGCGCGTCCGCGTTGTCGGCAGCATCAAAATAGCCCTTCGCCGTTACGCGTGTCATGTCGTACATCGTGGAGGCGACGGTCGCCTTGATGCGCGTGTCGATGGAGGCGGCATTCAGCGCAAGGCCGCCCCAGCCGCAGATGCCGAGGATGCCGATGCGCGCCGGGTCGACATTTTCCTGCACGGACAGAAAATCGACCGCTGCCTGATAGTCCTCAGTATTGATGTCGGGAGAAGCTACATAGCGCGGTTCACCTCCACTCTCACCGGTGAACGAGGGGTCGAACGCGATGGTCAGAAAGCCGCGCTCGGCCAATGTCTGCGCGTAAAGTCCGGAGGATTGCTCCTTCACCGCGCCGAACGGCCCGCAGACGGCGATAGCGGCGAGCTTGCCGCTATCGTTTTTCGGCTCATAGAGGTCTGCCGCCAGCGTGATACCGAAGCGGTTATGGAACGTCACCTTGCGGTGCCGGGCCTTATCGCTCTGGGGGAAGACCTTGTCCCACTCCTGCGTTACATTCAAAACAGCGGCGTTCATATTGTATTTCCTTTCTTTTCTTTGATGGAGATGAGCATAACACTTAAAGTTAACTTCAAGTCAAGGGCTTTTGCAAGAAAAAAGGATACGCCGCGATAGCGTATCCTCTGTCTGTTATTCGGTTTCTAATTTGAAGACCGACGGGTAAATTTGCCCGTCCTTGAACTCGAGCACGCCGTAGGTCGGGCGGCGGGGATCGCCGATCGAGCCGGGGTTGAGCATCATCGGCCGAGACGCCGCATCCACGAGCGGCACGTGTGTGTGACCGAAGAGCAGGATATCGGCATTCATCTCGAGCGCGCGGTACTGCGCACGGAGAAGGCCCGTCTTCACCCCCAGCGTGTGCCCGTGCGCGATGAGCACGCGGTGATCGTCTAAGATGAGCACGCGCTCGGGCGCCTCAAAGCGACCAAAGTCGCAGTTGCCCGGCACCTGCTCGAGCGGCAGGCGGGGGAAAAGCTCAAGCAGCTCCTCCGCGTCGCGCCAGCAGTCACCAAGGTGAATGATGCCGTCCGGCTTCTCGCGCTCCACGGCGCGCGCCATATTGTCCACATTGCCGTGGGAATCGGATAATACAAGGTACTTCATCGCGCTCACAGGAACTTGTCGAGCTCACGCTCGACCTCAGGCATTTTCTTGACCTGCGGCTTATCGATGCGGTAGCCGCCGCTTATGACCATGTCAAGCGTGCGCAGCGCGCTCGGGCTTTTGAGCGGGTCGTCTGTGCAGACGATGAGATCGGCGCGCTTGCCGGCTTCAATGCTGCCGGTCACATCGCCGATACCGGCGAGGCGCGCGTTCAGCTTGGTCGCGCTGTAGAGCGCGAAGGCAGGCGTCACGCCGCAGTATTTGACAAAGTGGTTCAGCTCGCGCCACATATCGTAATGCGTGATGTAGGGGCAGCCCACGTCCGTGCCGAGACCGACGGGCACGCCGGAAGCAAGGTTTGCTTTTGCCAGCGCGATGATGCCGTCGAAGACGATCCTGCCGTTTTCCTGTTGCTCGTAGGTCGCGTGCGAGATGCTGCGGTCGAAGAGCGCATAGGGAAGGGCGGGGGAGATGGTCGAGATCTGGAAGGCACCGCGCGCTTTGAAGAGGTCGAGCATTTCCTGCGTCGGCTGCGCGCCGTGCTCGATGGAATCCACGCCGTTTTGCAGCGCGACGATCACGCCTTCAGGGCTTTCGACGTGCGCCGCGACGAGCATACCGAGCGCGTGCGCCTTGTCGCATGCGGCCTTGACGAGCGCGGGGGCCATGCGCAGTACGCCCGGCTCGCCCACGACCTCGGCGTCCAGCACGCCGCCAGTGATCATCAGCTTGATGAGGTCGGGCTTGTCCCCGGCGATCTTCTCGACGAAGGACGCGGCCTCCGCCGCTGTGTGCGCTTCGTAGGCGAGCGAGCCCGCCATGTGCCCGCCGGGGACGGAGACTGCCATGTTCGACGCCAGCACGCGCGGGGCGAGAATTTTACCCGCCGCCGCGAGATCGCGGATGCGCGTGTCGTAATCCGCAACGCCGCCGACTGTGCGGATCGTCGTCACGCCAGAGAGCAGCTCGGTTTTGGCGTAGCTTTCGCACAGATTGACGCCGATCATGTTCATCAAACTGCAGGAGGTGATGAGCTTTACGAGCTTTTTCGGGTCGCTTGCCTTTTTCTTCGGCTTGCCCGAGGCGGGGAGGTGTACGTGCATATTGATGAGGCCCGGCAGCACATATCTGCCGCCGAGGTCGACGGTCTCATAGCCTGCGGGGATGTGCTGCGCGTCGGTGATTTCGGCGATCTTATCGCCGTCGATGCAGACGGCTTTGCCCGTCTGCGGCTCCATGTGCTCAGAGCCGTCTAAGATCACGCAATTCGTCAGTGCGTATCGTTTGTCGTTGTGGTACATCGGAGTATCCGCCTTTCTGGATCTATCGGACCTGACCGCTGCCGGTGATGACATATTTGTAGGTGCTCAGCTCGTCGAGGCCCATCGGCCCGCGCGCGTGGAGCTTCTGCGTCGAAATGCCCATCTCGCAGCCGAGGCCGAACTCCCCGCCGTCGGTGAAGCGGGTGGAGACGTTGACATACACCGCTGCGCTGTCGACCTCGTCGACAAAGCGCGCCGCCGCTTCCTTGTCCTCCGTCACGATGCAGTCGCTGTGGTGCGTGGAGTGCTGCTGGACGTGCGCGATGGCAGCGTCGAGATCGTCCACGACCGCCACGGCGAGAATATAGTCGAGAAATTCGGTGTCGAAGTCATGCTCCGTCGCCATCGTGCCGGGGATGATCTCCGCCGCCGCTTCGTCGAGCCGCAGCTCCACGGGGACGAGCCCTGCAGCCTTGCGCTCATCGACGAGCGCCGTTTTGAGGCGCGGCAAAAAGTCCTTTGCGATCGCGCGGTGGACAAGGCAGACTTCCTCGGCGTTGCAGACCGAGGGGCGGCTCGTCTTGGCGTTTACGATGATCTTCACCGCCATGTCAAGGTCCGCGTCACGGTCGACGTACACATGGCAGATGCCCGTGCCGGTCTCGATGCAGGGAACAGTCGCATTCTCCACGCAGGCGCGGATGAGACCCTTGCCGCCGCGCGGAATGAGCAGGTCCACAAGGCCGTCCGCCGTCATCAGCGCCTGCGCGCTCGCGTGTGTCGTGTCCTCAACGATGTTGACAATATCGGCGTCGCCGCCCGCGGCCTCGATGCCCGCCTTGAGCGCCGTGACGATGGCGTGAGAGGAGCGATAGGCCTCCTTGCCGCTGCGCAGCATGCAGACGTTGCCGCTCTTGATGCACAGCGCCGCGGCGTCCGACGTGACGTTCGGACGGCTCTCATAAATGATGGCGACCAGACCGAGCGGCACCTGCCGCTTGGTGATGGTCATACCATTGGGGCGCTTGAACTGCGCGAGCGCGCGGCCCACGTGGTCGGGCAGCGCCGCGGCCTCGCGGATGCCCTCGGCCATCGCGTGGATGCGGCTCTCCGTCAGGGCGAGACGGTCGAGCATCACGTCGGAGATCGTGCCCTTCGCCGCCTCCATGTCCTTGGCATTTTCGCGCAGGATATCTTCGCTGTTGGCCTCAAGGCTCTCCGCCATTGCGAGCAGCAGCCGGTCCTTCTCCTCGGCGCTCGCGCTGCGGATGCTGCCCCAGGCAGCTCTTGTTTTTTTCAGCAGATCGATGGTCGTCATATTCAATCCTTCTTTACTGTAAATCTTGTGCCCACGCGCTTGCCCGCAGCCACATCATAGAGGATCTCGGGCGACTGGCCGTTGGTGATGACCATTTCGCAGCCCGCCGCCGTTGCCATCTGCGCGGCGCGCAGCTTTGTCGCCATGCCGCCGGTGCCGAGATTCGAGCCGCTGCCGCCGCCGAGCGAGATGATGTGCTCGTCGATGACGTCCACCGTGTCGATGAGCTTGGCGTCGGGGTTCTTGCGCGGGTCGCCGTCGAAGAGCCCGTCGATGTCCGAGAGCAGGATGAGGAGATCGGCCTTGACCGTCACTGCCACGATGGCGGAGAGCGTGTCATTGTCGCCGATGCCGAACTCCGCGGTGGAGATGGTGTCGTTCTCGTTGATGATGGGCAGCGCGCCGAGCTCTAAAAGACGTGCGAGTGTGTTGTGGAAGTTTTCCTTGCGGGTGCCGCCCTCTTCAATGTCGGGCGCGGTGATGAGGAGCTGTGCCACCGTGTGATTGTACTCGGTGAAGAGCTTGTCGTAAATATACATCAGCTCACACTGGCCGACCGCAGCGGAAGCCTGCTTGGTCGGCGTGTCCTTCGGCCGCTCGCTCAGATTGAGCTTGCCAAATCCCATGGCGATAGCGCCGGAGGAGACGAGAATGATCTCGTGTCCCATGTTCTTGAGGTCGCTCAGCACCTTGCAGAAACGCTCCATGCGCTGGATGTTCAGCCGCCCTGTGGGGTGCGCCAGCGTGGAGGTGCCGACCTTGACAACGATACGCATAAAATGATCCCTCCGATCGGAATGCCGCGGCAGACGACGCGGACTTGGAATTTGCTCCCTATTATACCGCGCCTTTTTCTATTTTGCATCCTTTTTTTACATTTTTTGCGGCGTGCTGACACGGTAGATCAAAAAAGCGGGGACACACCCTTCGGTGCGCCCCCGCGGGAAGACAGATATCAGCTCAGAACGGTTTTTTCGCCACTTCCAGAATGACGTCCAGCATCCCCTGAATCTGCGGTGTGATGACCTTGTTTCTGTGGTAGAGCACCTGGCGCCACTGGCGCATCTGGCAGTCCGCCACGGGGATGATGGCAAGGTTGTCCTTGTGGATGCTCATCTCCGCCGTGTAGAGCGGCAGGATGGAGAGGTACTCCGGGTTCTCGCGAATCAGCCTGAGCGCCAGCGTGTCGCTCTCGAGCTCCAAAAACGGCTCCACACTCAGGTCCTGACGGGCAAGCTCACGGTCGAACTGGTCGCGGTAGGGGTTGCCGTGATTCATCAGGATAAATGGATGCGAGACAAGGTCTGCAAGGTGGACGTCGCTGCGTTCGGCAAGCGGATTTTCCGCGTTCGTCACGACGACTACGTCCTCCTGCGCTTCAAAGACCTTGACGAATTGCGTGTCGAAGATCTGCGCATCGAGAGTATAGATGATGTCGAGCTCGTTTTTCACGAGCATCTCCGTGATGGAGGCGATGTTGCCCGCGTGCAGGTTGATCTGCACGTGCGGGAAGCGCTCGTGGAAGAGCGGTACAATATCGGAAAACGATGCCGTGAGCAGGGAGTTGAGCGTGCCGACACGCACCGTGCCGCTGAGCTCGGAGTCGGACGAGGCAAAAGCGCTCGCCCGTGCGATGGCACTGACCACGTCACGCGCGTAGGAGACAAAGTCCTTGCCGTATTGCGTGATGGAGACCGTTTTACCGATGCGGTCGAACAACTGCACGCCGAGCTCCCGCTCGAGCTGCTGTATCTGCACCGTCACGGCAGACTGAGAATAGTCCAGCGCTTCAGCAGCGCGGGAAAAACTTTTGAGTTCCGTAACCTTCAAGAAGGTGACCAGATTGCGGACTTCCATACGAGCCTCCAGTTTAGAATTTATAATGGATCTCTGAAAATATATTATTGGAAATGTCGGAATTTGTCAATAGACCTATTACAAATAATAATGGTATTTTTCAAAAAAGATAGGGCAAAAGACCGGCTGCGCCGATGCAGCCGGTCTTTTCTTTATTCTTCGTACTCCTGATGCAGCAGTTCATGGGCGCGCTCATCGAGACCCGCGTCGTACATCGCGTTGATGACGGGGTTGCGCTCGCTGCGCTTGAACATCGCGCTGCGGTCGATCTCGTAAAGGCCGTGCGCGCGCTGGAGCTTGGTGTTCATCAGCGCGTAGGGCTGGCCCGCGCCACCGACGCAGCCCGTGCGGCAGGACATGACCTCGACCAGGTCGACCTGCACCTCGCCGTTTTCGATTTGGTCGAGCAGCTTGGAGGCGTTGGAAAGGCCGTGCGCCAGCGCGATATGCACCTCGCGGTCGCCGATGGGGAGCGTGACAAAGCGGATGGGCTCGCTGCCGCGCAGACCGCTGTGTTCAAGCATACGCAGGGCGTTTTTGCTCTTGTCGGGCATACAGTAGCGCGCGACGGCCTCAGCCACGCCGCCGGAGGTGCCGAAAATTTCGGCCGCGCCGCTGCCCATGCCGAATGGCAGGTCGGGCGACTCTTTTTCAAGCATCTGGAAGCGGATGCCGGACTCCTTGATCATGCGGATGACCTCCTGCGTCGTGAGCACAAGGTCCACATTCGGCACGCCATCGCGGCGGAACTCGGGGCGGCCCGCTTCCATCTTTTTCGCCGTGCAGGGCATGATAGCGATATGATAGGTCGTGTGCCCATCGGCGGCATCTTTCTCGCGATAACGGTCCTTGAGCACCGTCGCCAGCATCTGCATGGGCGAGAGTGCGGAGGAAAGATTCTTGAGGAACTGTGGCCGCTCGTTTTCCACGTAGCGCACCCATGCGGGGCAGCAGGAGGTCATCAGCGGCAGGTTTTCGCCTGTTTCGAGCCTGCGCAGGAACTCCTGCGACTCTTCACGCACCGTGAGGTCTGCGCCGAAAATGGTGTCGTACACCTCATCCGCGCCCATGATCTTGAGTGCCGTGACGAGCTTGTCGAGCACGTTTTCGCCGCTCGGGATGCCGTAGGCCTCACCGAGCGCTACGCGCACAGCAGGTGCGATCTGGATGACGACACGCTTTTGCGGGTCGTGCAGCGCGCGCCAGGCCTGACCGATCTGGTTTTTTACCGTGATGGCGCCGGTCGTGCACACGGCGGAGCACTGGCCGCAGCTCACGCAGTGCGTGTTCGCGAGCAACTGGTCGTCGCCCGCCTCGATGTGAAGGCCCGGACCGCGGCCGGCAAAGTGCAGGATGTTCATGCCCTGCACCTCCTTGCAGACGCGCACGCAGTCGCCGCAGAGGATGCACTTGTTGTAGTCCACCTGCACGGCGGGGGAGGAGTGGTCCTCGGGGATATGCTCGCGCGTATCGCTGAAGCGGATGTGGTGGATGCCGAAGCGCACCGCCATCTCGCGCAGGCGGCAGGTGCGGCTCTTTTCGCACATGGTGCAATCGCGGCAGTGGGCCGAGAGCATCAGCTCCAGGATCATGCGGCGGTATTTGAGGAGTCGAGCGGTGTTCGTGCGGATGCGCAGGCCGTTTTTCGGTTTGGTCGTGCAGGCAGCCGAGATCTCGCCGGTGTCAAGGTTTTCGACCATGCACATACGGCACGCGCCGTAAACGGAAAGGTCGGAATGAAAGCAGAAGTTCGGTACCTCTACGCCCGCCTTGCGGCACACGTCCAGCACCGTCGCCTCCTGATCGAATTCGACGCGGATGTTGTCCACGTACATGATGTTAGCCATCGATCTCCACCTCCCGGATGGCATCGAAGGGACAGGCCTCGATGCAGGTATAGCATTTCACGCACTTCTCCGGATCGATGGAGAAGGGGGATTTGATGACGCCCGTGATGGCGTCGGCGTGGCAGTTGCGCGCGCACTTGCTGCATCCGCGGCAGATCGTTGGGTCGACGATCAGGCGGATCTTGTTATAGGGCAGTCCGCCGGGCTCGATGGGCTCGCGGTCGCGCTCGCAGAGCGCGCATTCGCCCTTGAGATGATCCTCGAATTCTTCGGGGAAGTATTTGATCGCTGTGTCCAGCGTATGGAACGAGTTTTTGCCGAGGTTGCAGAACGCCGTGACCGATACCATCTCACCGAGGTCGGTGAGCAGTGTGAACTCCTTGCGGTCGATGCGGTAGTCCTTCAGCCCCCAGAGGAGCTCATTCATGCGCTTCGTGCCCTCGCGGCAGGGGACGCATTTGCCGCAGAACTCCGTCTGCGTATATTCCATGAACCGCGCGGCCACATCCACCATGCAGCGGTCCTCGTCGAGCACGGTGATGACGCTGTCGCCGCGGCGCACACCGTAGGGCTTGAGCTTGATGAAGTGCAGCGGAAGGTCCAGATGCTCTTCGGTCAAAAGACCGCCGCTCGGCCCGCCGATCTGCACAGCCTTAAATTTTTTCCCGCACGGGATGCCGCCGCCGATGTCATAGATGACCTGCCGGATGGTCGTCGCATCTTCGGGGATATCCACATAGCCGGGATTTGCGATATCGCCTTTGAGTAAAAAAATTCTTGCCATTTTTCTCTCTCCGTTACCAATGGTCCCACCGCTGGTATCTCTTGCGATGGTCGTATACAACATTATGAAACCATAACATTCTTATCGATAAAAGTAAAGGGATGCACTAATAAATTATTTGAATAGGAAGAGGGACTATAAACGCTTTCGGCCATTATGGGGATAAAAATGAGAATATCGACGCAAAAAAGCCACTGCAAGAGCGAATTGCAGTGACTTTTTCCATATATTCCGTCTGTCAGGAGCGTTCAACATTCGGGTCCTCTGTCTCCTCCACGAGCTGCATCACGGAGACTTCGAAGGCCGTGCGCTCCTCGCTGCCGGTCTCGAGCTGCTTGGTGTAGGTGCGGCTCTGCACGCGCCCCTCGATGGTCAGCCGGTCGCCCACATCCATCTCTGCGATCTGCATCGCAGTCTGCCCCCAGGCGATGCACGGCAGATAGTCCGCCCGCCCGTAGTGGCGGTTCACGGCCAAGATGAGGTCGCAGATGCTGCGCCCCAACGGCGTTTTCCGCAGAGACGGCTTTTTGCACAGCGCGCCGGAGAGCAGGATGCGGTTGAAATATGTCCCGTCCCCCGGTTCGATGCTCTGGGCAAAGACTGTGATGACGAGCTTGCTGCCCTGGCCGCTCTTGTTGTTGAACGAGCGAAGCTGTCCCGTGACGCGCAGGCTCTGCCCCTCGCTCACGGGATATGTGCGCAGCAGCGCCTCGTTCGCTACGATGATGGGAACGTCGCTCTGACCCGACAGGCGCTCCACCCGAAGGGGAAACTTGTCGAACCGCCGTGCATGGTTCTCGTGCGAAAAGGCGGGATCGCTCCCGACAACGCCCCACAGCTCTACATAGTTCTGGCTTCCTTCCATATCGTACACCTCAACACGGTTTTGTTGCTGTATCCTATGAGGCGGAAGGAAGAGATATGCCGTTTTCGCCGATGAGGGCAAAAAGAAAGAGCCGTCTTTCGATGCCGCTTTCTTTTTTCACCTTGAGGCAGTTCCGTGCGGAAGCACGGAACAAAAAACCACCCGCT
>URXY01000059.1 GCA_900552015.1 uncultured Eubacteriales bacterium | reverse complement strand
AAGACAGCGGCCTCTCACGCCGTTAACATCGGTTCGAATCCGGTACGGGTCACCATTTCTCAAAAGACTTGACAATTTGATAAAAGTTTGTTACTGTGTAAAGCAGTTACGATACAGCAGTTGGTGCTGATTAGGGCGAGGGTCCACCCGTTCCCATCCCGAACACGGAAGTTAAGCTCGCTTCTGCCGACAATACTTGGCTGGAGACGGCCCGGAAAGATAGGTAGCGCCAACACGGAAAGAAGTCACTCATCGAGTGACTTCTTTTTTGTATATTCGCTCGCTTGCGCCGATTCAGCCCATTTCACGATCAAAAGCCTGCCTGTTTTATTCAACTTTCTCATTGACAATGTTTTTGTGGGAGACTATAATCTGCCAGTCAAAAAAGAAAGGATCAAAGGATAGGAAAGACAATGAACAAAAAAGGCTTACGCGCGTTGTTTCAGCCGGTAGAACTCACGCAGGGTGAGTGCTGGAAAACGATACTCGCGTTTTCATTCCCCATCATCATTTCATATCTATTACAGCAAGTCTACACCATCAGCGATGCGGCCATTGTCGGCCAGACGCTGACGGCGCAGGAGGTCGCGGGCGTCAACGATACGTCCTCGCTGATCTTCATTTTTCTGCAATTTGCCTTTGGCGTGAGCGCAGGCTTCTGCGTGGTCACGTCATGCAATGTGGGCGCGCACAATCCCGCAGGCGTGCGCCGCTCGATGACGACGCAGATCATCCTCTCCGCCGCACTGACGGTGCTGCTCACCGCGCTGGCCCTTGTGCTGCTCGACCCGATGCTCGCTTGGATCAATGTCACGCCAGACAGCCCGGAGGTCTACCGCGCGGCCTATACCTACTGCGCTATCATCTTCGCAGGCATCGGCGCACAGCTTTTCTATAACTTTATCTGCTCGTTCCTGCGCAGTATGGGTGATTCCATCACGCCGCTGATGTTCCTGCTATTTTCCACAGTGCTCAATGTGGGGCTCGACCTGCTCTTTATCGTCTCGTTCCGCTGGGGCGTAGCCGGTGCAGCCATCGCCACGGTGAGCGCGCAGCTCATCAGCACGATCGGCTGCTTCTTCTATGCGTTTATGAAGTACCCCGAGTTGCACCTGCACCGTGAAGATTGGCGGATCACGCGCCATGATGTCGTGCGTCACATCATTCAGGGTGTCCCGCTTGGACTTCAGTTCTCCGTGCTGGCCATTGGCATCATCGTTGTGCAGAGCATCGTCGTTCAATTCGATATGCTTGACGGCATCATGGTCTCGAATGCGGCGCAGAACGGCTTTGGCGCGGCCAATAAGATCAACAACCTGCTGATGACGCCGCTCAATGGTCTCGGCTCTGCGATGACGAGTTTTACGGCGCAGAACCTCGGTGCCGGGGACTCAAAGCGCATCAAGAAGGGGACGCTCCAGTCGCTCATCATTATGCTCATCATGGCGGGCTGCTCCATCCTCATCGGCCTGCTGCTGACGATCGACGGGGCGTATCTGCACATCTTCCTCAGCGCTGACAAGGTCACGTCCGAGACCATCCGCTTTGGCAACTCCTACCTCTACGTTGACCTTGCGCTCTATGTTTTCCTTGGCTTTATCTTTGTTTCACGCAACTGTGTGCAGGGGATCGGAAAGCCGCAGTTCGTGCTTGGCGCAGGCGCGGCTGAGCTTGTGGCGCGCGTGGCTGTCTGTCTGCTGCTGCCTGCGGCGCTTGCGGGCGGCACGGTGAGCGCAGAAGCGCCGCAGGCAGCAGTCTACGGCCTGTGCGTGGCAGATCCCTTTGCATGGATCGCCGCAGACGCGGTGCTCTGCATTCCCTTTATGAAAAACATTATGAAGGAAAACTACGACTACCTTTACAGTGGGGGAAGAAACCTTATCAGCCAGTGATCTTCTGTATACAAAAAGGACGCTGTCCACATTGCGGGCAGCGTCCTTTTTCAGTTTGCACATTATTCCTCGAACCACGCGACCGCGCGGATGGGCGAGCCGTCGCAATTTTCAAGCTTGAGCGGGAAGCAACTGAACGAGAACAGCCCCTTTCCGCATTTGTCCAGGTCCTTGAGATTTTCAATGTTGACGATATCCTTGCTCTTGAAGAGCTTTTTGTGGCGCGTCAGGTTTTCATCCGCGATGGGGTCAAGGCCGATGACGTCGAAGCCGATGCCCTTGTAGTCGCTCGCGATGATGTAGTCGAGCGCCGCGTTGTCAAGGCAGGGATAGTCGCCAAAATAGGCGTCCGTGCCCCAACGCTTGTCCCAGCCGAGGCGGAAGAGCAGAAAATCGGCATTTTCCGCGTCCTTGCCGTATTGCAGGATGCGCTCGAGTGTGATGGCCTCACCCTCCTTTAAGTCGCTGCACTCGATGACGAGTGCCTTGCCGATGAACTGCGAGGCGGGGAAGGCGTCGAGCGTCGTGCGGCCGGCGAACAGATGCGCGGGCGGGTCCATGTGCGTGCCCGTGTGGGTGTACATGGTCAGCTTTGTCTCCTTGAAGCCGTCCTTTTCATAGGTGTTCGCGCCGGCGAGGATCGGCGGCTCCGTGCCGGGGTAGACCGGCATATTTTCGGCGATAGTGTGGGTCAGATCGATCACGCGCATGGGAACATCTTCCTTTCTGTTAAATTGAAAATTGAACTCAGAACACGAACTGTACCAGCAGCATATAGCACACCGTGCCGCCCGCGATGGAGAGCAGCATTTGTCTCTTCCACAGGTGCAGGCTGATCGTCACGGCGATGGCGATGAGCTCGGGCAGGCCGTAAGCAAAGTGCAGCACGTCGACATTGCGCAGGCAGTAGACGACGAGCATGCCGAAGATCGCGCCCGGCAGCGCCGAGCCGAGGTATTGGATGTACTTGGGCGTCGGCTTTTTCGGGTTGAAGACCAGAAACGGCAGGAAGCGTGTGAGCATCGTGCCGAGCGCGCAGAGGATGATGGTGATGGCCTGTTGTAAGATCGTCATTTTGCCGCCTCCTGCGTCTTCGCTTCAATGGGCTTTCTCAGCGCGGTCAGCGCGACAAGAATGCAGATCATCGTGGGGATGAGGAAGTTGTCCGCGCCGAAGATGAGCAGGCAGGCGACGCTCGTCGCAAGGCTGATCCACGCGCTGAAATGGTGCTTCTCCTTGAGCCACTGGTCCATGAAGATGACGACGAACATCGCCGTCATCACGAAGTCGAGCCCCTCGGTGTTGAAGCGCAGAAGCCCGCCGAGGATGCCGCCGAGCGTCGCGCCCAGGAACCAGTAGAATTCATCGAGCAGCGAGACGAAGAAATAGAACCACCCGCGGTCCACGCCCTCGGGGATATCCGCCGTGTAGTTGACGCTGAATGTCTCATCGCACATCGCGTAGATGAGGTAGGGCTTTTTCCAGCCCGTACCTTTGTACTTGTCGAGCATCGAAATGCCGTAGAACAGGTGGCGCGCCTGGATCATCACGGCCGTCAGGAAGACCTGTACCGGCGCGAACGGCGCGAGCAGCATACTCGTCGCGACAAATTCAAGGCTGCCGCCGAAAATGACGACGCTCATGATCATCGGGTACCAGAAGCTGAAGCCCGACGTGCGCATATAGACGCCATAGGTCATGCCGAGAAACAAAAAGCCTGCTAAAATGGGAATGGTGTGCGGGAACGCCGCCTTCAGCGCCGCGCCCGCGGGTGACCTGCTGTGCAAGGGAGACCTCCTTGGTGAAATGAAAACTCAGCGGGCGGTTTTTGCCCGTCTGCATAGAATAGACATGAGGTGATGGACGATGCCGTGTCAGGATACGCTGCCCGCGCTCATCGGTGTACTGGCCTCCGCGCTGGCGCAGGGCAGGAGCGATGAAGAGCTCGCGCTGCTCTCTGCGCTCTTTTCGCAGCTCGGCGACAGCCTTGCAATGATCCTCGCGCTGCGCGCGGGGACGAATACGGGCGCGGGGATCGATCAGTCCTGAAGGGCATCGGGGGCGGCTTTTTCGTCGCTTTTCCTGCCCGTCACGGTGATGAGCGCGCCTGCGAGCAGTGTGATCGCCGAACCGAGCAGGATGCGCGGCGTGAGCGTTTCATTGAGGAACAGAATGCCGAAGAAGATGCTCGTGATGGGCTCGAACGTGCTCAGAATGGCCGCGCGCTGCGCGCCGATGAGGAACGTCCCCTCCTGGAAGAGCACGACTGCGACGACGCTGATGGCGAACGAGAAGAGGAACGCCACGCCCCAGCCGCCGGGCGTCTGCGGCATACGGAACTGATCGGTCGCAAGGCAGAGAAAAAACGTGCAGACCATGCTCACGATCGCCATGTAGAAGCTCAGGCGGAAGCCCGTGACCTCGCGGTGGCGGAAATGGCCGAGAATGAGGATGTAGACGGCGTACGCGACACCGGAGGTGAGCGCGAACGTCACGCCCAGAGGGTCGATGGTCCCGTGCGGGTCGAAGAGCAGCAGAATGCCGAGCGAGCACAGAAGCGCGCAGAAGAGCGCGCTCTTTTTTACCTTTTCATGCAACAGAAAGCCGCCGAGCACCACAATGACGGGATAGGCAAAGTGGAATACCGTCGCCATGCCCGAGGCAAGATAGCGATACGAGCTGAACAGAAGGACAGGGGCGAGCCAGCAGCCGAAGAACGCGGCGATGCCGACCTCAAGCAGCGCGCCGCGGCCGATGCGCAGCCCGCCCTGGCGGCTGCCGAGCAGCGCGAGGATGGGAAGCGACAGCAGATTGCGCAGAAAGACGAGGCTCATCGGTGTCACGCCCTGTGCATAGAGGAAATTTGCTCCCAGCGGCATACAGCCGAAGATGACGGCGCTGAAGATCACGAAGAGATAACCAAGCCACCGCTTTCGACGGTCCATGCCGCTCACCTCCTTTATATGAATAAAGCGAATGCAATCATCATACACACTCTTTGCCCAGCAGTCAAGTGGGAGACTGTCCAAATCCCTTTGCGTTGACAAAATCCACCATGGCTGGTATGCTGTGATATCATGATAAAGAGGAGAGAGGAAAGATGTTTCTCTTTTATGTAAACCCGATCTTGATCGCTGCGGCGGTCATCCCGGCTATCGTCCTGCTGCGCTTTGTCTACAAGGAGGACCGGCTCGATAAGGAGTCGCCGAGGCTGCTGCTCTCGCTCGTGCTTTTCGGCATCATCGCGACCTTTGCCGCGCTCATCAGCGAGCAGATCGGCGAGACGGTCCTCGCGCTCATCGTGCCGCAGGATACGACCGCCTACAACGCTATTCTCTATTTCATCGTCGTCGCGCTGTCGGAGGAGGGCTTTAAGTATCTGTTGCTCAAAAAGCGCACGTGGTATTCTGGCGAATTCAACTGCCAGTTCGACGGCATTGTGTACGCCGTGTTCGTCGCGCTCGGCTTTGCCCTGTGGGAGAACATCAGCTATGTGCTGATGTATGGCCTCGGCACGGCGGCTGTCCGCGCCGTCACGGCTGTGCCGGGACACGCGTGCTTCGGCGTGTTCATGGGCGCGTTTTATGGCCTTGCCAAGCGCTACGACAACTTTGGCGACGAGTACCGCAGCCGCCGCTGCCGCCGCTTTGCCGTGCTCGTGCCGATGCTGCTGCACGGCACGTACGACTTCATTGCGACCTATGAGTACGATGGCTACGCCTGGATCTTCGTTGCGTTTGTCGTGCTGCTCTTCGCCGCGGCATACCGCATGATCAAAAAGCTCGCGCGCGATGACCGCTTCATCGACGGCAACGACTACCATTACTACAACGGCCCGGAGTTTTGAACCGGAAAAGAGAACAGCAAAGCGCCCGCTCACTGAGCGGGCGCTTTTACAATGGAATATTGGAATTTACAGACAGAGCTCATACAGCTCGTCGCCGGCTTTCCGAAATCCGGCGTGCTCAAACATCCACTGCGACTGCGTGTTGAACGAGTAGATATCCGCGTGCAGCTTCGGGATGTGCTGCGCTCTTGCGAGTTCGGCCAGTTTGCTAATGACTCGCCGGCCGATGTGCTTATTTTGAAAGCTCCTCGCCACGACAATATTGACCTCACCGTCCGGATGCAGGCAGACGTCGCCGCACAGGCGGCCGCGATACTTGATGTAATAGAGGTCGCCGCGCTTGTTTAAGTAGCGGTACATCGCTTTGAGCAGATCGAGGTCATACACGCTATTACGGTCATCGACCTGTTTGCAGACGTCGGGGTCCTGATACCACGGCAGCGATGCCTTGTAGTTCGGATAATACGGGACGAGCGTGATCTCACTGTCTACGGTCTGGCGTTCCATAATGGTCCTTTCCGAGCGGGGGGTGCGCCGGGCGCTTGCCGATGCGCCGGACAGCGGCTGCGGCAAAGTATCCGACGGTGATGCCGAGAAAGTTGCAGAGAAGATCGTCGATATCGAACGACCGGCCCAGAACGATCTGCAGCGATTCAAGGACAAGGGGCACGCAGAGAGCAAATGCAAAAATGTTCTTCCTGTTGACGCGCCGCGTCACAAAGGGGAGAAAGAAGCCGAGCGGCAGGAACATGAGGATGTTGCCGAGCAGCATCTCCTTCACCCAGCTCCCGAGCGTCAACTCGCCGCGCAGGCACTGCAGCAGCGTGGGCGATAAATTGACGCCGCCGAGGCCGAAGACAGGCTTGACCTCGCTCCACCAGCCGAAGGCGATGCCGTCAAAGATGCTGCACCAGAAGCCGGGCGGGAGAAGCAAAAGGCCCAAAAGCCCTGTGAGATAGCAGACGAACAGAAACTGCATGATCTCCGCGCCCCACGCGATGCGATCGCTCCGGCGCAGGGCACGCAGGCGAAAAATGGCATAGACCATGCCGACAAGGCAGGTGACGGGAACGACCTCGAGAAAATACCCGAAGATGGTGGCGGAGCTCATGATGCGCCGGAGAGCGTGATACATGGGGACCTCCCTTGGTATCTGTGACGGTGGGGAACGGTCTTAGCCTTTGTGCTGCTCGAACCAGCCGGTGATCTCGTTCAAGCGGCGGATGCGGTGCTTGGGCTTGCCGCTGCGCGAAAGCTCGTGGTTCTCGCCGCGGAAGAGGACGAGTCTGCTCTCCACGCCGTGCGCAACGAGCGCGGAGTACATCTGATAGCCCTGATCGACAGGGCAGCGATAGTCCTCGAAGGAGTGGAGGAAGAGCGTCGGCGTCTTGACCTGGTCGGCGTACTTCATGGGGCTGTGCCACCAGAATTTTTCGACGTCCGGCCAGATGGTCGAGCCGCACTGGTCCTCGGAGAAGTCGGGGCCGATGTCGGATACGCCGTAGAAGCTCGTCCAGTTCGAGATGGAGCGCTGGCTGGCGCAGGCACGGAAGCGGTCGGTGTGGCCGATGATCCAGTTGGTCATAAAGCCGCCATAAGAGCCGCCGGTCTCGAAGAGCTCGTCGCGGTCCATCTCGGGATAGTGCTCGAGGGCTGTGTCGCAGAAGGCCATCAAGTCCTCATAGTCCACGGTGCCGTACTTGCCGCGGATATCCATGAACGCGCCGCGTCCGTCGCTGCCCGTAGGATTGCAGAAGATAACGAAATAGCCCTGACCTGCCCAATACTGCATCTCGTGATAGAAGACGGGGCCGTACACGGTCTTGGGACCGCCGTGGATATCGAAGATGACGGGGTACTTTTTGCCCTCTTCAAAGCCGAAGGGCTTTAAGATGAAGCCGTGTACCTCGTGCTCGCCGCACATGAAGTAGAGCTTTTCGGGCCGGGCGACATACTTACCGCGCAGGGCGGTGTCATTGAAGTGCGTGACGCGGCGGCCCGTCTCATCGTAGAGCTCCTGCGGCTTCATATCCCAGAGCGCGCAGAGGAGCATTTTACCGTTTTTGCGGTCAAAGCTGTCGATCGAGCCGTCGTGCACGAGAACAGGGGAGACCTCGCCGTCCTCAAGCTTGTAGAGCCCCGCGTCGTCGAAGCGCGTGGAGATGAAGTACAGCACGTCGCCATCCATCTTGAGTGCACGGCCGCCGCCGTGGCGGACATCGCAGCCGACGGAAGAACCGATAGCCTCGCCGTAGACGGCGTAGGGCGTGACGGCGAGCGTTTCGTAGTCGAGCTTATAAAAGTCGCAGTCCGTGTTCATGCCGAACTTGCCGTCTGCGGCCATGACGAGCAGGAAGGACCTGCCGAGCGCGTACGTCGCGATGACAAAGTCGGGACGGCTCTTGACGACAAGCTCCTGACGGCGCGAGGCAAGGTCGATGCGGTAGAGGTCCGCGCCGCCAAAGTGCGCGGGGCGGGGACAGGACACGTCGAGCAGGCTGTAGTAGACGGACTTCTTGTCCTCCGTGAGCTGCACGTCGGAGACGGAGAAGCCTGCATCCGTCAAGCGGGTGAGGAACTTCTTCTTTGCGTCGTAATAGAAGAGGCTTTCATACGCGCCGCGCGTATAGCTGCTGCCGTTCCACCACCAGGGCAGTTGGGTGATGACCTCATAGTCCTCATTTTCCTTCTTGTCGTCGAGGTAGGCCTTGGAGAGTTTCTTATCGCCCTTGTAGAGGTCCTCGAAGCCGGGGAAGGTCGAGCCGACGGCGAGCAGGTCACCGTTCTGGAGCGGAAAGACCTGTGAAACAGGGATGGGGAAGGTGTAGGCGAGCTCGGCCTCGCCGCCGTCGAGCGCGATCTTATAGTAGCGGCTCTGGAGCGACGGCTCCTTTTCGCCCTCGCGGTCGCCCGCAAAGAGCACGGTATTTTCGTTTAAGTAGCAGAAGGAGGACTCCTTGCCGCCGCCGGTCAGCGGGCGGACGGAGCCGTTCTTTAAAGTGTACAGGCGGGACTCATAGCAGTTTTTTTCTTTTTTTGCCTGGCTCACGGTGAAGCAGGCGCTGCTCCCATCGGGGGAGAAGGTCACGTTCGCGAGCGAACGGACGGCGCAGAAATCGTCGATGGCGATAGGCTTCATAATCGGAAAACTCCTTTCATCGGGCACGCCGAAAGGCGCACATCTCATTTTCTTATCATACCACAGTACCGGAAACATTGCAACGCGGCGGCAGGTCCGTCGAAGCGCACAAAAAAACATCTGCGGAAATTGCAGATGTTCACAAAAAATGCCTTGACTTTTTCGGCACGGTTTGGTAAAATAAAGCGCTTATAAACGGGAAAAGGTGAGGAAAATTCCCCACCCATTACCGAGAGAATAGCATACTGCGGCAAAAAAAGCAAGATATCGCTCGTTTGTTTTGACAACAAGGCCGGGCGTGTCGAGCTGACCGAGCCGCTCAATACATTCCTTCAGGCGGACAGGGCCTGAAGAAAAGAAAGGCGTGAAGAGCAAAATGGCCAAAGACAAGATGTATGGCAAGACCCTTCGCAAGAATTTCGCCCGACACGAAGAGATCGTGGATATGCCGAACCTGCTGGCGCTTCAGAAGAAGTCCTACCAGTGGTTCCTCGATACGGGCCTGCGCGAGGTCTTTTCCGACGTCGCCTCCATTTCCAACTATGCCGGCAACCTTGAGCTGAGCTTCATCGACTACAAGATGGATGAAGCGCCCAAGTACGACGTGCTCGAGTGCAAGGCGCGCGACGCGACGTATGCCGCTCCCCTGAAGGTGAGCGTCCGTCTCTACAACAAGGAGACCGGCGAGATCAAAGAGCAGGAGATATTCATGGGCGATTTCCCGCTCATGACCGAGTCCGGCACGTTCGTCATCAACGGCGCCGAGCGCGTGGTCGTCTCCCAGCTCGTCCGTTCCCCCGGCATCTACTACGGCAAGGAGATCGACCTCAAGACCGACCTCCCGCTGCTGACGTCCACCGTCATCCCGTACCGCGGCGCATGGCTCGAATACGAGACCGACGCCAACGAGATCTTCTGGGTCCGCATCGATAAGAACCGCAAGATCCCCATTACCCAGCTCATCCGCGCCATCGGCTTCAAGACCGACAGCGAGATACTCGAGCTGTTCGGCGATGACGACCGCGTGGCCGTCACGCTCGAAAAGGATGCCTGCAAGACCTACGAAGAGGCGATGCTCGAGATCTACCGCAAGCTGCGCCCGGGCGAGCCGCCCACGGTCGAGGCCTGCGAGACCCTCATCAACAACCTCTTCTTCGACCCGCGCCGCTATGACCTGTCCATGGTCGGCCGCTACAAGTTCAACAAGAAGCTCTCCCTGTGGACCCGTATCCGCGGGCAGAAGCTTTCCTTCCCCATCGCCGACCCGCGCACGGGCGAGATCCTGTTCGACGCCGGCCACATCGTCACCGACGAGGAGGCCCGCGAGATGGACGCCATCGGCGTCAACGACGTGACCATCGAGGTCGACGGCCGCACGATGCGTGTCTTCTCGAACCACATGGTCGACCTCGACCGCTTCGTCGACTTTGACCCCGTGGCCGAGTGCGGCATCAAAGAGCGCGTGCGCGAGAGCGTGCTCAAGGAGCTGCTCGAGCAGTACAGCGGCGAAGAGCTCAAGGAGGCCATCCGCGACAACGCCGACCGCCTCGTTCCCAAGCACATCCTCGTCGACGATATCCTCGCTTCCATCAACTACATGAACGCGCTGGCGCACGGCATCGTCTATAAGGACGATATCGACCACCTCGGCAACCGCCGCCTGCGCTGCGTGGGAGAGCTGCTGCAGAACCAATTCCGCATCGGCTTTTCCCGCATGGAGAGCGTCATCCGCGAGCGCATGACC
>URXY01000058.1 GCA_900552015.1 uncultured Eubacteriales bacterium | reverse complement strand
CGAGGGGCCCTCCCCTCGCGTTCTCTTGGGGGTTTAAGGGGGCCATTCTCTCACGTGAGAGAATGGCCCCCTTTCCCGCGACCCCCACACACGGTGTGGGGATAAATCCCAAAAAGTATCACTTTTTGAACTTTCTAATGGTATCAGCAATGATAGTCTGCTTCAGCACCATGCTGACCAGCACATAGACGACGCAGCCTACAACACCCGTCAGGCCGCACTTGACCACGAGCATCAGCTTGCTGTCATCCGCCGTGACAAGCAGCGAGTGCCCGCCGTAGAGCACGACCGCCATCGCCGCCGTGGCGATAAGGCCCTTAATAAGCGGCACAAGGCGCACGATCTTCGTCCCGTGGAAGAGCTGGATTGTCATCGCGATCGCGCCGATCGTCAGCGCAAGCGAAGTTGCCAGCGCGACGCCGGTGTCGGTATAGAACACGCGGTTCAGGATGATGTTCAGCACCAGAACGCCGAGGTTGATGAGCAGCGGCACCAGCGTCTTTTTCATCGCGTAGTAGGCCTTGTTCAAAAGGTCGAGCACGGCGAAAGCGCTCATGCCGAGCGCGTAGCGGGCAAAGATGCTGCCCGTCATCTCGGTCGACTCGGCGGTGAAGCTGCCGCTTTCAAAGATGACGCGAATGATATCCGTGCCAAAGGCGCACATCATCGCGCAGACCGGCAGGATAAAGAGCAGCGTATTTTCCGTCACGTTCCAGATATAGCCAAGATAGCCCTTCGAGTCCTCCTTCGTGAACTCGCGGTTGAAGCGCGGGAACATGACCGCGCTGATGCTGTACAGCACGCTCGTCGTGAGCGGGGTGAAGAGCTTGTCGGCATAGTAGAACGCGCTGACGGCGCTGTCGTTGAGCGCCGTGGCGGTCGCCGTGTCGATGAGATAGCAGAACAGGAAGATCGACGTCGTCAGCACCGTGACGAGCGCGGTCTTGAAGTAGGTTCCGACGTAGTCCGCCTTGCGGTCGAGCATCGGTCGGTAGACATAATGTTCCTTTTTCGCATACGGGATGCTCATAGCGAGCTGCAAGAGCCACGCGCACGAACTGGCGATGACGACGCCCTTGATGCCCCACTTTGCGCCCAGCGTCACAAGGAAGATCGCAAGGAATGCGTTGTACGGGATGCTCATGCTGCCCTGCAATTCGTAGTGGTCGGTCGCCTGGAAGATGGCGACATTCAGATAGGCCGCCGCCACGACCGGCAGCGCGCAGGCCATGATGCGGATATACTCCGCAAGGCGTGGCAGCTCGGTCGTGTCAAGGTCCCAAATCGTGCCGACGAGCGGCGTCGAGGCAAAGATCTGCCACAAAACGACCGCCGCGAGCGAGCCGAGCAGCGTGATGGTCAACAGGTTGTTGGCCGCTTTTTCGCCGCGCTTGCGGTCGGCGGCAAATTCCTTCGTCAGGATCGGCACCGCCGCGATGCACAGCGCGTAGCACATCGTCGTAAAGAGATAGAGCGTCGAGTTGTAGGACGCGGTGTAGAGGTCCGCGTCGATGCCGGTGCCGAAGATGTTGGCCTGCATCATCTCGCGCACCACGCCGAGTAGCTTGGCAAACAGCGTCAGCAGAAAGACGAAGCTGATCGCCCCCGCCGTGCGGACGCCCGATCTATCCTTCTTTTCCGTATTTTTTTGAGGGTCTTGCATGGTATGTTTCCTCGATTTCTCCATGATCGCGCAGATCATTTTCTCGTTCGTGTCGAGCTTGCGCGAAAGCTCGGCCATATGCTCCTCGACGCACTGCACCTGCTCCCTGCCCGTTTCGAGCACACGCTCGGCCTCAGGCAGGAAGCGCTCCGCCGTGAAGTTCTCCTTCGTGCTCAGCTTGTCGAGCCCCACGGAGTTTAAAAACGCCGTGCACTTGGGGTCATACGAAATGCCGATGAGCGGCACGCCCATGATGGCCGCGTAGATGAGCGAATGCAGGCGCACGCCGACGAGCAGGTCCATGTTGCCGATGATGGAGAGCATATCCTCGGAGAGGTACTTTTCATTCAGGCACACCGCCGTGTCGTCCGGAAGCTGCGCCGCGATATGGCGGCAGACCTCGCCGTCCTCTTCATAGTGGAACGGGATGAGCACGGACTGCGCGTTGTACTTGTCCTTCATCATCTGAATGGAGCGCAAAAGCTCTTTGACAAAGCGGCTGTCCGTATCCCGCTCGCGGATGGCCCAGCCGACGGTCAGGCGGCCGCCGAGCGAGACGCCTGCTTTCTGCAATATCTCCGCGCCGACGTCGCCGTCGGGCTTTTTCATGCGGATGACAGGGTCTGCCGTGATAACGACCTTGTCGCGCGCGATGCCGATCTCCTCTAAAAGCACCGCCGAACGCTCGTCGCGCACGACGATACCGTCCGCCCGCTTGAGCGCCGCCGCCGCGGCGCGGCGGTTGCCGGGGCGGTCGATGGGGCCGATGCCCTGGGAATAGATGAAGACCTTTTTATGGAAGAATTCCGCGCAGCGGATGATGGAGAGGTAATAGTGTAAGCTCTTGCTGCTCGTCACATCCTGCAAAAGGCTGCCGCCGCCGGAAATGAGCATGTCGCACTTTTTCACCGCGCGTAAAATCGCCATCGGCGACATGCGGTCCACCGCCTCGACGCCGTATTTTTCGCGCGTGGAGGCGGGATTGTGCGAGAGCACCGTGAGCGAGCAGTCGGGAATGTGCTCGCGCAGCGACGAGACGAGCGTACGCAGGATGGACTCGTCGCCGATGTTGTCGAAGCCGTAATAGCCCGAGATCAGGATATTATACATTCTCCACCCCGCAGATCCTGCGCACAAGGCGGTAAATGAGCTCCGCCACAATGACCACGGCTGTGCCGATGATCAGGCCAAAGAGAATGCCCCAGCCGGTACGCAGCAGGCTCAGCAAAAACGGTGTGCGGATGTGCAGGAACGTGTTGACCACGCTCACAAGGCCGATGGTCATACCCGTGCCGAAGACCATGGGCAGGAATTTCATCCCGCGGCGCAGCGACCAGATAAAGAGCATCAGCATCGGCCAGCCAACAAGCATCTCCTTCGTGCGCGGGCGGGCGATGAGCGTGTTTTCCAGGAAGTTGCGGAACGCAAGCTCGCTTGCCGACGTCGTGGTCGAGTTGCCGGTGCGGTACATATAGTAGACGAACACGAGCAGCATAAAGACCGCCGCGACTGCGATGACCACGACCGCCACGAACCAACCGAGCTGCATCGGCGTTTTGAGCTGCTGGGCAAGATAGGCGTTGAAGCGCTTGACGCGCCCCTTTTCGCCGCGCGGCCCCACATGCGCGAGCACCGCGTCGCGCGCGCCGGTCTCCTCATAGGCGTAAACGAGCAGATACGCCAGGATAAAAAGCCCGATGGGGATGAGCTGCATAATCTTCACACCGCGGTAAAGGTCCATTTCGATCATGTAGGAGAGCTGCGAGAGCGCAGAGGTCGCAAGCAGCGAGCCGCAAAATGCGGTGAGGATGGTCAGAAGCGAAACGCCCAGCGTGTAGCCGAGGACCTTGCCGAATTTTGCCTGCGGCTCGGTCCGGCGCTTTTCCATCAGCACACGGCACAGGCCCACCGCCGCAAGCGACGGCATCACGATGCCGCCGGACATCGAGAGGATGAGGCGGTACATCGAAGGCTTCAGCACCGCAAGGCCCGCAAAGCCCAGCGCGCCGAGCACGAGCAGGATGGTGCGCCAGCGCTTGCCGATGACAAAGAACAGGTCAAAGAGCAGCACCAGAAGCGCCGCCGTGCCGACGCCCTGCACGATCCTGAGAGCCGTGGACGGTGTTTTCAGCTCCATTGCGGGCACGGTGCCGCGCGTGTAGCCGAGGGGTTCGAGACGCGCATCAAGGTCGGTGAGCATCTGCTCATAGTCGGCAGGGTCGGTGATGTAGACCCACTCCTTCTCGTCGGCATCCCAGCTCACATCGCTGTCGGGCTCCAGGATCATCTTGAGGAAGATGATCTTGCAGTTGCGCTCGGCAATGGCTCTGAAGAAGGTGTTCGTGATCTCCTCGGGGCCTTCATAGCCGCAGTACTCATAGCGGTTCTGGATGTAAGCCCACTCGTTGAACACGCGGACACCGTGATAGCCCGTTTCATTGAGCAGATCCTCAATGCCCGGCCAGGTGAGGTTGAGGCTCTGGTCGTTCTGCTCCATCATGGCGACGCTCGCGCCGCTCTCGTTGAGATACTGCACGAGCATATCCCAGCCCTCGTCGCTCTCATAGCCGACGAGCTCGTCGCCGTTGTTCATAAAGTACGGCGCATTGAAGTGCTTGAGCACTTCGATATAGGCCTCGGCAAATTTTGTGCCGTTCATGTCCTTTTCCGTCACGGAGCGCGGGATGATCTGGTAGCCGTGGCGCTCGAACAGCTCCACCGTGTCCGGCCAGATGCCAAGGCGCAGGTCGAGCAGCTTTTCGCCCTTCATGCCGTTTTTCTGCTGCTGGATGAAGATGAAGCCGTGCTCACCCTCCAGATAGGTCTTGGCCTCGAAGTCCTCAAAGCGGGTCTCGAACGCGTTCAGTATCCACTCATAGCTCGCGGCGGTCTCCGTCCAGATGATCGCATCGCTCACGTCCGAGCTCTCGCGCAGCCACTGCGCGACCTCGGCGGGATACTGATCTTCCCAGCCGTAGTTCTCCGCCGCCTTTTTCACGGTCATCGCGTGCACGGGGATGGCGGCGTTGTCGTGCAGGTTGAGGGCGCTCGCCTCGCTGAGCGCGACCTTGTCGACGCCGAGCGACTTGAAGAGGTCGAGCCACTCATCCTCGCTCTGCGAGGACTGGCGCGCCATCGAGCGCATGCTGTTGTAGTCGAGGACGATGTCGTAATACTTGTTGCTCTCCTCGGTCTGCACACGGTTCACGATCGGCACAAGTGAGGCGAGCAGCCCCAGCAGTGCCAGAAGCACGAGGAGCTTGTCTTTTTTCAGGAATCTTTTCATTGGCAGTTCTCCTTCTGCGCCCATGCGCAGGGTGTTTTTTAGAGTGTATCGAGTGTCACCGGCGTGCCGATGGACTTGGCATACGTGTAAATTCTGGCGACGTCCTCGATGTATTCCGCGCGCAGGTACGCCTGCGCAAGGTCCTTGCCCACGGCGAGGACACCGTGATTGGCGAGCGTGCAGCCGCCGCGGTCTTTGAGCGCCGGAACGGCATTCAGGCCGACCGCCTTCGTCCCCGGCGCGGCATAGTCCGCGCAGCGGACGTCTCCGCCCAGAAAGACGCAGGATTCGATCAAAACAGCGGGGATGCTCTGGCGCACGACGGCGAACGCCGTCGCATAGGGCGAATGCGTGTGAAAGACGGCGTTCGTCTCGCCGTATGCCTCATACACCGCCGTGTGCATCCGCCATTCGCTCGATGGCTGCAAGGCCCCCTCGAGCACCGTGCCGTCAAACTTCATGCGCACGATGTCCTGCGCGCGCAGCACATCGTAGCGCACGGACGTCGGCGTGATGAGCATTTCGTCGGGCGCAATGCGGCAGCTCATGTTGCCGCTCGTGCCGGAAAACAGGCCCTCGCGAAACGCCTCAAGCGATCTACCCACGATCTCCTGACGAAGAATATCCAGATTTTGTTCCATTTTAAATCACCAGATTGTCCTTGCCGATGCTGCCGTCCGCAAAATAGCGGTGCAGATCGTAGGGAGAGTAGATACCAAGGTCGGTCACGACGCCCGAGACGAGGTGCGGCGGTGTAATGTCGAAGGCGGGATAATAGCCTTTCACGCCCTCCATCGCCGTGCGCACGCCCATGACCTGGAGCGTAAAGTTCGGGTCGCGCATCTCGATGTGGACGCTGTCCACCGTCTCATGTCCCTGATCGGGCGCGCCGGTGACGAAGTACGGAATACCCATGTACTTGGCGACGATGGCATTCTGGAAGGTGCCGACCTTGTTGACCACATGGCCGTCGCAGCAGATGGCGTCCGCCGCCGTGGTGAAAACGTCGACCTTTTCGTTCTGCATGACGAAAGCCGGCATATTGTCGGAGATGACCGTCACGTCAAAGCCCATGTCGTGACAGACAGATGCCGTGAGGCGCGCGCCCTGAAAATACGGGCGCGTTTCAGGGCAGAAAAGGCGGATGTTCTTGCCGCGGTTTCTGCACTCGCGCAGCATCGTGCCGACGATCGTTTCGGCAAAGCAGTGCGTCATCACCGCGCCGTTGTCGGGGAACATATCGACTAAGTATGAGCCGATCTTTGCCATTCTGTTATAACGCACGTTGTTGAGCTCGATGGTCTTATTCTTGATGGCCTCGGCCACATTTTCGCCCGCCGAAAGTGCGCGCTCGGCCTCTTTCAGGCAGATATCGCAGAGAAGTCCCATGCGCTTTTGCGTCGTGGGGCGGGCGTGCGAAATGGTATACGCCGCCTTTCTGAGATACTCCATCTGCTCACTTGCCGTTCTATCGCGGCATTCCCATGCCGCGAGCGCCATGCCCATCGGCACGGCGGTGTAGGGGCCCGCGCTCTGCGTCACCATGTCAGTGATGGCCTGCGCGACCTCGCCGTGCGTGCGGCAGGTGACAAATTCGACCTTTGCAGGATAGACGCGCCGGTCTAAGATGCGCACCTCGCCGTTTTCAAACCACGCGACATTTTCGTAGCGCAGCAGAAAAGCAAGGTCTTTATCGGCTCTTTCCATGTTCGTTTCTCTCACTTTCTATAAAGGCGCTCCACGGCGCGCTCCATATCGGCGCGCACTTTGCCCTCGTCGAGCGTCTTGAATTCGCCGTTTTCATACAAAATATTGCCGTCCACCATCGTCATGCACACGTCGCCCGCCTGCGCCGAACAGGTCAGAAGCGCGGGCGTGTCGAAGTTGGGGTAAAGGTGGGGCTTGCTCAGATCGATCGCGATGATATCGGCCTTCTTGCCGACCGCCAGCACGCCGGTGTCGTCGCGCCCCTGGAGCTTCGCGCCGTTGACCGTCGCCATGTCGAGCACCTCCTGCGTGGAGATGAGCGTCGGGTCGTTGTGGTAGCCGTCGTGCATGATCTCGGCAAGGTGCATCTCCTCGAACATATTCAAATTATTGTTGCTGGCCGTGCCATCGGTGCCGAGCGTCACGTTGATGCCCTTGTCCATCATCTGACGGATGGGAGCAAAGCCACTGCCGAGCTTCAAGTTCGACGTTGGATCGTGGATGACGCTGACGCCGTACGCCTTCAGAATGTCCATGTCGCGCTCCGTCACGGCGACACAGTGCGCCGCCGCCGTGGGCGAATCGAACGTGCCGAGCGATTCAAACCACTCCGTCGGCGTTTTGCCGTAGCGCTCGATGCACTCGCGCTGCTCGCGCGCGGTCTCGGCAAGATGGATGTGCATACGTCCGCCCTTTTCGCGGCAGAGGTCGCTGTACGCCTTGACGATATGGCTCTTGCAGGTATACTCCGCGTGGATGGAAAAGTCGATGCGGATGCGCCCATCCGCCGCGCCATGGTACTTTTCAAAAAGCACGAGCGACTCGGGGATCTGCGTGTTCTGCTCCACGGTCTGGCTTTCGTCAAAGCACTGCACGCAGCGGTTCAGGTTTGCCTTGATGCCCGCCTCTTCGACCGCCCATACGGTCTCCTCGGGGAAAAAGTACATATCGGAAAAGCTCGTCGTGCCGCCCGCGATCATCTCGAGGAGCGCAAAGCGGCTCGCCGCGGCGACGTCCTCGCGCACGAGGCGATCCTCGATGGGGAAAATGGCTTTGAAGAGCCAGTTCTGCAAGGGCAGCCCGCTGCCGATGCCGCGCATCAGCGTCATGGCGATGTGGCTGTGGCAGTTGATGAGTCCCGGGGCAAGGAGCTTGCCGGTCATATTTTTTTCGCAGTCGTAGCTGTCTGCGGGGCGCAGCGTGCCGATATAGTCGATCTTATTTTCGTCGATGCCGAGATAAGCGCCGCGCAGCGTTTCATAGCCGCCGTCTTCCTTGCGCAGCAGGATATCCGCATTGGTCAGCAGTGTTTTCACGAAAGGGCCTCCTATCTCCATTTTATCTCATTTTGCAGTCTACCACGCACGTCTCCGGATTGCAACGGGCAAAAGAATTAAGTTTTTTCGCAATGCTGTTTGTGTCGACAAATTTTTTTCATTTTGCAATGGGAATTCTTTCAAATTTCACTATTGTCAATGCTAATAGGCGTGGTTATAATAAATGCATATTTTTAATAAGGAGTGAGACCCGATGAGTAAGTCCTATATCCCTCAGAACTACCACACCCCTCTGTCTGTATACGAAATGCAGCGCGCCATTGAATTCATCAAGAGTAATTTCCAGGTGAATCTGAGCAATGCGCTCAATCTGCGTCGCGTCTCCGCTCCGCTGTTCGTGGATGAAAATTCCGGTCTGAACGATAATTTAAACGGCGTCGAGCGTCCTGTTTCCTTCGATATCCCCGATATCGGCACCAATGCGCAGGTCGTGCAGTCGCTGGCCAAGTGGAAGCGTCTTGCCCTCAAGCGTTACGAATTCAACGTCGGCAAGGGCCTGTTCACCGATATGAATGCCATCCGCCGCGATGAAGAGGTCGACAACCTCCACTCCATCTACGTTGACCAGTGGGACTGGGAAAAGGTCATCTCCGCGGAGGACCGCAATGTGGAATACCTCAAGCGTACCGTGCGCGATATCGTTGGCGCTATCAGCGAGACGAGCGACGCGCTGAACATCGCCTTCCCCTCCCTACACACCAAGCTTGCCCGCGATGTGTTCTTCATCACCACGCAGGAGCTCGAGGACCTGTATCCCGAGCTGACGCCCAAGCAGCGTGAGGATGAGATCTGCAAGCAGAAGGGCGTCGTCTTCGTCATGCAGATCGGTAAGGTCTTAAAGTCCGGCATCAAGCACGACGGCCGCGCTCCCGACTACGACGACTGGGAGCTCAACGGCGATATCCTCTACTGGAACGACGTGCTCGGCCACGCCTTCGAGGTCTCCTCGATGGGCATTCGCGTCGACCCCAAGTCTCTCGACACCCAGTTGACCATCGCCGGCTGCGACGACCGCCGCGAGCTGCCCTTCCACAAGATGCTGCTGGGTGGCGAGCTGCCCCTGACGATGGGCGGCGGCATCGGCCAGAGCAGACTTTGCATGCTGCTCATCGGCACGGCGCACATCGGCGAGGTCCAGGCTTCCCTGTGGGATGCCGATACCCGCAGGCTGTGCGAGGATGCGGGCGTACTGCTTTTATAAGCATTTCAAAAAGAAGGCGCTCTTCCAATGGAAGAGCGCTTTCTTTTTGAGAAAATTTCGCTGCGTTCTGCGCCTCGGTCGTTCGCTTGAAGCGAACGATTCGACGCTCACTCCGCGCAAAGTGTTTTCTGCCACGCACATGTCGCGGCAGAAAACAAATCAAACCTATTTTGCGCCTACGGGCGCGAAATTTGGATGTTATGCGAAAAGAGCGCTTTCCGATGTCGGGAAGCGCTCTCTTTCTTATTCTGTAGCGTGTCGGCGGTAAATGTCAAGACCGTTTGCACTGCCCTCATAGGAAAAGCCATACCTGCGCGCGATGTGCGCGCTCACGGTCTGTTCGGAGACGCATTCGATCACGGCGTCCTTCCCCTCCCGTTGCGCAAGCGCGGTCAAAAGGTCCGTCATTTCGCCTGCATAGCCCTTGTGCCACGCGGACCGCTTGAGCACCCAGCCAAGCTCCCGGCTGCGTTCGTCATAGTCGTGATAGATGGCATAGCCGAGGAACTCCCCCGCCGCGTTCTCCGCAGCGTAAATGAGCGGCGGCTCAGAAAAACCCGCCTGCTCCAAAAAGCGTTCGGTCTGCTCGCGCGTAAAGGGCGCCTCCAGCCAGCGCATCACCTCAGCATCCGAAAGCATGGCATATAATTCGTCCAGATCGTCGCGGCGCATCGTCCGCAGGCGGAGACGCGCGTTTTCCGTCAGGATCATTCTTCCTTATGCCGCTTGCCGCGGAAGGTCATCTCAGGATTCTTCACGCTGACGACCGTATCGGGTTCGACCGAGGAGGTCAAAAATGCGTTACCGCCGACGATGACATTGTCGCCGATCTCCGTCGCGCCGCCGAGCAGCGTGGAATTTGCATAGATAACGACATTGTTGCCGACCTTCGGGTGGCGGCGGACCTTGGGATTCGTCGCCATGCCCGCAGGCGAGAGCGCACCGAGCGTCGCACCCTGATAGAGCTTGACATTGTCGCCGATGATGGTCGTCTCGCCGACAACAACGCCTGTGCCGTGGTCGATGAAGAAGTATTCGCCGATGGTCGCGCCGGGGTTGATGTCGATACCGGTCTGCGAATGAGCATATTCCGACATCATGCGCGGGATCATCGCGACCCTGCGCGTATAGAGCTCATGCGCGATGCGGTAGATGAAGATGGCGAACATGCCGGGATAAGAGAGCAGGACCTCCTCCATGCTGTAGGCCGCGGGGTCACCGTCGAAGTTTGCGGCAAGGTCCTTCATCAGCAGCTCCTGAATGGCGGGCAGACGGCCGACAAAGCCGCTGCTGATATCGTAGGCGCACTCGTAGTTTTCATCGCACTCGATCATCGTCAGCGCGATCTGCGTCGTCAGCTTCTCGTGGATGTGCTCCATCAAAAGCGCACTGTACTGCTCAGGCGGCAGCTTCAACAGGTCACGGTTGCCGTAATAGACCGGGAAGAGAAGCTTTTGACAGTCGCGGATGATCTCGATGACGGCATCGCGCGAGGGCATACGCTGCGCGTCGCCGTAAAGGGGGATATCCGAATTTTTATAATTCGCCGCCATGCTCGCAGCCGCGGCGCGGATGGTCTCGTTTTTCTCTGCTTTGTCCATGCGTTTTCCCTCCCAA
>URXY01000057.1 GCA_900552015.1 uncultured Eubacteriales bacterium | reverse complement strand
CCAAGTAGGAAATTTTGAAAATCATTCTGAATATTTGAAATTCAGGGATAAAATCAACAAAAAAGACACCTTGAAAGTTGATATTTCACTTAGCGAAAAACTCTATCGCTTTCGAGGAAAGATTCTAAGAATCGAATATGATATTCCTCCAAACCCAATTGTTACTCGTTTGTAATAGAATGAATGGCCGCTTATTGTCCAAATTTCTCGCCGCTTACAATAATGGCGGTGCTACCCTAAACTGACCGATGCCCGGAAACCCTTGATTTTCAAGGCTTTCCGGGCATCGTTTACATTAGTGGCGGCGCGATACATAACTCCGCGAGATACCGAGCGTTTTTGCGACCTCCCTTTGCGTGCGGGGCATCCTGCCGCCGAGACCGTAGCGCGCGGTGATGACCTCCTGCTCGCGCTCAGTCAGACACTCGCGCACGAGCTTCCGCACAAGCAGGCAGTCGTCACGGTCCTGGATGTCGAGGTACATCGTATCCTCCACGCCGACGACATCGAGAAACGAGAGCGCCTCGCCGTCGCCATCGGAATCGAGCGAATCGTTGAGCGAGACCTCGCCCTGCAATTTCTTGCGGCTGCGAAAATACATAAGGATCTCATTTTCGATACACTTGGCGGCGTAGGTCGCAAGGCGGGTCCCCTTTTCTGGCCGATAGCTCGAAACGCCCTTGATGAGACCGATCGTACCGACGGAAACGAGGTCGTCCTGCTCTTCGGACTGGGTGTAATATTTTTTGACGATGTGGGCGACCAGACGAAGGTTGTGCTCAATGAGCGTGTTGCGCGCGTCCATATCTCCTTCGAGCATCCGCGCGACACAGTCGCGCTCTTCCCTGGCGGAAAGAGGCTTGGGGAATGAGCCGCTCGACAGGTGCAGCGAGAGCAGCATCGCATGGGCCAGGAGCGTCAGAGCAACAGAAAGCATAGGGCATTCCTCCCGTTTTTGTTCATCCTATGGGCACACAGTCCGTCCCTATGCGAAAAACGCGCGGAAATAGCATTTGTTTTCCATGAAGGATCGTTATATCTTTTTAACAATGCGTGAAACTGGGTATTTCTGTTTTTTGTGTGTTCATCCGATTTTGCATAATTAGCCGCCTTCCCCCTTGCAGGCGAAAAAAATATGTGCTACACTCCACTCATCTTCAGGAAAGGAGAAAGCCACGATGACTCAGTTCTTTGCAAACGCAACTGCATCCCATTTCGCACAGGCAGCCTGTGCCGCTTTCCCCTGCACTGAAAACAGCATGATCATTATTCTGGACGCCAGCATTCTTCTGCTGGCGTCCATTCTTATTATTCTGCCTTTGGCAGTAGTAGTAAGAGCAAAAACTGAACAGGCCGTCCGGATCGCGACGCGTTTTTCAAATTCTCTCCCGACTCTCCGCACGAGATAGAGACTGATATGCTGAAAGAGGCTCCGTCGATCAGACGGAGCCTCTTCCCTTCGCTTTTCACTTTTTCTCGTTCGGCCGGCGAAAAAAGCGGAAATAGATCGTATCCCCACTTTCCACATTTTTAGAAAGAGAGACTTACTCCAATGGACTTCTTAAACTTCCTCATGGCGCTCAGCCCGATCGTCGTCGTGCTCGTCGGCATCCTGGGCTTCAAAAAATCCGCAAAAACGGTCTCCCCCATCGCACTTTTATGGACGCTCTTTCTTGCCTTCACCTATTTCAATGTTGACGGTGTCACCTTTGCCGAAAACGTCAAGGTGCTCGACCCTCTGGTCTGGAAGGGCATCAAGGAAGGTCTCAAGATCGTGCTGATGGTCTTCGGCGCGTTCACCATTTTGAACCTGCTGCGCGAGACCGGCGCCATCGAGGATGTGAAAGCCACCATTGCGCAGATCAGCGACGACCGCCGCGTGCAGGTCGTCATCATCGGCATGATGCTGCCGATCTTCCTTGAGGGCGCGGCGGGCGCGGGCGCTCCCGCCGCCATCGCCGCCCCGTTCCTCGTGGCCCTCGGCTTTAACCCCACCACCTCCATCGCCATCGCGCTGCTCGGCGACGCGACGCCCGCCTCGTTCGGCGGCGCGGGCCTGACGACCATCAACGGCGGTGCGGCCCTCGTTGACGCGGGCCTTGCCACCGTCGCGCAGAACGCCGCGATGGCCGGCCGCTTCCACATGTTCGGCGTGCTCGTCATCCCGTTCATCATGATCGGCATGGCATTCGGCAAAAAGGGCTACAAGGGCATTCTCCCTTACCTCACCTTCGCAGGCGCGACGACGTGCCTGACGATGTTCCTCCTCTCCAACTACGTCGGCGCGGAGGTCACCTCCATGGGCACCGGCCTCATCTCCATCCTCCTCTCCGTTGCGTATGTCAAGCTCGTCGGTGTGAAGACCCCCGATGAATTCCGCAACGAAAGCGCCGCGCATCAGCGCAGGTACAGCTCCTTCAAGGCCATGTCGCCTTACATCTATATGCTCGTGCTCCTTCCCCTCATCCGCTATGGCTTCCCCGCTGTCGTGGAAAACGGCTTTGCCATCATGTGCACCTTCGGCTACATCTTCTGGGTCGACCTTGTCATCCTTGTGTGCGGCATCCTCGGCGCGCTCACGCTGGGCGTGAACTTCAAGACCTATAAAGAAGTCTGCAAGCGTACTGCGAGCGGCGTGCTGCCGGTCCTCGTCACGATGGGAAGTCTCCTTATCGTCGCCTACATCATGCAGTCCTCCTCCACAGGCATGATGAACCTCCTCGCCTCTGATATCGCCGCCGTCGTCGGCCGCTTCTATCCCGCGGCTGCCGTTCTCATCGGCTCGAGCGGCGCGTTCATCACCGGCACGGGCCTTGGCTCCAACATCATGTTCGCTCAGATGCACATCGATGCGGCGGCCTCGCTCGGCATGAACCCCATCACCATCTTCGCTGGTCAGAACGCGGGCGCTTCGCTCGGCAACCTGATCTGCCCGAACAACACGGTCGCCGCCTGCGCGACGGTCGACCAAGTCGGCAACGAGAGCGAAGTCATGAAGAAGACCTTCAAGGCCTTCGCCATCATCCTTGTTTTGTACATGGTCCTCGCCATGCTTTATACCTGCGTGCTCTTCCCCAACTTCGGCGCGTAAGAGCCGCTCGCATCCCTCATCATTCAGTTTATATTGACGGGCACACCGTTTTGAGAAAGGAAGTATTCTTATGGCAAAGAAAAGAGTTCTCGGCGTGGTCGGTATGGGTCACGTCGGCGCACATGTGGCTTATGCTCTGGCCATCCAGGGCATCGCAGACGAGCTGGTGCTCGTCGACCAGAACGAGCAGAAGCTCGCAAGCGAAGTGCAGGATCTGCGCGACGCGGTCGCCTATATGCCCCACCGTGTGACGGTCCGCGGCGGCGACTTCTCCGACCTCGGTGTCTGCGACGTCATCGTCAACAGCGTCGGCAAGATCGATCTGCTGCGCGGCACGCACGACCGCGTGACCGAGATGGACTTCACCATCCCCGCTGTGCGCGGCTACGCGGAAAAGATCAAGGCCAGCGGTTTTGACGGCGTGCTCATCAACATCACCAACCCCTGCGACATCGTCACGCGCGAGCTGGCGCTGCATCTGGGCCTGCCCCGCGGCCGCGTGTTCGGCACCGGCACGGGCCTCGACACCTCCCGCCTGCTGAGCGCGCTGGCGCGCCAGACCGGCCTTGACCACAAGTCCATCACCTGCTACATGATGGGCGAGCACGGTAACCAGCAGTTCGCGCCCTGGTCCTGCGTCAGCTTCCGCGGCGTGCCGCTGGATGAGTGGGCCAAGACCGACGAGCGCTTCCGCTTCGACCGCGACGCGCTGCAGAAGGAGTCCATTGGCGGCGGCTGGGTCACGTTCTCCGGCAAGTTCTGCACCGAATATGGCATCGCCACCACCGCCGCGCGCATGGCCTACGCCGTGCTGCACGACGAGAAGGTCATCCTGCCCGCCAGCATGGAGCTGTGCGGCGAGTACGGCGAAGAGGGCCTGTTCGCGGGCGTTCCCTGCGTCATCGGTGAAAACGGCGTCGAGCAGGTCGTCGAGCTGCCGCTGACCGCCGACGAGAAGGCTACCTTCCACGCCTGCTGCGAGGGCATCCGCCACAACATGGAGCATCTCAAGGAAATCTAAAGAGCAAACAAATTTCGACAGGAGGTCATCCTTATGAATATCACGATCACTAAGACCACGCACCCCGGCACGCTGCCCCCCTCTGACCAGCTCGGCTTCGGCACCGTGTTCACCGACCATATGTTCCTAATGGACTACAGCGCCGACAAGGGCTGGCATGACGCGCGTGTCGTGCCCTACGGTCCCATCACCATGTCCCCGGCCGCGAGCGTCCTGCACTACGGCACCGAGGTCTTCGAGGGCATGAAGGCTTACCGCCGTCCCGACGGCGGCGTGCAGCTCTTCCGCCCCTGGGAGAACGTCGCCCGTCTGAACCGCTCCTGCGAGCGTCTGGGCCTGCCCCAGGTCGACCCTGACGACGCGCTCCAGGCCATCAAGACTGTCGTCAAGGTAGATGAAGCCTGGGTCCCGAGCGACCCCGGTACGTCCCTGTACATCCGTCCGTTCCTGTATGGCACTGACCCGACGCTCGCCCTGCACGGCGTGCACGAGGCCACGTTCGCCGTCATCCTCTCCCCCTCCGGCAGCTACTTCAAAAACGGCTTACAGCCCGTCCCCATCATGGTCGAGACCGAGGACGTCCGCGCGGTGCGCGGCGGCACAGGCGAGGCCAAGTGCGGCGGCAACTACGGCGCGGCCAACCGCGCGGGCGACCGCGCCATCGAAAAGGGCTTCTCTCAGGTCCTGTGGCTCGACGGCGTGGAGCGCAAGTACGTCGAAGAGGGCGGCGGCATGAACGTCATGTTCAAAATCAACGGCACCGTCGTCACCCCGGCGCTGACTGGCTCCATCCTGCGCGGCGTGACGCGCAAGTCCGCCATCGAGCTCTTAAAGAGCTGGGGCGTGCCCGTCGAGGAGCGTCTGCTGAGCGTGGACGAGCTCTTTGACGCCGCGGCGTCCGGCGCGCTGGAGGAGGCGTGGTGCATCGGCACCGCCGCCGTCATCTCCCCGATCGGCGAGCTGAGCTGGGGCGACAGAGACTACAAGGTCAACGACAACAAGATCGGTGCCCTGTCTCAGAAGCTCTACGACGAACTGACCGGCATCCAGTGGGGCACCAAGCCCGACCCGTTCGGCTGGATCTGCCCCATCGATTAAGCTTTTCTCTCACATCTCTCATCTCTCTTTTTGGGAAACACTGTCTGCGCGATGCGCAGACAGTGTTTCCCGTTTGTAAATTTTCTGTTCGTCCACTTGCTTTTCCCGCCCGAACGGCTATACTGAAAGAAAATCATAAGGAGGTCCCGCCATGCGTATTGCGATCCCTGTTCGTGGCGACGAAGTCTTCTCCCCCATGGGCGAAGCGGAGGCGTTCCACTTTTATGAAGATGACCACGGGCGCATCACGCGCCAATTTCTCGTGCCGATGGAGAAAGCGGGGCTCGACAGCGCGCTGGAGCTTCTGGAGCAGTACGGCATCGACGCGCTCATTTGCGGCGCAGTCAGCGATGAAGAACGCCATGCCGTCGGCACGGCGGGCGTAATGCTCTTCCCCGGCGTCTCCGGCAAAGCAGACGACGCGGCGCTCGGCTTTTTGAGCGGCAGCGTCATCTCCGACCCGAACAACCACTGCAACGCCTGCGGCTTCAAGGGCGCGTGCTCTCTCTCGGACAAGGGCGGCTGCGGCAAATAAAAACGGACGCAAAAAAAGCAAGTCTTTCGACTTGCTTTTTTTATACTGTTTCTTACGAGGCAGGGCGCGTAGTGACAAGATAGTCGGAGTTGATCCAGCCGAACTTACCGTCCACAGCGACGAACGTCCAGCCGTCCTGCTTGGCCGCGGCCTGCACCTCGGTGCCGAGGGAGACGGTCGTGACCTTGTCGTAGCTCGTACCGGGACCGCTGCGCAGATTCACGCCGCCGGTGGTGTAGTAGACGTAATACTTATCGTAAACGGAAGTGGGCTTGACCTGCACCTCGCCATGGCCCGTGAGATCGAGCCAGTCGATCACATCGCCATTGGAGACGTCCGTCTGCGTGTCGCCGGCAGTATTGCCATCTTCAGTGCTACCGTCTGTGCCGGTCTGGCTGTCATCCAGCATATTGCTGCTCTGCGACGAGCCCTTTTGCAGCTGCTCGATCTTCGTCTGCGCATCGGCAAGGTCCCGGCGCGCAGAGCGCAGCTTCACATTCAGCACGAACACAGTGATGAGCAGCACGACCGTGAGTGCCAGAAGCGACATAAACAGCGTATAGAGCGGATTGCGCCGCGGTTTGCGGCTAACTCGACGTCCTTCCATGTTCCGTTCCTCCTTCAATGGTATTTCAGCTTTATTTTACAAAATTCGCCCGCCGCGGTCAAGGGCCTTTTCTCTTTAGACGCACGAATTCATAAAAAGTTCCGAAAAAGGAGACGGCAAGCCGTCTCCTTTCGATGCGTTTACTTTTTGTTCGCGCGCTCCTTGCGGCGTTCAAGCAACTCCTTGGGCTCTGCCTCGGCAAGCTTGCGCTCGCGGCGCTCGAGCACCTCCTTGGGCTTTTCGGTGATGGCGCCGGCCGCCTTGAGGGATTCCTTCGTCGCCACCGGGCCGACCAGCTCATAGACGAGCACAGAGAAGAGGATGATGTTGCGGATCAACTCACCGTCCGCGCCGAGCACCTGCGCGCTCACGCACATACCGAGCGCCACGCCCTCCTGCGGCAGCAGCATGATGCCGAGGTACTTCTGCACCGTGTGGTCGCAGCCCACCGCCTTGGCCGACCAGCGCGCGCCGCAATACTTGCCGGCCGAGCGCGCGATGATGTACACAACGCCGATGAGCACGAGCACACCCTGCGTAAAGACGCTCAAGCGCAGGTTTGCGCCGCTCACGACAAAGAACACCGCCAACATCGGCGTGCTCCACTTGTCCGCGCGGTTCATCAAATCGTCCGACAGCGGGCAGATGTTGCAGAACACCGTGCCGAGCATCATGCACACGAGCAGCGGAGAAAAGCCGCACTCCGTCCCCGCAACGGTGAATTCCACCGCCGAAAGGCCGACCATCATAAAGATGAAGGCAATGCTCAGCGACAGACGGTTGGAGTTCGAGCGGAACATCGTTTCAAGCTTTGTGAGGACAAAGCCAGCGATCGCGCCGAGCAGCAGCGAGCCGACGATCTCGATGAGCGGGGAGAGCAGGATACTCGCAACGCTGAACTGTGCGCTGTCCATCGCGCGGGCAATGCCGAAGGACACGGCGAACGCAATGAGGCCCACCGCATCGTCGAGCGCGACGATCGGCAGCAGCAGGTCGGTGAGCTCGCCCTTGGCCTTGTACTGGCGCACGACCATCAGCGTGGTCGCGGGCGCGGTGGCGGTGGCAATGGCGCCGAGGGTGATCGCCGCGGGAACAGAGAGCACGTCGGGGCGCATGAAGTGGAACGCAACAAGCGCAATATCGACAAAGGCGAGCGCGGCAAGGGCCTGCAAAACGCCGATGACCATGGCCTGCTTGCCGGTCTTTTTGAGCTGGCTGAGGCGGAACTCATTGCCGATGGAAAAGGCGATAAAGCCCATCGCCACATCGGAGATCATGCTCAGCGCCTCGACCTGATCGTAGCTTGAAAAGCCAATGCCGGGGATGCCGAGCCTGCCGAGCACGAAAGGTCCGATCAGAACGCCCGTCACAAGAAACGCCGTGACATCAGGCAGGTGCCAGCGGCTGAAAATACGCGTCATCAAAAGCCCTGCGAGCAGCGCAAAGGCCAAATTCAGGATGGCTGTCATAGTTACACCTTCACAACAAATAATTGCGGGCGATCATGCCGCCCAAGGCTTGTATTGTAGTATGTCCGCGCGGGAAATGCAAGTGATTTTGCGAATTTTATATCAGAATAAAACGAAAACGGTGCTTTTCCTGCACCGTTTTCGCTTTATCTGTTTGTTACATCGCACGGATGATCTCCGAGAGCGTGCGCACACCGTGCTCCATCTCCTCGTAGGAGAGATAGCCGTATGTCAGACGGATGGACGAGGAATGTCCGCGGTCGTAAACGCCGCCCGGCATGATGAGAAGCTTCTCCTTCAGCGCGAGGTTGAAAAGCTTTTCCGCCGAGACACGGTTTTTGAGCCGCACCCAGACAAAGAAGCTGCCACTCGGCACGCTCCACTCGGCAAATTCGGAGAAATACTGCTCCAGCAGGCGGATCATAAAGTCGCGGCGCTCGGCGAGCTGGCTGCGGATGTTCTGCACGCCCTTTTCATAAAGGCCCGTGCGCAGCAGCTCCTCGGCCACCTGCTGCGTCAGCACGCTCACGCCGTAGTCCATCTGCATCTTCACGTCCGCAAGGCGCTGCACGACCGCCTCGGGACCCACGAGCCATCCGAGGCGCAGGCCCGGCGCAAAGCACTTCGACAGCGAGCTGATATACACGACATTGCCGTGTCCGTCGAGCGATTTGATGGGCGGAGGCGGGGGTGAATCGAGCCACAGGTCGCGGAAGACATCGTCCTCGATGATGGGGATGTGCATCTCGTTGCAGTATTTCAGGAGCTTTTCGCGGCGCGGCGTCGGCATGACGATGCCTGTGGGGTTCTGAAATGTCGGGATGGTGTAGAGCAGGGCGTGATTCGTGTCGTCCTGCGTCTCGCGCGACATCCACGGCAGCAGTCCCTCTTCATCCATCGGCATACTGCAAAGGCGCGCGCCAACAGACTGGAAAATGTTCAGCGAGCTCAGATATGAAGGCGCTTCCACATAGACCTTCGCCCCCGGCTGCACGATGCCTGTGGAGATGAGCTGCAAGGCCTGCAACGCGCCTGAAACGATCAGGATACAGGAGATCGGCACATCGATGCCGACCTTTTGCAGTTGGCAGCGCAACGCCTCGCGCAGGCTGGGAAGGCCCAGCGGGTCCGGATAGTTCATAAAGAGGTCGCGGTCGCCGACCGAGAGGTTCGCCAGCACCTGCTTGGCGATAGCCATCTGCATCAGGTCGGGCGAAAGCTCGCCCGTGCTCATGCGGATGATGCCCTCTTCAAATTCAAGATGGTTGACCATCTGCACCGTCGGCACGTTCGGGCGGAAGCTTCCGCCGCGGATATAGCTCTGCCAGTCCGGAGCCTTGTCCTGCATCAGCAGCGACCAGCTACCGCTGGCGATGCGCGTTCCGCCGCCATAGCTGCTCTCGATGAGTCCGAGGGATGCGAGCTCGTCCATCGCCTCAACGATGGTGCTGCGGTTCACGCCGAATATCTCCGAGAGCTTGCGCTGTGAAGGCAGCGTCTGTCCGCTGCCCCAGTCGCCGGAGGAGATGCGGCGGCTGACATAGGAAACGATCTGCGCATAGATCGGTTCTTTGGACTGCCGATCCGGCTTCCAATCGATCGTCACTGTTTTCTGTTTCTGGCCTTGCACGGTCCTCTCACCTCGTTTTGTTCAACATACTGATTTGGTTCTTCCATGTATCATACCCTTTTTTCCCGTCCAAGTCAATAAAAAGCGTGTAAAGCTCTTCCCCCTTCCCGGGTATCCGTTTTTTGTAAAATAGTTGCAAAAAAGTGCTAAGACCGGCCATGAACGAGCCGGTCTTAGCACTGTATGAGGGAAATTTTAGAGAGAGGATGTTGTCGTTTTGGTTGGTTTTAGCTGCAGCGACCGCCGTCGACGACGAAGCTGCCACCCGTGGCGTAGTAGCTCATGTCGCTTGCAAGGAAGAGGAAGGTATAGGCGATCTGCTCCGCCGTGCCGATGCGCTGGAGCGGACGATAGTCGCCGCAGGAGGCAATGAACGCGTCGAACGCGGCCTGCTCCTCTGGCGTCTTGGGGTCGCCGGTCGTGATCTTTCCGGTCTGCAGTCCCTCGGAGATGAGCATGGGCGTGAGGATATCGCCGGGACAGACACAGTTGACACGGATATTGTACTTGCCGAAGTCCACGGCCATACCGCGTGTGAGCGCCGCCACGCCGCCCTTGACGGCATTGTACGGGGCCGCATCGGGCACGCCCTTGATGGCTGCACCGGAGGCGGTGTTGACGATCACGCCGCCGCCCTCTTTGATCATGATGGGCACAACGTGCTTGGAGAAGAGGAAAGTGCCCTTGAGGCCGATGTCCATGCAGCGGTCCCATTCCTCTACAGTGGTGTCGAGCACAGTCTTGCGCACGATGATGCCCGCGTTGTTGACGAGGATATCGATGTGGCCGAAAGCCTTCATCACCACTTCAACGGTCTTCTTCACATCGTCCTCGCTGGTCACGTCGCACTTGAATGCCTGCGCCTCAGCGCCGAGCTCGCGGATCTTACCGGCTTCTTCGGCGCACTTGTCGCTCACATCGACCATTGCGACCGCTGCGCCGTACTTGGCGTAGAGCTGGGCGATGGCAAGGCCGATGCCCTGACCGGCGCCGGTGATAATGGCTACCTTCCCTTCAAGGGAAATGAACTTGTCCTGGATCATCATGGAAAACTACCTCCTTAATTTTGTATCGTTATTTTTTCATGTAGACTTCTTTTCCGCCGAGGACCGTGCGCTCGACCTGTGCCTGCATGAGCTCCGGCGCGGGGATGGTGAAGATATCGCGGTCGAACACGGCAAAGTCGGCGAGCTTGCCGACCTCGATGGTGCCCTTGAGGTCCTCTTCAAACGAGGCGTAGGCGGGATTTTTCGTGTAAAGGCTCACCGCCTCATAGCGCGTCAGGCGCTCCTGCGGCTGCCAGCCCTCGGGAAGGTAGCCGTCGTAGCCGCTGCGCGTCTCCACAGCGTAAACGCCGACAAGGGGATCCAAATTCTCGCACGGCAGGTCGGACGAGCCGCAGAGACGCTGGCCAAGGCCCATGAGCGTCTTCCACGCGAAGAGAAACGGCGCGCGTTTGCCCACGCGCTCGTCGCTCCAGTGGATGTTGGTGGACACGTAACCGGGCTGCATATCGATGAGCATCGGCATCTCGCGCAGTAGCGCGATGATGTTATCGTTGATGAGCGAGCAGTGCGTCAGGCGGAAGCGGACCTCGTCCCACGGGCGCGGGTTCGCGTCGTGCGCGCGCTTGAGCGCGAGCAGCGTCATCTCGCAGGCCTTGTCGCCGATGGCGTGCACGGCCGTCTGCAAGCGGCGGTCATAGGCCTCCTTGACCATTTTGTCGAGTTCTTCCTGGCTGTAGTGGCAGGCCCCCGTGTTGCCGGGATCGTCGGCGTAGGGTTCCGTCATCAGCGCCGTGCGCCCGCCGAGCGAGCCGTCTGTGTATATTTTATAGAAACCGTACTTGACCATCTCATCGCCGAGGCCTGTGCGGATATTGCAGCCGGGCATCTCGTCATCACCGATGTAGATGCGCGCCGTCAGGCGGCCGGAGTCGCGCAGGTCTTGATAAAGGCTCGTCTGCTCAAAGAGGTTGCAGAGCTTGCCTTGGATGGGATGGACGCTCGTGATGCCGTAGGAATTGGCGCGGTGCAGCGCCTCGACTACGGCGTCCTTGAGCTCTTCGTCGCTCAGATCGACGCCGTCGGTGATGGTATTGATGAGTGCGGCGGCCTCGCGCTCCTGCATACAGCCGGTTAATTTGCCATTTTCGCCACGTTCGATGCCATGCGGTACGTCATCTTTGTCAAAAATTCCGCCCTTTTCAAGTGCCAGCGAGTTTGCTATATTGATATGTAAGCAGTAGCGCGTGATCACGACAGGATTTGCAGGGGCGGCTTCATCGAGGTCCCATCGCGTCGGAAGACGCTGCTCGGCGAATTTTGTCTGGTCAAAGCCGCTGCCGAGGATGAGCTTGCCCGGCGCAGTCTTTTCCGCCTGCGCACGAACGAGAGCTTTTACCTCGTCAACGGAGCGCGCATCGGTCAAATCGACCTTCAAAAGGCCGCGGGCATAGGTCTGAACGTGCTCATGATCGTCGATCAGGCCTGGCAGGACGCATTTCCCGTGCAGATCGACGATCTCAGCATCCGGCCAGATGCCGCTCTCTTTTCCCGCGCGGATGAGGCGCATCGCCTCGTCGCTACTGCCGCAGTAGAAGAACTTTCCATCTTCAATAATGAAAGCTTCAACTGTATCTCCTTCATTTTTCATTGTGTAGACTCTTGCGTTGACGTATGCTTTTGCCATGGTATCCT
>URXY01000056.1 GCA_900552015.1 uncultured Eubacteriales bacterium | reverse complement strand
GCCGTTCCACTCGCTGCCGCTCGCGCTGACGGAGACCGTCAGGCGCTCGCCGACCTGGAGCGCGCGAAGCTGGTCGGCATAGGTGCCTGCCTTCAGGTTAGACGAGAGCACATACTTCCCGGCGCCGACCGGGGTATCCTTGCCCCCCTCGATGACCTGCTCGACCTGCAGCATCAGGCTGCCGCCGATAGCGAGCGAGCCGCCGATAGCCGAGCAGACAACATCCACGCCCTCTTCGCTCGTGCCGGTCGTGGCGCGGGCGTTGAAGGTCGAATCATAGAGATAGATGCCGAACGTGCTCTGACGCACGTAGTTGAAGGCTGTGACCGTCAGGCTGCGGCCAAGGTCCGACTGCGCCGTGATGCGCAGCGAGGGCTTGCCCATCACCGTGCTGCCGTCGTCGCGGAAGCCGATGGCGTAGTATTCGCTCGAGGCATTGCGCAGCACGCCCTCGGTCATCATGCTGCCAAGGGGGATGCCCGTCGCGGTGTCGTAATAGTCGCCGTTCATGCCTGCCACCACGCGGTAGCCGCGCGCTTCGAGCTTCTTCGCGGCGGTCGAGACCGTGGTGAGCTGGGTCGTATACTCGCCGCCCGTCACGATGGGCTTGACGCGCGTGTTGGGCGAATAGACCACATAGTTCTCCTGGCGGAGATCGGAGTAGGTATTGCTCCAGAATGTACCGGCATTGAGTTCGGTGCGCTCGTTGACCGTGGTGGACGACGATGCCAGATCGTCGCCGAGCGCTTCCGACGCAAAGGCCGTCAGCGGCGCCGCCGCGATCGCGACCGCGAGCGACAACGACAGGAATTTACGGATGATGGATCTCACGATTTGCCTCCTTGTAAAACAGTTTTCAGATCAGTTTGGTATACATAACACAGTTTGATAGTATAGCAGATATACTGCCATAAGTAAAGACGCAGAAATTCGGAAAAAGTTTCCAATATTTGTCGATTTTCTCACAGCGCGAGCGCTTCGAGCGTGCGCACGATGACGGCGTTCGACACCAGAAAGCCCTGCGGCGTCAGGTGCCAGCGGCCGTTTTCCTTTCTGGAAAGGCCGTGGTGCGCGCATTCGGCAAGCACCGCCTCGGCGTCCGCCGTGTCCTCCTTGAGCGAGGAAAGGTCAAGTCCCTGCACCGTTCGCAGCGCGAGCATGACGCGCTCCTCCTCACGCTCACGCTCTGGCGGGCAGTATGCCTCGCTCAGTTTCTCTTTTCCTGCGATGTAGGCGTTCAGATCGCGTGCACAGGCAAAGCGCCGTCCGCCGAAGTCCGAATGCGCGCCGGGGCCGAAGCCCAGATACTCCTGCATCGTCCAGTATTTGAGGTTGTGGCGCGATGCGCGGCCCGGGCGGGCAAAATTGGAAATTTCATACTGGGCGTAGCCCGCGCTTTCGAGCAGCTCGACCGTTGCGAGATATTCCTCGGCCTGCACGTCGTCATCGGGGAGGTCCATTGTTTCCCGCCTCGTGTAAAGCGGTGTCCCCTCCTCTACTTTGAGCCCGTAGCAGGACAGATGCTCGGGCTGTAAGGCGATGGCCGCCTGCAGATTTTCCTTCCAGCGCGCCATCGTCTGTCCGGGAAGGCCGTAGATGAGGTCGAGGCTCACATTGTCAAAGCCTGCCGCGCGGGCGGCACGCACAGCCTCGACCGTCTCTTTATGCGTGTGGACGCGCCCGATCGATCGCAGCTCGTCATCGCTCGCCGACTGCATCCCGAAGGAGATGCGGTCAAACCCTGCTCCTCTGAGCTGCCGCAGCGCGTTTTCATCGCGCGCGCTGTCGGGATTCGCCTCGGTCGTGATCTCGGCGGTTTTGTCCACGTGGTAATGGGCGAAGACCGTTTCCAAAATGCGGCACAGCCGGTCCGCGCCGAGATAACTCGGCGTCCCGCCGCCGAAATAAACGGTGTCAACGGTGTATCCCTTCGCGTCAGGCGCGCGCCGGATCAAATCGCGCTGCAGGGCTGCGGCGTAAGCGTCCATTTTCTCTTCCGAGTGCGGCAGTGAGTAAAAATCGCAGTAAATGCACTTGGCTTTGCAGAACGGAATGTGGATGTAAAGTCCCAGCGGCTGCATATCGTTCGCCTCCCTTCCCACTTTTTCTGTATGCTCCGCCCCATTGTAGCACAAACCGCGCCGCGTGCAAGATGGCAAAATTTCCCCGCGCGGATATTCTCCCCGCTTTCGACGCAGGCTAACCGGAAAAAGGAGGGTTTTACGACCATGGATATGACCCCGCAGGAATATCAGGAGTATGTCAAACGCCTTGCGCCCAAGTCGCCCATTTGGAAGGACACCGCCTTCGCCTTTTTCATCGGCGGCGCGATCTGCGCGCTCGGCCAGCTCCTCCAGAACGGCTTTCTCGCCCTCGGGCTCGAAAAAACGGACGCAGGCACCGCGACCTCGATCTCGCTCATCTTCCTCTCCGCGCTGCTCACGGGCCTGAACCTCTACAATTCCATCGCGCGCTTTGCGGGCGCGGGCACGCTCGTGCCCATCACGGGCTTTGCCAACTCTGTCGTCTCCCCTGCCATCGACTTTAAGAGCGAGGGCTTCATCACCGGCATGGCGGCGAAGATGTTCGTCGTCGCGGGTCCTGTCATCGTCTTCGGTACGCTCGCGAGCGTCATATACGGCGTGATCCTGATGCTGGCATAGAAAGAGGGAGAGGGGACGAGCGGTCCCTTCTCCCTCTTTTCAGTTTTGCAACGCTCCCGGCGCGGTCATTTCAGTATCTCCGGCAGCTGCGCGCGCAGGGCGGCCACGCCCTCAGCAGAGCCGAGGTCATAGCGCTCCACCATGTTCAAGACAGACTGCAAAGAGGTCTTCGGGTTGCACCAAAGGTCCGGCTCATAGCCCTTGTAGTCGACGTTATCCATGCTGCCGTAAAGGCTGATGCTGACACCAAAGCACGCTGTTATTCCGGTGCGTGGAAGGCTATAGTCATAGACGTTGCCGCAGAGCTGATATCCTGCGGAATTGCTGCCGATGACGATGACGTTATCCATCGTCTTGGCAAAGGTCAGAGCGCTTTCGCCGGAAGAGCCGCAGCGGGAGTCCATCAGCACGATGACGGGAATATCATTTGGCAGCCAGTTGCCGCGACTGACACCACTATCGAATATGCCAACGCTCATCCAGTTGAAGCCGGCGGCATTGCCGAGCTTGCTGCCGCGGTTGCCGGCGGCGACCTTAGGTTCAACAGATTTTGCACCGGTGAAATTCTGGGTCCAGGTGCGGGCATATCGGTCATCCCCGCCGCCGTTAGAACGCAGATCATAGATAACGAGCTTGCAGTTTTTGGCTTTGCTGCCAGATGCCGCATATTCCGGCAGCACCGTGTCTGCAAAGCGGCGACTGTCAAATAAGCGGATAGACAGATAAAGGATCCCATTTTCTTCCAGATAGCGATAGCACGCAGAACTGCGATCCCATGTGTCATCGAGCAGCGACTCGTTTGCTTTCCAGACGATCTTGTCTGTGCGCGTCACTCCGTCACCATTCCTGAGCGTTATGGTATCGGAGCTTCCCGCTTTTCCGTGGCAAAGGAGCGTCGGCGCATAGCCGAGCGAGCCGTTCGCGCGAAGCACAGGAGACATTTCGGAACTCTTGTTGCTCAATGAATCGACATACCATTTTTCTCCGTCGATCATCCGGTAATAGCCGCTGTCATCCTTGAAAAAGCTCTATTCTGTGCCGATATAGCTGTACCACGCCTTCTGCTGCTTAACGTTTTCCTCTCCAGGGCGAATGGCAAAGTGCGCGTCCTGCACGAATTGCAGCGCAGTGTTGATCGTTTGACCGAGCTTTTCGACATTGACGGTCGTCTGCTTCTGCACCCAAGCCTTCACCTCGGCCTCAGCCGCAGCAAACTTGTCTGCGCCGAAATAATAATAGGCGCCATAGGCATTGTGCAACGCACGGAAGAGCAGATCGACGTCGGCAAGCGCATCGGCCTGACTGACGCTCTGGCGTGTAGGATGATTTGTAACCAATGCCTTGATCTCGTCATCTGACAAAAGGTCGATCGTGGACGGGTCGTTGACAATGTAGTCCTCAAACCCGTCAAAGGTCACTTCACTTGCCATGTCGGTGCGGCGCTTTTCGTTCACGCTGCCGAGCAGCGTTTCAAAGGCATTTTGGTAGGTCGCCTTGCTCCCCTTGCTCAGAACGACGGCGGTATTGGCATCCGCATCGAACGCAACGGTAAAGCCGAGCGCGCTGCCGAGGTCACGCAGCTTGAAGTAATTGTTCCCGCCGATGTTGTAAACGGAGATCCCTTCCACAGCCTCGCCGTTGATCAGGACGGACTGCTTGCTGGCGACTGCTGTTTTTGACAGGTCCTTCCCCCGCTCCAGCTCACCGCCGACCGGCACGTAGTCCCCTCCCGGAACGACGGTCACGGCGTTGCTCTCGGCGTCGAAGGCGACGGAAAAGCGGCTGTCCGACTTGCTCAAAAGATACGCAAGGTCGCGCAGCTTAAAATAGTTGCTGCCGTCTATGTTGTATTTGTCGCAGTCCGCATCGGTCCCGTCGACTGACAGCTTCTGCGGCGAGGGCGTCACGTCCGCGGCGGACGCACAGGGAAGCGCGAGGCAAAAGAGAAGCAGCGCCAAAAGGGTCGGAAGCAGCTTTTTCATGGGTAACTCTCCTTTTTTATAGATGATCCCCCAAACCCATAGGGTTGTACGCTGCCAGCGTATCACACCGCGTTCCGTCCTGCAAGCGCAAAATGCTTTTTCTGCCCGAAAGGCGCTTTCTTTGCCGCGATCGGTCCAATGTTAAATTGACGAAAATCTCTTTTTCGTCTTCCGGCGCACGGAAAAAAAGGAAGCGTGTCCATTCATGGTTTATGCGCGGTTATTCTGTTGACATAACGATGTGGAAAACTCTGTGGAAACTGTGAATAACTTTGTGCTCGCAGGAGGTTTCGGCGGTTGACCCCGGATTATGCTTCGACGCGCTTCGACGCGGGCCGTGCCTGAATTCCCGCCCATTTCCGCATATTGCCATGAAAAATGAAATTTTCCGCCGCCCACTTGCTATTGTGGTCAAAAAACCGTATAATGTACTAAGTTTTGTGTTTGAAAATCAGAATGTAAAATTTCGGCGAAATGGAGAAAGCGCAATGGCAGAAGCAAAAAAAGCGAATTACGGCAACGAGAGCATCTCGTCCCTCAAGGGCGCGGACCGCGTGCGCAAGCGCCCGGGCGTTATCTTCGGCTCGGACGGGCTGGACGGCTGCGAACACGCCGTGTTCGAGATCCTTTCCAACTCCATCGACGAAGCGCGCGAGGGCCACGGCAGGCTCATCACCGTCACCCGCTACTTAGACCACAGCATTGAGGTCGAGGACATGGGCCGCGGCTGCCCCGTGGACTACAACACGAAGGAAAAGCGCTTCAACTGGGAGCTCGTCTACTGCGAGCTTTACGCCGGCGGCAAGTACAACAACTTAGACGGCGACAACTACGAATACTCCCTCGGCCTCAACGGTCTCGGCGCCTGCGCCACGCAGTATTCCTCGCGCTATATGGACGTGACCGTCTGGCGCGACGGGAACAAATACTCCCTGCACTTTGAACGCGGCGAGCCCGTGGGCAAAAAGGGTCAGGAGCTGACGGTCGAGCCGACCGACCGCGGCAGAAAGACCGGCACGCGCACGCGCTGGCTGCCCGACCTTGACGTTTTTACCGACATCGACATTCCCGTTGATTACTATGTTGAGACCCTGCGCCGTCAGGCCGTTGTGAACGCCGGCATCACCTTCCGGCTCAAAAACGAGGTCCTGCCCGGCCGCTTTGAAACGCAGGACTTCCTCTATGAAAACGGCATCATCGACTATGTCAGCGAGATCGCGGGTGAGGACGCGCTCACGACGCCCGTCTTCTGGGAGACCGAGCGCCGCGGCCGCGACCGCGAGGATAAGCCCGAATACAAGGTCAAGCTCTCCTGCGCGTGCTGCTTTTCCAACAAGGTGCAGCGCATCGAGCACTACCACAACTCCTCCTGGCTCGAGCACGGCGGCAGCCCCGAAAAGGCGGCGAAGAACGCCTTCATCTACGCCATCGACAAGTATCTGAAGGACAACAACAAATACCAGAAGAGCGAGGGGCGCATCGCCTGGCAGGACGTGGAGGATTGCCTCATCCTCGTTTCCAACAACTTCTCCACGCAGACGAGCTACGAGAACCAGACGAAAAAGGCCATCACGAACAAGTTTGTGCAGGAGGCGATGACGGACTTTTTGAAGTCCCGCCTCGAGACCTATTTCATCGAAAACCGCGTCGACGCGCTCAAGATCGCCGAGCAGGTGCTCATCAACAAGCGAAGCCGCGAGAGCGCGGAAAAGCAGCGCCTGAACATCAAAAAGAAGCTCTCCGGCAGCATCGACATCTCCAACCGCGTGGAAAAATTCGTCGACTGCCGCACGCGCGATGTCTCGCGCCGCGAGATCTACATCGTTGAGGGCGACAGCGCCCTCGGCAGCGTCAAGCTCTCGCGCGACGGCGAGTTTCAGGGCATCATGCCCGTGCGCGGCAAGATCTTAAACTGCCTCAAGGCCGACTATCCTCGCATTTTCAAAAGCGAGATCATCACCGACCTTTTGAAGGTCCTCGGCTGCGGCGTCGAGGTGCCGGGCAAGTTCGTCAAGGATCTGAATGCCTTCGACCTCAATAACCTTCGCTGGAACAAGGTCATCCTCTGCACCGATGCCGACGTGGACGGCTTCCAGATCCGGACGCTCATCCTGACGATGATCTACCGCCTCTGCCCCACGCTCATCCGCGAGGGCTATGTTTACATTGCCGAAACACCGCTTTTCGAGATCACCTGCGGCGAAAAGACGTGGTTCGCCTACACGGACAAGGAGAAAAACGACATCGTCAAGACCCTTGAGGGCAAGCGCTGCAAGGTCGACCGCTCGAAAGGTCTCGGCGAGAACGACCCCGAGATGATGTGGCTCACGACGATGAACCCCGAAACGCGCCGTCTCATCAAGGTCATGCCCGAGGATGCGGAGGCCACCGCGCACGCGTTCGATCTGCTGCTCGGCGACAATTTGCAGGGACGCAAGGATCACATTGCCGAAAACGGCTACAAATACCTCGAAATGATCGACGTATCGTAATACGCACAAGCAGGAAAGGAGCGTTACTTTATGGAAGGCATTTTACTTCACGTTCTCTATCGCGGTGAAAAGGCCGCAGACTTTGCAGCGGAGATGGAGCGAAGCGGCCTGCGCGCCGCTGTCCTCGCGGAAGAGGGCTGCTTGCAGTACGACTACTACCTCCCTCTCACCGAAAAGGACTGTGTCCTGCTCATCGAGCACTGGCACGATCAGGCGGCGCTCGACAAGCACACCACCGGCGAGCCGATGGCAAAGCTCAAGTCGCTCAAGGCAAACTACGACCTCGCAACGACCCTCGAGCGCTTTGAATGAGGAAGGGCGCATCCGGGGCAAAAAAATTGGGAATCTGCTAAGGAGTTTTGATAGCTATGAAAAAGATTGTTCTTAAACCTGTGATAGGGATTCTTCTTGTTTGCAGCTTATTTGTCGGTTTTCTTTATATAAGCAGCGACATTGGCATAGCGTCGGGCAATCTGGAAACAGACATTCGTTCGTCGCAGAAGATCAAGGCGGATTGGGCGGTCGATGGAAGTGTTTCTGACACGATGGCTGCATATATTTCTTATCCGCAAGACAAGAGCGACCATACTTTTTCCGTCTATGTCAATCGCCCGGGACTTTCCTTCGGATATTTCTTCCGCGCGGGCGGAAAAATCTCGGAGGTTCAGGAAGGAATTACAGAGTTCACCGCAGAGGGGGCTAATGAGCGCGCATTGATTTCCATGAATCAGCAGCAGGTGCAGCAGCTTCAAATCGAGGATGGCCGCGCCATTCAAGTGATCGATATCGACAGCGATCAACCCTTTGCGATCGTCCTGCCGATCAATGCGGGCAGCATTACTTTTTATGATGTGAGCGGAAATACTGTAGAATATTGGAATCATCCTCTTTAACAGCTTCCGGTTTGCCAAGCCGGCTTCATCCCTTCAAGGGCAAAAAGGCCTCGCATCATTCGACCGCAAAAAATCTTTACACAAGCAGGAAGACCCGACCGATGATCGTCCATCGGCCGGGTCTTCTGTTCTGATACACCTTTTTTCACGCCTTCTGCGCGCCGGCGTCGCCGAGGGCGGCGGCCGCCGCTTCCTCCCACCGGCGCACGCAGAGCGTGCCTCCCTCCGCCGCCAAAACCGCCGTATCGCCGCGCGTAATCGTCCCCTCCAGCAAAAGAGAGGCGAGCGCGTCCTCGACCTCCGCGCTGATGAGGCGCCGCAGCGGCCGCGCGCCGTAGGCGGGGTCATTTCCGCGCTCCGCGAGCGTTTCCGCCGCCGCGTCGTCGAACAGGAACGTGATGCCGAGCACCCTCATGCGCGCCGCCGTCTGCGTGAGCAGCCGCCGTGCGATCTCCGCCATATCCCGCTCGCCGAGCCGCCGGAACACGACGGTCTCATCTACGCGGTTCAGAAACTCCGGCCGGAACGTCCGCTTCAGTTCCGCCGTCACAGCCTCCTTCACCGCGCGGAAGCGCGCATCCTCGTCCTGCCGCCCCTCTGGCGCAAAGCCGAGCGGCGTTCCTGCCGCCGTGATGCTCTTCGCCCCCACGTTCGAGGTCATCAGGATCACCGCGTTGCGAAAGTCCACACGCCGCCCCTGCGAGTCCGTCACCGCACCATCCTCTAAAATTTGCAGCAGGATGTTCCACACGTCCTCGTGTGCCTTTTCGATCTCGTCGAAGAGCACGACGGAGTACGGCTTGCGCCGCACCTTTTCCGTTAGCTGTCCGCCCTCGTCGTAGCCGACGTAGCCAGGTGGTGAGCCGATGAGGCGTGAAACGGTGTGTTTTTCCATATACTCGCTCATATCGATGCGGATCATCGCGTCCTCGCTGCCGAAGACCGCCTCGGCGAGCGCGCGGCTCAGCTCTGTCTTACCGACTCCCGTCGGCCCCAGGAGCAGGAACGAGCCCACGGGCCGCTTTGGGTCCTTCACGCCCGCCCTTCCGCGCCGCACCGCGCGGGCGACCGCGCGCACGGCTTCATCCTGTCCCACGACGCGCTCGTGCAGCGTATCCTCAAGCGATAGAAGGCGCGACCGCTCGCTCTCGCTCAGGCGCGTCACGGGGATGCCCGTCCAGTTTGACAGCACCGCGGCGACGTGCTCGCGCGTCACGACGGCGTGCGTCTTTTCCGCCTCGCGCCGCTCCCGCTCGCGCTCCTTTGCCGCCTGCGCGCGGAAGCTTTCCTCCGCGTCGCGTGAACGCGCGGCCTTTTCGTAGTTCTGCGCGCGGATGGCTGACTCCTTTTCCCTTGCCGCGACATTGGCCCGCTCTTCGAGCGCACGCAGCTCGGGCGAAGCGCTGCGCGCCTCCATGCGCACGCTTGCCGCCGCCTCATCCACAAGGTCGATGGCCTTGTCCGGCAGAAAACGGTCGGGCAGATAGCGCTGCGAGAGCGTCACCGCCGCCTCGAGCGCGTCATCGCCGATCTTGAGACCATGGTGCTCTTCATAGCGCGGGCGCAGCCCGCGCAGGATGGCGAGTGCTTTTTCCCCATCGGGCTCTGCGACCTGTACGCTCTGGAAGCGCCGCTCGAGCGCCGCGTCCTTTTCGATATACTTGCGGTACTCGGCAAGCGTCGTCGCGCCGATGACACGTATCTCTCCGCGCCCGAGCGCAGGCTTTAAGATGTTCGCCGCGTCCACCGCCCCCTCGGCGCTGCCTGCACCGACGATGGTGTGCAGCTCGTCGATAAAGAGGATGACGTTTCCGTCGCGCTTGACCTCATCGAGCACCGCGCGGATGCGCTCTTCAAATTCGCCGCGGTACTTCGTCCCCGCCACCATGCCCGCAAGGTCGAGCGACAAAATACGCTGGTCCATGAGCTCGTCCGGCACGCTGCCCTCGCTGATCTTCTCGGCAAGGCCCTCCACGACCGCCGTCTTGCCCACGCCCGGCTCGCCGATGAACACGGGGTCGTTCTTCGTCCGGCGTGAGAGGATGCGGAGGGCCCGCGCGATCTCCTCCTCGCGCCCGATGACGGGGTCGAGCCGCCCCTCGCGCGCCATCGCCGTCAAGTCGCGCGTAAACTCCGCGAGCGTCTTTCCGCTCTTGCTCTCGCCCCGGCTCGCGCGCGGCTCGCCGCCCGCACTTTTGCGCACTGTCAGGCTCATCGCGCGCACGGTGTCGCCATAGAGCTTGCGTGTGTCCACGCCCTCGCGGTGCAGCAGGCGCACGGCCATGTTCCCGCCGTCGCGCAGCATCCCGAGCAGCAGATGCCCCGATTCGATCTCGCGGCTCCCTGACCGCTCCGCCTCCGTCACCGCCATCTCTACGGCGCAGCGCGCGTGCGGCGTCAAGCCCTGGGGCGGAGCAAGGTCCGCTTCGCCCCGACCTACCGCACGCGTGATGAGCGCGCGCGTTTTCTCCTCCTCCACGCCCGATGCGCGCAGCGCGCGGCCCGGGGCATCCTCTTCCTCGCGCAGCATCGCCAGCAGCAGATGCTCACAGCCCACATATCCGTGTCCCAGCTCGAGCGCCGCCGCCTGCGCACTGCGCAGCATCTGCTCCGCTCTCGCGCTAAACCTTCTTTCCCGCAAGGTATTTCCCTCCTGTCCGTTCGATTCAGCTTTCTCATCTTTTCCCATTTTCTTTGAAAATAAACCCCGGAAACAGACACAAAAAATTCAATAATTTCCTCTATTCTTGCTCTTGCATTTTTGCTTTGGCATGCTATAATAGCGTCATCAACTTATGGAGGTAAGAATTATGGCTTATCAGATCGGTTCTGCCTGCGTTAGCTGCGGTGCTTGCGCAGACGCCTGCCCCGTCGGTGCGATCTCTCAGGGTGATACCCAGTATCAGATCGACGCAAATGCCTGCCTCGACTGCGGCAGTTGCGCGGATACCTGCCCCAACGGCGCTATCTCCCAGGGCTAAGGCTACTTAAAGAAAATAAGGACGCGCTCACTGGCGCGTCCTTATTTTTATCTTCCTTCAGGAGTGATATCCCATGGAGAAAAAAGATATGCTATGGCAGGGCGGCCCCTGCTTTTATTATGATACGGACCTCTTTCCGCCAGGGACCGACAGCTTCGCCCTCGGCTATTTCGCCCGCCCCGCGCGCGGCGATACGGTCTGCGACCTCGGCAGCGGCGCGGGACTTCTCGGCACGCTCCTGCTCGCGCGCGACGGCACGCTGACGGTCGAAAATGTCGAGCTCTCCGCCCCGGCGATGGCGCTCGCGAGAAAGACGTTCGCCGAAAATGGCTGGGCAGACAAAGTCTCCTTCCACGAGGGCGACCTGTGCGACACTGCCATTCTTCCGAAAGCCGGCAGCATCGACTATGCGATCTCCAATCCGCCGTATTTCCCCGCGGGCAGCGGTGCGAGCGCCAAAGGCGACGCCCGCCGGACCGCGCGCGAGGAAACGTCCTGCACGCTGGACGACGTCTGCGCTGCGGCACAGCGCGTGCTGCACTGGGGCGGGCGCTTCGCTCTTGTCCACCGCGCCGAGCGGCTCACGGACGTTCTCTGCTCCCTGCGGGCGCATGGCATCGAGCCAAAGCGCCTGCGCTTTCTTGCAAAGTCCGCCGCCTCCGCCCCCTCGCTCCTGCTGGTCGAGGGGAAGCGCGGCGGCAAAAGCGGTCTTGTCATCGAGCCGCCGCTCCTCCCCGGAAGTGAAGAGTGGGACACCGTGTATTTCCGCAAATAACGCAAAATGGGCCGCCCTCGTAGGCGGCCCAATGACTTTATTATACTAAAGCGCAGGATAAAAAGCAACACATTTTCGCCATTTTTCGAATAATCAGCCCTACGCACAAATTTTATCCTGCATCTTTATTCGTTCTGCCGCTTGATTTTCCCCGCTTTTTCTGGTATCTTTTGAATCACAGAAAGGGTGAGACCAATGTACAAGTGATCCACACCAACTGGACCCAATGGTTCCGATCTTATCCATCGCGCAGCACTCTCTGATATGTACCGTCAAACAGGTAAAAACCACCGGAACACCGGTGTTTAAGATAGAGCGGGAGTGGAAATCGGAGTAAGTGATAGACGGCGCCATACCTTGGAAGAAAGGAAGGAAGACAATAGAATATGAGAGATCCAAATATTCATCATGACTGACCCTCGATCGTACTTCAGTACCAGCGATCGAGGGTCAGTCATTTTTTGTTTTCTTCCAGTTTTTCGAAAAATTGCGGGAAAATATTCTTCCCATGGGGCGGAGGGCAAAGGGGGTGTTCTCTTTCGCAAAAGAGAACACCCCCTTTGAATCTCCCAAGAGAAAGGAAGGGGCTTGGTCAAGCCCTATA
>URXY01000055.1 GCA_900552015.1 uncultured Eubacteriales bacterium | reverse complement strand
ATTTATGCAATTTTCACTGCTCGAAGGAATCGAACAATCTGCCGCTTAGGAGGCGAACGCTCTATCCTGCTGAGCTACAGAGACTTATATTAAATTGAGACTGGCAACGATCACTTTTCCCCGTAAGGCAGCTGGTAGAGCACAACCTTAGGAGGCGATCGCTGCTATCCAGCTGAGCTACGTGGGCATATAACATCTATATTTTACCCTTTGTGCCACGGATTTGTCAATGCTTGATTTGTTCGCGGCGTAAGCGGAGAAAAGCGCTTGTATTCACCGCCGCCGTCCGTTATAATGGGACGCAAGAGCGTATCTGCCCGCAGACGGCGGACAGATGCAATGAGAAATATTGAGAAAAGGACGGTAAATACATGGACGGAAAGACGATCCTTCCGCGCAGCGAGGTGCCCGAGGAGTTCACCTGGGACCTCGGCGATATGTTTGTGAGCGATGAGGCATGGAACGAAGAGCTCGCGGCCCTCAAAGCCTACCCCGAGCACATGGCGGCCTACGCCGGCAAGCTCGGCGAGAGCGCGAAGACCCTGCTCGACTGGTACACGCTCAGCGATGAGATCGCAGTGCGCACCTCCAAGCTTGTGCAGTACGCGAGCTGCCGCAGCGACCAGGACTTGGGCAACTCCTTCTATCAGGGGATGCGCAGCAAGGCGTTTTCCATGACGGTCGCGCTGGGGAGCGCGGGTGCGTTTGAAGCGAGCGAGATCATGGCCATCCCCGACGAGACGCTTGCGCGCTTCTACGCCGAAGAGCCGAAGCTCGAGACCTATCGCCGCAGCATCGAAAAGCTGCGCCGCCGCAAGGCGCACATCCTCTCGCCCGAGTGCGAAAAGATCCTCGCCGCCGCGGGCGAGATCAGCGAATGCCCCGACCGCACGTTCAGCATGTTCCACAATGCTGACATGCGTTATCCCGACGTGACGGACGCAAAGGGAGAGGTCCACACGCTGACAGATGGCACGCTCGTCCCCATGCTGATGAGCGCTGACCGCACACTGCGCGAGAATGCCTTCAAGGCCTATTACAAGCGTGCGGGCGAGTTCCGCAATACCTACGCTTCCACGCTGGACGCGCAGTTCAAGCAGCTCAAGTTCTTCGCCGACGCGCGCCGCTACAATTCGACGCTCGAGGCGTCCCTCGATGTGACCGAGGTGCCGACCGAGGTCTACACCAACCTCATCGACGCGGTGCACGGCAACCTCGACAAGATGTACCGCTACGTCGAGCTGCGCAAGAAGATCTTAGGCGTTGACGAGCTGCACATGTACGATGTCTACACCCCAATCGTCGCGGACGCGGATGTTGAAATTTCCTTTGAAGAGGCCAAGAAGACCGCGCTCGAAGCGCTCGCGGTGCTCGGCAAGGACTATACGGACGTGCTTGAAGAGGGATTCAATGACCGCTGGATCGATGTGTATGAGAACACCGGCAAGCGCGGCGGCGCCTACTGCACCGGCAACGGCTGGCCCCACCCCTACGTGCTGCTCAACCACAAGGACAACCTCGACAGTATGTTCACCCTCGTCCACGAGATGGGCCACGCCATGCACACCTGGCATTCCTGCAAGTATCAGCCGGTGAACACGGCGGAGTACGTCATCTTCGTCGCCGAGGTCGCCTCGACCTGCAACGAGATCCTCCTGATGCGCCACCTGCTCGGCAAGACCGACGACCGCAAACAGCGCGCATATCTCATCAACCACTTCCTCGACCAGTTCAAGGGTACACTGTACCGCCAGACGATGTTCGCCGAGTTCGAGCTCCAAATGGGCAAGATGGCCGAGAGCGGCGAGGCGCTGACTGCCGATGCGCTGAGCGCGAAGTATTTAGCGCTCAACAAGCTCTACTTCGGTCCCAACATGATCTCCGACGATGAGATCGCGCTCGAGTGGACCCGCATCCCGCACTTCTATTATAACTACTATGTCTTCCAGTACGCGACGAGTTTTTCCGCCGCCGTCGCCATCGCCAACCGCATCCTGCGCGAAGGCGAGAGCGCTGTCAGGGACTATAAGAAGTTCCTCTCCGGCGGCTGTTCGAAGGACCCCGTCTCCCTGCTGCGTGACATGGGCGTCGATATGCGCACGCCTGCGCCCGTCAACGACGCGCTGTCGCTGTTCGGTGAGCTGATCGACGAGCTTTCGTCTCTGCTTGACTGAAAATGACATAAGCTTGACTGAGGCCGCCTGCCCTTCGGGGCAGGCGGCCTCTTTTCCTGATTTTTCTGCAAAAGCCACAAAAAAAGTTTCAAAAAATCTTGCAAATGACGAAGCGGCAGAATATACTATTACAATTAAAGACCTACGATTCGATATCCCTGCCGCTGCGGCAGGAAGGAGAGATATTATATGCAGAACGAAAAGCTTCGCAACGTCGCCATCATCGCCCACGTCGACCACGGCAAGACCACCCTTGTCGACGAAATGCTCAAGCAGGGCGGCGTGTACCGCGAAAATCAGGAGGTCGTCGACCGCGTCATGGACTCCAACGACCTTGAGCGTGAGCGCGGCATCACGATCCTCGCCAAGAACACCGCCATCCGCTACGGCGACACCAAGATCAACATTGTCGACACCCCGGGCCACGCCGACTTCGGCGGCGAGGTCGAGCGTATCTTAAAGATGGTCAACGGCGTCATCCTGCTCGTCGACGCCGCCGAGGGTCCCATGCCGCAGACGCGCTTCGTCCTCTCCCGCGCGCTGGAGCTGGGACACCGTGTCATCGTCGTCGTCAACAAGATCGACCGCCCCGACCAGCGCATCCACGAGGTCGTGGACGAGGTGCTGGAGCTTTTGATGGACCTCGATGCGACGCCCGAGCAGCTCGACTCCCCGATGCTGTTCTGCTCCGGCCGCAACGGTACGGCGTCCTATTCGCCTGACGAGCCCGGCACGGACTTAAAGCCGCTGTTCGACACCATTCTTGAATATATCCCCGCGCCGGAGGCCGATGTGGACGCGCCGTTCCAGATGCTCGTCTCCGCCATCGACTACAACGAGTATGTCGGCCGCATGGCCATCGGCCGCATCGAGCGCGGCACGCTCAAGCAGAATCAGGAGATCGTCGTGTGCAACTACCACGATCCCGACGCTGCGCCGAAGAAGGCCAAGGCCGTCTCCATGTACGAATTTGAGGGCCTTGCCAAGGATCCCGTCACCGAGTCCACCGCGGGCAACATCATCTGCCTCTCCGGTATCGGCGATATCACCATCGGCGATACCATCTGCGCGCCCGAGTGCGTCGAGCCGCTGCCGTTCGTCAAGATCTCAGCGCCCACGATGGAGATGACCTTCTCTATCAACGATTCACCCTATGCCGGCCGCGAGGGCAAGTATGTTACCTCCCGCCAGTTGCGCGACCGTCTCTTCCGCGAAACGCTCAAGGACGTTTCCCTGCGCGTCACGGAGCTGGACGGCTCGACCGACGCGTTCAACGTCGCCGGCCGCGGCGAAATGTCGCTGTCCATCCTCATTGAGACCATGCGCCGCGAAGGCTATGAGTTCCAGGTCTCGCCCCCGCGCGTCCTGTATCAGGTGATCGACGGCAAGAAGTGTGAGCCCATCGAACGCCTCGTGTGCGACGTGCCGCAGGAGTATGTCGGCGCGGTCATCGAAAAGCTCGGCTCCCGCAAGGGAGACCTCGCAGAGATGACGCCCATCGGCAACCGCATGAAGCTCGAATTCCTGATCCCCGCGCGCGGTCTGTTCGGCTACCGCAACGAGTTCCTCACCGACACCAAGGGCGAGGGCATCATGGCGAGCGTGTTTGATTCCTACGCGCCCTACAAGGGCGAGCTCGCCCGCCGCAACACCGGCTCTCTCGTCGCGTCCGAGACCGGCACCTCCATCACCTACGGCCTCTTCAACGCGCAGGAGCGCGGCGTGCTGTTCATCGGCGCGGGCGTCGACGTGTACGAGGGCATGGTCGTTGGCCAGTCCCCCAAGCAGGAGGATATCACGGTCAACGTCTGCAAGAAGAAGCAGCTCACGAACATGCGCGCTTCCGGCTCAGACGACGCGCTGCGCCTTGTCCCGCCCAAGCAGATGAGTCTGGAGCAGTGCCTTGAGTTCCTCGCCGACGACGAGCTGCTCGAGGTCACGCCCAAGAACCTGCGCATCCGCAAGACGATCCTCAACAAAGAGCTGCGCATGAAGGCCACCCACGGCAATAAGAAAGTCTTACAGCAGTAAATAAAAAAGTGACGGCCCTTGGCCGTCACTTTTTTATTCTTTATTTGGTTCAGGGTCGCCCGAGAGCGAATCGAGATAGAGGTAGAGCGGCATCAGCTCGCGGAAGCCCGCGAGCACCTCGTCCTTGAGCTCGGGCGTGAAGAGCACGCCCTCGGGGGCGTCGTCATAGCCGACGGCGATGTTTTTTGCGTTGTACCACGGATTCAAGAGCTTGCCGACGTCACTCTTCGGGCGCTTGAACGCCTCGCTTGTGAGCTTGAAACGGGATTTATTGAGCTTGCGCACGATCTTTTCGAGCGGTTTCGGGTTCGTCTCGATGCGGCGGCGGAGCTTGGCCATCGTGGCGGGGGAGGCGTCCCAATAGCCGCAGCCATAGCTGAAGTAGTTTGGCGCGAGCTCAAAATAGAGCGCGGGCACACCCTCGAAGCGCTCATGCGGGCGCTCGATCGTGAGCCACAGATGGTCCTTGTACGGCCCGCGGCCGAAGAGCCTGCGCGCGTCGCGGTAGATGCGGCAGACGTGCAGCCGGAGAGACTCGTTGGGATACTCCGCGCGGATCGCGTCGAAAAGCTCGTTTCCCAGCTCGCGCATCGGGCGGTCAACGAGCGCGAGAAACTGCTCCTTGCGCGGCAGGAACCACTCGCGGTTGTTGTTGAATTTGATGCCCCAGAGGAACTCGATGGCCTCCGGTGTAAAGCCCTGAAACATAGTTCACCTCAAATTTATCGGATCGGAAAGGTCGCAATGATGGCAGTATACCACCAAATGCGCGGAAAAAACAAGAGGGACTCGTCCTTGACGAGTCCCTCTTGCTCAGAGAGGAGCACCGCCCTGCCATGAAGAAACAGGGACAGAGAATAAAGCAATATCAGCGCACGGGGTGATCGACGTGATACATATGCTCGATGAGGTCGAGCACCTTGTTCGAATAGCCAATCTCGTTATCGTACCAGCTCACGACCTTGACGAAGGTATCCGTCAGCGCGATGCCGGCCTTGGCGTCAAAAATGGAGGTGCGGGGATCGCCGAGAAAGTCGGACGAGACGACCGCTTCATCGGTGTAGCCGAGGATGCCCTTGAGCTCGCCCTCGCTCGCTTCCTTCATCGCCTCGCAGATCTCGTCGTAGGAGGCGGGCTTTTCAAGGTTGACCGTCAGGTCGACCACGGAAACATCCAGCGTGGGAACGCGCATCGACATACCCGTGAGCTTGCCGTTGAGGGAGGGGATGACCTTGCCGACGGCCTTGGCGGCGCCGGTGGAGGAGGGGATGATGTTGCCCGTGGCCGCGCGGCCGCCGCGCCAGTCCTTCAAGGACGGGCCGTCCACGGTCTTCTGCGTGGCGGTAACGGAGTGCACGGTGGTCATCAGGCCGTCCTTGATGCCGAAGCGGTCGTTCAGTACCTTGGCGATGGGGGCGAGGCAGTTCGTCGTGCAGGAGGCGTTGGAAACAAAGGTCATATCCGGCGTGTAGCTGTCCAGGTTGACGCCGCAGACGAACATGGGCGTATCGTCCTTCGACGGGGCGGACATGACGACCTTCTTCGCGCCGGCGGCAATGTGCGCCTGCGACTTTTCCTTCGTCAGGAACAGACCCGTGGACTCGACGATATACTCAGCGCCGATCTTGCCCCAGGGAAGGTCCGCGGGGTTGCGCTCGGCGAAGACAGGGACTTCGCGGCCGTTCACCACGATACTGTGGTCCGTGCTCTTCACGTCGGCGACAAAGCGGCCGTGCATGGTATCATATTTTAACATATAGGCAAGATAATCGGGGGGGCAGAGATCGTTGATGCCCACGATCTCGATCTCCGGGTGGTCAAGGCTTGCGCGAAAAACCATGCGCCCGATACGGCCAAAGCCGTTGATGCCTACCTTGATGCTCATAAAACCTACTTCCTTTCAGGCTTCTGGAATATATCAAATGTTCGGTACGTTTGCTATTATACAACGCGATCGCGAATTTGCAAGACCTTTTTTTCGATTTTGCTCATTTTTTTCTATTTTTCACAAATTCCTTGCTTTTTCAGCGAAATTTTGCTACCCTCAGTGTACAACAGTTGCATCAGCAATGCAGGGCACGTGAAGTGCCATTTCTTTCCGCGCAAGCTCCGCCTCCGTGCGGCGAATGCTAACGGCAGGAGAGTTTGATATAAGGAGATACCATGCGGGACTATACCAATGAAGAACTCAAGACTCTGGCCGATGTGCTGCCCAACATCGCGCTTCAGCTTCGTACCTCAATGGCGACGCTCTACACAGCGGTCGACCGTCTTGTTCCGCCCGAAATGCGGGAGAAGGACGCGAAGACCGACCGCAGTGCCGCTGTTTTTTACCAGAGCTATTATCAGATGTATCGCATCATCAGCAACCTGACCGACGCGGGCAAGCTCTTTGACCGGCAGCGGTTCACACTTTACGACGATGACATCGTCGGCCTTTGCCGCCGCGTGTGCGAGGAGGTCGAATTCCTTTTTTCACTTTGCGGCGTCCACCTCGACTTTACTGCCGACCGCGACAGCCGCATCATCGGCATGGACGCTGCCGCGCTGCGAAAGCTGCTGCTGAATCTGCTGTCCAATGCGCTCAAATTCACGCCCAAGGGCGGCAGCGTCCGCGTGCGCGTGAAGGCGGAGGGGCGTTTCATCAAGCTCACCGTTGCCGACACGGGGCGCGGCATGAACAGTGATACGCTCGCGCATCTTTTCGACCGCTTTCTCGACGGGGAGCAGGACCCCATGCCCCCGCGGGGCCTCGGCCTCGGCCTTCCCATCTGCCAGCGCATCGCGCAGGGCCACGGCGGCATGATCGTCGCGCAGTCGGAGGAGGGGAAGGGTTCGCTCTTCACTGTTTCGCTCCCGGCGGTGCGCAGCGGCCGCGTGCGCCTGAATGACGGCGGCAGCGACTATGCCGGCGGCTTCAACGCAACGCTCGTCGAGCTTTCCGACGCGCTGAAGCCTGAGGCGTTTTTACAGCGGTATCTGGATTGAGAGCATCATGAAGAAAAAGGTTTTGATCGCCATGAGCGGCGGCGTGGATTCGTCCGCCGCCGCCCTGCTTTTGCAGAAGCAGGGCTATGAATGCGCGGGTGCGACGCTGTCGCTCTGTGAAAATGATGTGGACGGCGCGCGGAAGATCGCTGAGGGGCTTCATATGCCCTTTTACGTCTTTGACGAGCACGAGCGCTTTTCGCGCGAGGTCATGGACCGCTTCGTCAGCGAATACTGCGCGGGCCGCACGCCGAATCCCTGCATCGACTGCAACCGCTGCCTCAAGTTCGGCGCGTTTTTAGACCGCGCGCTCGCAATGGGCTTTGACTACATCGCGACCGGGCACTATGCCCGCGTCGCCTATGACGAGGCAAGTGGACACTACCGCCTGCTGCGCGGCGAGAGCCGCGCGAAGGATCAGAGCTACGTGCTTTATCAGCTCACGCAGCGTGAGCTTTCGCATCTGCTGCTGCCCGTCGGCAGCTTTGAAAAGCCAGAGATCCGCGAACAGGCGGAGGAGGCGGGCCTTGCCAACGCCCATCAGGCCGATTCGCAGGATATCTGTTTCATTCCCGACAGGGACTATGTGCGCTTCCTGCACGACTATGGCGGTGTCATGCCGCAGCCCGGTGATTTTGTCGACGAAACGGGACGGGTCCTCGGCCGCCATCGCGGCCTTGTGTGCTACACGGCGGGCCAGCGCAAGGGACTCGGCGTGAGCGCAGACCGCCCGCTCTATGTGATATCCAAAAATGCCGAAAATAATACCGTGCTGCTCGGCGATAATGAGGAATTGTTTTCCGGAGCGCTGCTCGCCTCGCGCGTGAACTGGATCGCGGGGGAGACGCCTGAAGAAAAAGTCCGCTGTACCGCCAAAACGCGCTACTCGCAAAAAGAGTGTGACGCCATCGTCACGCCGCTCTCCGGCGGCGGAGCGCAGGTCGAGTTGCTCACACCCCAGCGCGCCGTTACGGCGGGACAGGCTGTTGTTTTCTACGACGGTGAGGAAGTCCTCGGCGGCGGCACGATCGAAAAAGCGCTGTAAAAAAGACGAGAAAAGGCTCCGCAGAAGCGGAGCCTTTTGGTGTATTATCGTTCGCTGACGTGCTCTTCGCTGCCGAAGATCATGTCGTCCACGTCGCCATGACGGATGTTGTCTTTCTCCTTCATCGTATCATTCCTTTCAACTTTTCTCTCACTCGGCTATTATATGCGCGAGCGAACGAAAAGTTGTACGAAAAAAGACAGCAGAGGATAAAAAAGCGTCGCAGACTTTTACCCGCAAGGGGTATGCGGCATCCGTAAAGCAGCAAAGCTGCTAACGGCTGCCCAAGCGTCCGCAGACGCGAAATGATCTTGATCGTAAATTCCGACGTCACCGTCGAGGCATTACGATTCCCGCGCCCGTTCAGGCGCGCCGATCGTGCCACTTCCTCGAAACCGGCTCGCTTCATCCGCCACTGGCGGCGCTTCGCCGATTTCCATGTGCGTCAGAAAAAACACCTCTCAGCCCGCAAACGTGCGCGCCTTTGGCGCGTGCGCTGTCGCGGGCTTCATCCCCCTCAAAAAGATGGCTCTGCCATCTTTTTGAAGTCAATATCGCTTGTCGAGTATCTCCACCACATCCGCCAGCGCGCCGTCCTTGCAGTGGCAGACGATGTGCGCGCCCCAGGCCTTGACCTCGGGGATGGCATTTTCGGGCGCGAAGCCGATCTCCGAGACCTCGAGCATCGGGATGTCGTTGTTGTGGTCGCCGATGCAGTAGATGTCCTTGCGCGCGACGCCGAGAAGCTTTGCGAGCTTCAGGATCATGCCGCCCTTCGTCGCGCCGCGGCGCGTCAGCTCGAGCAGATGGTCGCTCGAAAAAATGAGCTCGTAGCGCTTGCCCCACTCCTGAGAGGTGATGAAGTCACGCACTCCCAAAAGGAGAGGCTTTTCCTCTTCAAAAAGCAGCTTGATGACCGGCAGATCGACCTCGCGGAAGTCCTTGACCTCCACGGTCTTTGCGCGCGTCAGATGCTCGTGGTTGCGCGTGAATTCGTTCGGGTGCAGCACATGGATGCGGCGGTCGTCGTGATAGACCTCGAAGCAGAGTCCCGGAAAGCGCGCGAGCAGCGCGTCGACATGGTCGTAAATATCTGCGTCCAGAAACGCGGTCTCCACATAGCAGTTCTTGGAAAAATCGTAAATGCCCGCGCCGTTGGCGATGACGCAGGGGGCGTTGCAGGGCAGGTCCTTAGCGTAGCGCGCGAAGGCGGGCAGGGCGCGACCGGTGGAGATGGAAAAGTAGCCTCCGTTTTGGATGAAATACTCGATGGCCTCGCGGTTGCGTTCGCTCATCGGCGGCACATCCTCGCCGCGCGCAAGCGCGCCCTCGGTGTAAACAAGCGTGTTGTCAAAGTCGCTGGCCAGCAGCACCTTGTCGAATTTCGGCATGACCGTCACCTCGCTGATCTCGTCGTTTTTTCGGGAAAAGTATATCATAGCGCCCTGCAAAAGAAAAGAGCGGGGCGGCGACCTTCACACAAAATAAAGAAAGGCCTGCGAAGAAATGCACTTCTTCGCAGGCTATGTTTCTGTTATGCTTCGCTCTTGGGCGCGCTGCCTTCGCCGCCCTGACCGCCGCTTCTGCGGCGGCCTCTGCCACCGCGATGGCTACGGCGGCGCGGCTTGTTCTCGCCGCCCTCGTTTGCGCCCTCGGCTTTCGGCGGGCGGGGCGGACGCGGGGCTTTCGGCGCGTCGCTGTTCTCTGTGTTCGGCTTGTTCTGGCGCGGAGTGCGTCGCTCGCCGTTTCTGTCGGGGTATCTGGGCGGACGCTCACCGTTCGGCTTATCGCCGCGCGTGGGACGCTCGCCGCACTTTTCAGCGGGTCTGTCACCGCTCTTGTTGCCTGCATTTTCGGCCTTCGGTGCGGCGGGCTTGTTCTCGCTGCCTTCGCCATTGGCCTTGCTGCGGCCTCTGCCGCCGCGATGACCGCGTCCGCCGCGGCGGGAACGGCGCTTTTCCTTCTCATCGTCGTCGGAGGCTGGCGCGTCCTTTTTCGCGGCGGGGGCTGTCCACTGCTCAGGCGGCACGATGGGCTTGGCCGACGAGAAGAAGTTCAGCGTGAGCTGCGTCTCCTCCTCTACGGGGGCCTGATAGCGCTCGGGGAGCGTCGTGGGAAGCTCGATGCCGTCGCGCGAGCCCTTGCCGTTGCGCAGCACCTGGATCTCACACGTGCGGTAGCGCTTGGGGCCTTCGTTCTGCCCATCGAGGCGCACGAGCACCTGCTCGCGCAGAATGTCGACCGAGCTCACATTGCCAAGGCCGTCAGGCGTTGCCACGAACGAATCCTGCTTCGGGCAGCGGCGCGCCGCGTCCTCATAGGCGTTCTGCTCGTATTTGAGACAGCACATGAGACGGCCGCACGTGCCGGAGATCTTCGTCGGGTTCAGGCTCAGATTCTGCGTCTTGGCCATCTTGATCGAAACGGGGACGAAGTCGTCCAAAAACTGCGAGCAGCAGAAAGGCCGGCCGCAGATGCCGAGGCCGCCGAGCATCTTCGCCTCGTCGCGCACACCGATCTGCCGCAACTCGATGCGCGCGCGGAACACACCGGCCAGGTCGCGCACGAGCTCGCGGAAGTCCACGCGCCCGTCGGACGTGAAGAAAAAGATGATCTTGCTGCCGTCGAAGTTGCTCTCCACGCGCACGAGCTTCATATCGAGCCCACGCTCGACAATCTTCTTCTGGCAGACCTCGAAAGCGTTCTTCTCCCGGCTCTTGTTGTAGGCGTAGGTGCGGTCATCGTTCTCTGTCGCCACGCGCACGAGCGGGCGCAGCGGCTGGATGACGGCGTCGTCCTCTACCTCATGGTTGCCCGAGACGCAGTGGGCGTACTCGAGCCCCTGCGCGGTCTCGACGATGACGAACTGGTTGGGCTCGACCGCGATGCCGTGCGGGTCAAAATAGTATTCCTTACATCCGCCGCGAAAGCGGACACCGATCACTTCTGTCAAAGGGTTTCCTCCAATTCAACGGCGAAGCCGCCCAAGGTGGGGCCAACGCCGACATTATAACTGCAATGGTCGCGATATGTCTGCAACAGATCTATTGTGCCGAGTATTTTGGCTTTTGTCAAGCGGGAAGCGAGCAGTTCCACGATCTCCTGCTCCGATGCTGGGACGGGGGAACCGTAGGTGCTGAGCAGCGCGTCCGCCAGCAGCAGGCGCGTGCACTCAAAGAGCGAAGCGAGGTCATCGCGCGTGACCTTCTGCGTCTCGAGCTTTGCGAGGAACGCCGCGCGGGACGCGCGTGTTCCCTTGGCGATGCGCCGCGCGAGCTCGAGTGCGCGCTCGTCGGGCTCGTCCTCCTCCTGCGAGACGGGGGAGAGCTTGACCTCCACGCAGCGCGAACGGATGGTCTGGAGCAGCACCGCCGGATTCTCTGCACAGAAAAAGAACGCGGCGTAGGGAGGCCCTTCCTCCACCAGCTTTAAGAGGACGTTCTGGTCCTTCTCCGTCAGGATGGTGCAGTCCTCGAAGATGTAGATCTTGCGCGCTCCCTCGTTCGGGCGGATGAAGGCGTCGGCGCGCATGGCGCGCACCGTGTCGACCGAGAGCTCCTTGTGCTCTGCGTCCCGCACGAACGTGACGTCTGGGTGGATGTCCTGCATCACCTTGCGGCAGGCGGGGCAGGCAAGACACGGCTTCTGCGCGCCCGTGCACTCCATTGCAGCGGCGGCATAGCGCACGGCGGCGATGCGGTCGCCGCTGCCGCTGAAGATGAGCGCGTGCGACAGCGCGCCGCGCGATGCGGCGGCGCGAAGACGCGCGGCGGTATTGGTTTTTGCAAAGTCGAGCAGCTCCATGCGTCCCTCCGCGAACAAAGCAAGTTTATACTTGCATTAGTATATCGCAAAATCGCGCATGGCGCAAGGATATCCATGCCTTATTGCGCAAAAACGACCGCCATTCATGCAAAACGTGAAAGAATTTACAAAAAAAGTGGCAAGGGCGACAAAAATTTCACAACTTGTTATTGAAAGTCCCGCGATTTCTGTCTATAATAGTAAAGCTTTGATATTTGTTTTATCTGCAAACCACAGCGATACATTTTATATGGAGGAAAACCAATGAGCAAAAAGTATGTCTACCTGTTCTCGGAAGGCAACGCCACCATGCGTGAGCTTCTGGGCGGCAAGGGCGCGAACCTGGCCGAGATGACCAACATCGGTCTGCCCGTCCCCCAGGGCTTTACCATCACCACGGAGGCCTGCACCCAGTATTACGAGGACGGCCGCAAGATCAACGACGAGATCATGGCTGAGATCATGGAATACGTCGCCAAGATGGAAGAGATGAACGGCAAGAAGTTCGGCGATCTGAAGAACCCCCTGCTCGTCTCCGTCCGTTCCGGCGCGCGCGCTTCCATGCCCGGCATGATGGACACCATCCTGAACCTCGGCCTCAACGACGACGTCGTCGCCGCCATGATCGCGGGCAACCCCGACCCCAACTTCGAGCGTTTCGTTTACGACTCCTATCGCCGCTTCATCCAGATGTTCTCCGACGTCGTTATGGAAGTCGGCAAGAAGTACTTTGAGCAGCTCATCGACGCGA
>URXY01000054.1 GCA_900552015.1 uncultured Eubacteriales bacterium | reverse complement strand
GATCTCCCACGCTGCTCGAGCCGATCATGAAGGTCAGCGTCATTGTCCCCGACGAGTATATGGGTGATGTCATCGGCGACCTCAACAGCCGCCGCGGTCAGATCCAAGGCTTCGAGGCCCGCTCCGGCGCGCAGCAGATCGATGCGTTTGTTCCCCTCGCCGAGATGTTCGGCTATGCCACCGACCTCCGTTCCCGCACGCAGGGACGCGGTCAGAACACGATGGAGCCCTCGCACTACATCGAGATCCCGAAGAGCATTCAGGAAAAGATCATCGATCAGCGCACCGGGCGCCACATGAGCTGAGGCACGAAAATAACAGTTGCAAATCAGCTCGATTTACGGTAAAATCATGGTGTTATGCAAGTGACACCGAAAACAATAAAAAAATCATAATAGGAGGATCACTCTAATGGCTAAGCAGAAATTCGAGCGTACCAAGCCCCACGTAAACATTGGTACCATCGGTCATATCGACCATGGTAAGACCACCCTGACCGCCGCGATCACCAAGTTCCTCGCCATGCAGGGCGGTGCTGACTACACCGATTACAGCTCCATCGATAAGGCTCCGGAAGAGCGCGAGCGTGGTATCACCATCAACACCGCGCACGTTGAGTACCAGACCTTCGACCGCGTTGGCCACAACTACAAGACCGGCGAGGACAACGCCCAGATCCAGGGCCGTCACTATGCCCACGTTGACTGCCCGGGCCACGCCGACTATATCAAGAACATGATCACCGGCGCTGCTCAGATGGACGGTGCTATCCTGGTCATCGCCGCTTCCGACGGCCCCATGGCCCAGACTCGTGAGCACCTGCTGCTCGCCCGTCAGGTCAACGTGCCTTCCGTTCTCGTTTTCCTGAACAAGTGCGACCAGGTCGACGATGAAGAGCTGCTCGAGCTCGTCGAGATGGAAGTCCGCGAGATGCTCGACTTCTACAGCTTCCCCGGCGACGAGACCCCGATCATCCGCGGCAGCGCTCTGAACGCCCTGATCTCCGAGTCCAAGGACATCGACGCTCCCGAGTACAAGTGCATGCACGAGCTCATGGACGCTGTTGATACCTGGATCCCCACGCCCGACCGTAAGGCCGACCAGCCGTTCCTGATGCCCGTTGAGGACGTCTTCACGATCTCCGGTCGTGGTACCGTCGCTACCGGCCGTGTTGAGCGTGGCCAGCTGAAGCTCGGCGAGGAAGTCGAGATCATCGGTCTGACCGACGAGCGTCGCAAGACCGTCGTCACCGGTATCGAAATGTTCCACAAGCTGCTCGACTACGCCGAGGCTGGTGATAACATCGGTACCCTGCTCCGTGGTGTTGCCAAGAACGAGATCGAGCGCGGCCAGGTCCTGTCCAAGCCCGGTTCCATTCACCCCCTCACCAAGTTCGTTGGTCAGGTCTACGTCCTGAACAAGGATGAAGGCGGCCGTCACACCCCGTTCTTCAACAACTATCGTCCTCAGTTCTACTTCCGTACCACCGACGTCACCGGCGTCATCACCCTGCCCGAGGGCACCGAGATGTGCATGCCCGGCGATAACGTCGACATGAAGGTCGAGCTGATCACCCCGATCGCTATCGAGAAGGGTCTCCGCTTCGCTATCCGTGAAGGCGGCCGTACCGTTGGTTCTGGCGTCGTCATCGAGACCGAGGCCTAATTGATCCACTGAGGGTCATCCAAAGACTTCAAAAAGCAGCAGGCCGCAAAGGCCTGCTGCTTTTCTATTATCGAAAGTGCAAAGGAAGTGCGAAGCCAGCGGCTTCGCACTTCCTTTATTCATATTTGGCCCAGACCCAGCGGTCGAAGTCATCCGCGCGGAAGGCGGCAAGCTTTGATGCATAGTCCGCATTGACTGTGGTGAAGCGCCGAAGGCCGTCGCTCGTCTGCACCAGCGGGTCGATGCTGCGCTTTTTGGCGGCGATCTTGACGGCGTAAGTACCCTCCGGCTTTTGCGCGCCGGACCGCGTACCGATTATGCGGCGATAATCCTGCCAGCGCGCGGCGAGGACCGGATCAGAGAGGAGCAGGGCGATGACATGAGGTTCGTCGAGGTAGAGATCATCCACCGTCAACACATTGCGCTGCCGTGCCTCACGCAGGAGATCGGCCAATGCCTGCATGCTGAAGCGGTCCTCATCGGAGACGAACCACTCCGACTGCCGCAGCGAGAGCTGGGTAAAGATGTCGGCAATCTCCGCGTGCGCAAAGCAGAGCTCATCTTCGCTGCCCTCGTTTTGACCGACAAAGATGTCGTCAAAAATGCGTTTCAGCTCTGCTTTTGGACAGTGGAAAACAAGATGCGCGTTGCCGAGCGTATATTCGAGCCGGTCGGCGGAGAGGCGGGGCGAGTCGTTGTCGGCGATGGGATAACGGTGGTAGTCGTCCACATCGTCGAGCGTCAGGCCGCTTTTATCGAGCAGCGCCATGAGTTCCGGCGACGAGGCGATCATCATACGTGTGCGGCTTTCGGTCGATTCCTGCCGCATGTGGTCACCGTTCAGAAAGTCGACCACGTGGGCGAACGCGGGCGTCGCAATGTCATGCAGTAGTCCCGCGACAGATTGCTTCAAGTCATGCGTGAAGTGCCAGACGATGGCCGCTGTGCCGAGCGAATGCGTATAGCGCGAATACGGCGCGACGGCATCACGGTAGATGGGATAGGCCGTGTACTCGCAGCCACAGTGCATCCCGACGCGCTGTAAGCGCCGGATCGCAGGCGTCTCCGCCATGGCCGCAAGCTCCGGCGGCAGAGAAGCAGTATAGATATCGGTATACATAATATGCCCTTTCTAAAAGGAAAGCGCCTTGCCGCGGCAAGGCGCTTTTTTGAATCGATCAGCTGATCTGGCGGGTCTCGACATTCTCTTCACACTCAACGCTTTCAATCTTCGCGCCGATGCTGCGCAGCTTGCCGATGATGTCCTCGTAGCCGCGCTCGATGTAGTGGACGTTGGAGACCTCGCTCACACCGTCTGCGGCCAACGCCGCGATAACCATAGCAGCGCCCGCGCGGAGATCGTAGGCCTGCACGCTTGCGGCGGTCAGGTGGTCGACGCCCTCGACAACGGCGGTGCGGCCTTCGACGCGGATCTGCGCACCCATGCGCGTCAGCTCGCCGACATAGCGGTACCGGTTGTCCCATACGCCCTCGGTGACCATGCTGGTCCCCTCAGCAAGGCAGAGCGCCACAGTGATCTGCGGCTGCATATCCGTCGGGAAGCCGGGGTAGGGCAGGGTCTTGACGTTGGTGCGGCGCAGCTTTCCCGCGCGGCGCACGAGCAGTGTGTCGTCCTGTTCCTCGACCTGCACGCCCATCTCCTGGAGCTTTGCGGTGATGCAGTCCATGTGCTTCGGAATGATGCCGCGCACAAGGACCTGTCCGCCACAGGCGGCGACGGCGGCCATGTAGGTGCCCGCTTCGATCTGGTCGGGAATGATGGCGTAGGTGCCGCCGTGCAGCTTGTCCACGCCGAAAATGCGGATGGTGTCGGTGCCGGCACCTTTGATGTCGGCACCCATGGAGTTGAGGAAGTTGGCAAGGTCAACGATGTGCGGCTCCTTGGCGGCATTCTCGATGACGGTGGTGCCCTCAGCCAGTGCTGCGGCCATCATGATGTTCATCGTTGCACCGACGGAGACCACGTCGAGGTAGACGTTCGCGCCCTTCATGCGCCCACCGTCGGCCTTGGCGCAGATAAAGTCGCCCTCGCGGACCTCGGCGCCCATGGCAACAAAGCCCTTGACGTGCTGATCGATGGGGCGCACGCCGCCGAAGTTGCAGCCGCCGGGCATGGAGACCTCGGCTTCGCCGAAGCGGCCAAGCAGCGCGCCGATGAGGTAGTAGGAGGCGCGGATCTTGTGTGCGAGCTCCTGCGAGACCTGTGTGGTGGCGATGCGACGGCAGTCGATCTCGACATCGCTGCGGTTGAGAAAACGGATCTTCGCGCCGAGCTGTTCTAAGATCTTGAGCAGCGCGGTCACGTCGGAGATCTGGGGGATATTTTCGATGCGGCAGACCCCGTCGACCAGAAGGGCGGCGGGAATGATGGCGACGGCGGCGTTCTTTGCGCCGCTGATGCGCACTTCACCAAAGAGCGGCTGACCGCCCTGCACGATATATTTTGTCATAAAAACTCCTTATGAAAAGAGACAGTAGGCTTCCTTTTATCGGCAAAAACAACAGGGGCAGCGCCGCCTGTTTATGGTATTCACATAATACATCAACAGTATACCAAAAAAAACAGAAAAAGCAATGCTGAGCCGTGAGAAATTGCCAAAACGGGGAAAATTGTTTTATTCGCGCGTGATCTCTCCATTTTGAGAGTTGACATAATAGCTATTTATGTCTGTTGCGACGCGCCACACGGGGACGAGGCGCAGCGGAGAGGCGGAAGAGGATTGCAGAAGATAGCCGCTGTCGAGTCCGGAGACCTCTGTACATACGGCACCCGAGACGCTGCAATAGTCAAGAAAGCGCACGAGCGCGCTGACCGCGTCGAGCCCATCGGTGCGGCGGCCCTCGTCGAGTTCAGAGAGAAAGGTGCCGGAAACGGAGGTGAGGACGCCGTCTGAGAAGGTGAGCGCGAGGGAAGCGTTGTAAATGAGCCGTCCGCTGACGTGACGCACGCCGGTAACGCTGCCGCTGCCGCCTGCGAGCGAGGACGAGACCTGCTCATAGTCGAAGGAGCGGAACAGCTCGCGGCAAAAACCTTCCGCATCGTCCACAGGGCGGGAGAGCGCCGTTTCGACAGCGCCGCCCGAGCGGATAGAGCAAGAGCCGAGTTCACCGCTGTAGCGGCTCACACCGCCGCCCGAGTCGAGCACGGAGATATCGTCGCCGAGCAGGGCCTCAGCGAAGGCTGTCTCCCGCGCGCTGTCGCGCTCGAGAGAGACGGAGTACATATCGCTGTCCTTCGGCAGCAGCACGCGGTCGAAAGAGACGCCGCTGCGCTCGAAGAGCACGCAGAGCTGCTCGACAGTGCGCTCGTAGGCCTGTGTCTGCTCAGCGCGGCGGCTGAGCAGCAGGAAAAGCAGGAACGCATTGACCAGCAGCAATATCACGATGACGATCGTCTTGAGGCGGGAAGCCTTCATGCGCAGCGGCTCCTTTCGTAACATTTTGGTATCAGTCGGCGAACCAGGCCGGGCTCGCGGTGTCAGCGCCGCGGTCTTCATAGCAGACGTGCAGCTCGGCATTCAGATATTTGCTGCCTGCGATAGCGGCGGCCTGACGGATAGGGAGCAGCAGCGCGGGAGAATCGCTCACGGTATAGCTGCGGCAGTGGAGCGTGAAGGATGTGATGCTCTGCCCTTCGATGGTGACGGACGCGGCGTGGCTGCCGTCGGAAAAGTGGAGCGGTGTGCCCGCGACCGCGTAATCAAAGGTGATGGTATAGTGCTTGCTGCCGTTCTCAACGCCGCTCAGGTAGAGCTCGGCATCGCCGCAGAAGTCTCGCAGCAGGGTGAAGATGAGCTTCTGCGCGCCGGCAATGGATTCAGACAGCGTGGGCTTGCCGGATGCGGCGGAGTTGACGTAATAAAGAGAACCGGACTCTGCGTTGTCGCCCTGATAAACGGCGGTGCCGTCGGGCTGTAAGCGCAGCGTGCCGTAGACCTCGCGGATGACAGTATTGCCTGCGGAGTCGGTGTAGCTGTTTTCCGTGTGCGGGTTGAACTCGGCAAGGCGCAGGAAGGTCGACTTGTCGGAAAGGGCGCTCGCGACGGAGAGGGTATTGCGCTGCACAGGTTCGTTAAAGATGAGCGTGTAGGGCGAAAGCTGAGAGAAATCACCGGGCAGGGCAAAGGCAAAGTCTGTACCATTGCCGTCGAGCGCGGCGAGCGCTTCATTCAGCGCGTAGGCGTCGCCATCCGTGCGGCAGACGTAACAGCCGCTTTCGCTGTCCTCCAGATAGAGCATGGTGCCGCTTTCAGTAGGAGTGAGCAGGAGACGGCGGACGTGCAGAAGATCGGACGCAGGCGCGGTGACACCGAGCATCTCGCTGAGAAGTTCGAACGGCGTTTCGGCCTCCAGTTCAAGGTAAATGCTGCTGCCCTGCAGGGCGGAGAGAAGGTCTGCTTCCTTGCAGGCTTCGAGCGTGCCCGCCGAACCGATGGCTTCGCTGAAAAAGGTGCCGGCCTGCTCGAAGCTCGCGTCAGTCGTGGTGACGGCATCGATGCCGAGGCGGGCGTATTCGTTGGTGAAGACGACGCGCACGGGGAGCGAAAGGTCGCTTGCATCGGCGGCGACGCTCTCGGTGAGCGTCGGATCGGACGAAAGAAAGTCCTGCGCAAGCTCGTAGGGCGTTTTGCCCGCAAGATCGCCGAAAAGCGGCGTCTGCGTCAAAAGAAAGACAGCGGAGATGGTGAGAACAGCGATGGCGGCGTTTTGCAGATGGGAAACGGTCGTATTACTCATGGGAGCCCTCCACGCCGATGGGCTGGGTGATGGGGAGCTCCAGTCTCACGGTCGTGCCGGGGCCGGGGCGGTCGACAAGCGTGAGCGTGCCGTGGTGGCGCTGGACGATCTCGGTCGCAATGGAAAGTCCAAGACCCGTGCCGCCGGACTCGCGTGAGCGTGCCTTGTCGACGCGGTAGAAGCGCTCAAAAATGCGGCTTCGGTCTGTCTCGGGGATGCCGATGCCGTCGTCCGCGACCTCCATCCAGACGGTTTCGCCTTCGCTTCCCGCGGTGACGCGGATGTGGCCGCCGTCGGGCGTATACTTGACGGCGTTGCCGAGAACATTGAGCATGACCTGCTCGATACGCCCGCGGTCGCCCATGATGAGGGGCAGATTTTCGCTGTAGTCGTGCGTGAGCTCGTGCTTATGGCGGCGGGCTTCCAGCTCGATGGAGCGGAGGACGGAGTCGATAGCGGCGGAGAAGGGGAAAAGCGCCATGGTCATCTCACTGCGGCCGGAATCGAGGCGCGAGAGCGTCAGAAGATCCTGCACGATGTGGGTCATGCGGTCGGTCTCGCTGATGACGACATCGAGGAAGTCATTCTCCGTCTCGCGGCTCAGGTCGTCACCGGCCTCGCGGATGGTCTCGGCATAGGAGCGGACATTGGTAAGCGGGGTGCGCAGCTCATGGGAGACATTGGCGACAAATTCCTTGCGCCGCTCCTCGGTCTTGCGGTGCTCGGTCACATCATGCAGCACGATGAGAACGCCGCCGCTCTCTTCATCGGAAAAGGGTGCAAAGTAAAGCTCCACGCTGCGCTCGCCGACCGTCAGCTCGGATTCGACAAATTCGCTGCGCTGCATGGAAATGACGCGGGAAAAGGGGCAGATGGACTCGAAAAGCTCGCTGTAGACGCACTCCTCCGCCGTGCGGCCCAGCAGCTCGCAGGCGGCGGGGTTGCAGTGGATGAGCGCGCCGCTGCCGTCGTAGGCAACGACGCCATCGCTCATGTGGAGGAAGAGCGTGTCGAGCTTATTGCGCTCGTTCTCCACGGCTTCGAGCGTGGAGTGAAGGACGGAGGCCATGTCGTTGAAGGTCGTCGTCAGGATACCGATCTCGTCCGTCGATTCGACGGCGAGCGTTTCGTCAAAGTCACCGGTCGCGATGCGCTCGGCGCCCTCGGTCAGCTTTTCAATGGGGTCGATCATCGTCTTTGCCAGCAGGAACGAGAGCAGGATAGAGACGAGAAGACCCACGAGCAGGGCCTGCAAAATGATGAACAGCAGCTCTGAGTTCAGCGACGAGACGGTGGTGCGGTTGTCGCGGATGTAGATGATAAAGCTGTTGTCGCCGCCGGAGATGGGGATGGCGACATCCATGTAGCTTGCGGCAAGGTCGCTGTGGTCGCCGACTTCGCCGTTGCGGGCGGTGAGGATGTTCTCGGTCTGCTCCAAAAGCTCGGAGTCCTCGTTGCTCGAGGCGAGCACCTCGCCGCTCTTGCCGTCAAGGATATAGTAGTTGCGGTTGCGCGAGTCGATGCTCAGCGTGCCGGAGTAGGCCTCGAGCATCGTCTGAAGACGTGAAACGCCATCCTCCTGCGCGGCCTCTTCACGAAGGGAAGCAACAAACGCGGTGCCGGACTCGCCGAAGGCCTCGCTCATCTGATCGTAGAAGTCATCGATATAGAAGTTGGTGACGCTGGTCATCAGAAACGCGCCCACCACCGCCATCAGCGAGGTGACGAGCAGCAGCATGATCATCACGAGCTTCATATGCAGGCTGCGGAACATAGGCGGTCACTCCTTTCGGGAAAATGCTGCGCGCATCAGGCCTGCGCGGCAAAATAATAGCCCACGCCGCGGCGCGTGAGGATGCAGGTGGGGTTCGCGGGGTCGTCTTCGATCTTTTCACGCAGGCGGCGGACCGTCACGTCCACGGTGCGTGCATCGTCACCGACATAGCCGTAGTTCCAGACCTGCTCCATCAGATCGACGCGGGAGAAGACCTTGCCGGGGTGGCTGGCGAGGAACGTCAAAAGCTCATACTCGCGCTGTGTGAGGTCGATGGGCACGCCGTTTTTGCGCACCTGAAAGCTGTCGGTGTTGATGGTGATGCCGCCGCCGGCGCTCATGGCGTTGTCCTCCGCCGCGGGAGCGGAGAGCATCGTTGTGCGGCGGATGTTCGCTTTGACGCGCGCGAGCAGCTCACGCATGGAAAAGGGCTTGGTGATGTAGTCGTCCGCGCCGATCTCAAGGCCCAAGATCTTGTCCTCCTCTTCTTCGCGCGCGGTCAGGATGATGACGGGGACGTTGTCGCCCTCGGCGCGCAGCGCGCGGCAGACATCAAAGCCCATCATTTTGGGCATCATCACGTCGAGTAAGATGAGGTCGGGCTTTTTCTCGCGCGCCATGGCAAGGCCCGCCTCGCCGTCGTAGGCCTCGAGCGTGTCGTAGCCGGTGCGCTGAAGGTTGAAGCGGATGATATCAACGATGTTTTTCTCGTCCTCCACGATGAGGACGGTCTTCTTCTGTTCCATCAGTTCTCTTTCTCCTGTCTCTCTTTTTGCGCCGTGCGCAGGGCGTGGACCTTGAGGATGCCGCAGACGGTCTTCGCGTCCTCGATCTCGCCGCGCATCACGCGCGCGAGCATGTCGGAAAACGGCGTGCGGTAAAGCTCCAAAAATTCATCCTCGTCCGGGTGCTGCTCGCCGAAGGTCAGTCCCTCGGCAAGGTAAAGGTGCAGCACCTCGCCGTAACAGCCGGGGGAGACGAGCAACGCTCCGAGATTGGTCATGCGCGCGCTCACCGCGCCGGTCTCCTCCTTCAATTCGCGCATCGCTGCCTCACGCGGGTCTTCACCGTGCTCCAATTTTCCGGCGGGAATTTCCTCAAGCACGCGGGAGAAGACGTAGCGGTACTGCTTCACGGTGAGCACATTGTCGTTCTCATCGAGGGCGACGATCGCGACGCCGCCGGGGTGATCGGCGACCTCGCGCACGCTCGTCCTGCCGTTCGGCAGGAGCACGTCGTCGCGGTAGATATGTAAGATATTTCCCTCGTAGATCGTCTCGCGGGAAAGTCTGCGTTCGGTCAGGTCCATGATAAAGTTGCCTCCTGAGTGCGGCAGATCGCCGCCAAAGCATGGGATAGATGACAAAATTATAGCACGGCGGCAGGCGAAATTCTACTATAAATTAAAGGAGATGGGCAGAATAGGGAAGACTGCGGCGCTTTTTCGAATTGTTACGTTTTTGTGACAGCTCTTGTGCTGAAAGGAAAAGTATGCTAAACTACTACCCGAACGCAAAGGAGGTGATGGGCCGTGGCGGAGAAAAAAGGGATAAAGGTCATGGCGCAGAACCGCAAGGCGTTCCACGACTATTTTGTCGAAGACCGCTATGAGGCGGGCATCGAGCTCAAGGGCACGGAGGTCAAGTCCATCCGCGCCGGCACGCTCAACCTGAAAGACAGCTATGTCATCGTCAAAAACGGCGAGGCAAACGTGCTGTCGATGCACATTTCGCCCTACGACAAGGGCAATATCTTCAACCACGACCCCGACCGGCCGAAGAGGCTCCTTCTGCACAAGCGCGAGATAGGCAAGCTCTACTCGCTCATCAAGCAGGACGGCTACGCGCTCGTTCCGCTAAGCGTCTACTTCAAGGATGCGCGCGTGAAGATCGAGGTCGGCGTGTGCAAGGGCAAGAAAAACTACGACAAGCGTGAGGACGCCGCCCGGCGCGACGCCAAGCGCGAGATGGACCGCGCGATGAAAGCGCGGAGATAAGGAGAGAAAATTATGGCAAATCCGATCGTGACCATCGAAATGGAAAGCGGCGCGGTGATGAACGGCGAGCTTTATCCCGAAATCGCACCCAATACCGTCAACAACTTCATCGCGCTGGCGAACTCCGGCTTTTATGACGGCGTGGTGTTCCACCGCGTTATCCCCGGCTTTATGATCCAGGGCGGCGATCCGGATGGCAACGGCACGGGCGGCCCCGGCTACGAGATCCGCGGCGAGTTCTCCGCCAACGGCTTCAAGAACGACCTCAAGCACACGCTGGGCGTTCTGTCGATGGCGCGCACGATGATCCCCGACAGCGCGGGCAGTCAGTTCTTTATCATGGTGGCCGACGCGCCGCACCTTGACGGTCAGTATGCGGCGTTTGGCAAGATCACCGAGAATGCGCAGGCTGCGGTGGATATCTCCCGCGTGAACCGCAACATGTACAACGACATGCCGAAAAAGCCGCAGGTCATCAAGACCATCCGCGTGGATACGCAGGGCGTTGACTATCCCGAGCCGGAGAAGATGTAATTTCATTTCCTTTTGCTTTCGCACAACAGACCCTGTTGTTGTTCGCGGCGCACTTATTGTGCGCCGCTCACACGGGGGCGTACCGGTTTCGACGGGGGTGTGGAGGCAGGATAAGCGGGCAGAGGCGCCTGGCCTCTATAAAACGGGCAACTTATAAATTAAAGAACAACAACGAAGTTGCTGTCGCTGCCTAAGTAGGCAGCCGTCTGAACCGGGGAGGCCACGGACCGGGGAAGGCGTCGTGAACGTGGCGTCCGTGAGGCGGGAAAGAGTTGACCTGCCCACGCATCATGACTCTACCAAAGCGTAAGGTCCGTCAGGTGTCCTTGCGTGTAGGGAATGTTTATATCCTGACTGCGCCCGGAGAAAGTCCTGTTAAAGTGCTTTCGGACGCGGGTTCGACTCCCGCCGCCTCCACCATCAAAAGCTGCATTTCAGTTTACCGCTGGAATGCAGCTTTTTATTTGATAAGGCCTCATGTGACCATTTTTGGAAAATAATAAGAAAACATAGTTCCAACAATACAAAGCTGTCGCTGTATACAGAGTATGTTGGAAATACGGTCAACAAGTGCGAGGAGTATGTGTGGCGTGAGATGGAAAAATTCCGTGCAGCATACGGTGATCCGGTAGGAGAGCGAGCAGAGTTGACAAAGAGGTTTCTGAACATGGAGCAAAAGATCGAGGCTGCCAAGAGATTGCTTCAGGAGATGGATCGGTATCAAGAGAAGATAGACGACGAGGAGTGAGACCGCTTTGCTGCGGTCGATATTTAACAAAAATGGAGAACCGGTTCTGATCGGCTCTCCATTTTGTTTTACATAATGTACATTCATCTTTGATCGCAAAGCGCCATTTTGCGGTGTGGGTGAAGAAGACTGCAGAAGAGTGTAGGCAGGAAAGGCGAGGAGAGATATAACAGCTTTGCCAACAGGAACGATATGGGTAGAACTGACCGCTGTTTTCGATATTCAATAGAATTTAAGTGCGCCGTTTTCGAATCTTTATACATGCTGTCATGAAATCGTGCTTGCGGAACCGTGGGGAACGCTGTAAAATAATAGAATATATCGCTCGATCATCAACAAGGAGTATTCATTATGCAGAAAAGTGCAAAATTCATCCGCAAGCTGCCGATCCCGATGGACATCAAAAAGGAGTTCCCGCTTACGGAGCAGGTCGCTGCGGTGAGAGAGGAGCGCGTGGAGGAAATGCGCGCGATCCTCGACGGACGGGACAAGCGGCTGATGCTCGTCATCGGACCGTGCTCGGCTGACCGCGAGGACAGCGTGATGGATTATATTTATCGGCTGGTCCCGCTGCAGGAGCAGGTGAAGGACAAGATCCTGATCGTGCCGCGCATCTATACCAACAAGCCGCGCACCAACGGCTCGGGTTATAAGGGGATGCTTCACCAGCCCGACCCCAGCAAGAAGCCGGATATGCTCGAGGGCATCATCGCCATCCGCCGCCTGCACACCCGTGCGGTGAAGGAAACAGGCTTTGCTTGTGCGGACGAGATGCTGTATCCTGAAAACTACCGCTATTTGTCCGATATTCTGGGCTACGTCGCCGTTGGCGCGCGTTCAGTGGAAAACCAGCAGCACCGTCTGGTCGCAAGCGGTATCGATGTGCCGGTCGGTATGAAGAACCCCACCGGCGGAGACCTGAGCGTGATGATGAACTCCATCTATGCGGCGATGGGCGACCATACGTTCCTCTATCGCGGATGGGAGGTGGAGACTTACGGCAATCCCTATGCCCACGCCATCATGCGCGGCTATGTGAACGAAAAGGGAGAGAGCCGTCCCAATTACCATTACGAGGACCTTGTGCAGCTTCACAAGCTGTATGTGGAGCGCGGCATCAAGAACCCTGCCTGCATCGTGGACTGCAACCACGCCAACTCCGGCAAGCAGTACTTAGAGCAGATCCGCATCGCCAAGGAGGTCCTTCACTCCAAGCGGCACTCAAATGACATCGATGGTCTGGTCAAGGGCCTGATGATCGAGAGCTACATTGAAGACGGCAACCAGAAGATCACGGAATGCACCTATGGCAAGAGCATTACAGACGCCTGCCTCGGGTGGGAAAAGACTGAGAAACTGGTCCTGGAGCTGGCAGAGCTGCTGTGAATAGCATATGGAGCAAATGAAAAGCGCCCGTGTTTGACCAAAAACACGGGCGCTTTTGATAACAGGGCAAGGCAGAGCATCCAAAGGGACGCTTTTTTTAATGGTGCACTACTTGGCGAGCCGGGTGAACAGCATGACGGTGGTCGTGATGAGGGCCATGACGGCGAAGATGCCGAGCATTCCCTGTCCCGTGATGAGCA
>URXY01000053.1 GCA_900552015.1 uncultured Eubacteriales bacterium | reverse complement strand
TTGTCGTTGTCGCGCTGGTGCAGGCCGATGGACGGCTCGTCGAGGATATAGAGGACCCCCATCAGGCTCGAGCCGATCTGGGTGGCCAGGCGGATACGCTGCGCTTCGCCGCCCGAGAGCGACGCGCTCGCGCGCGAAAGCGTCAGGTATTCAAGCCCCACCGAGCGCAAAAAGCCGAGGCGCGCTTTGATCTCCTTCAATATCCGCTCGCCGATGCGCATCTGCTGCTCGGTCAGCGTGAGCTTTTCCACAAAGTCGAGCGCGTCGACCACGGATCTTTCGCAGTAGTCGCTGATGCTCAGGTCCCCGACCGTGACCGCGAGGGATTCGCGGCGCAGCCGCTTGCCGCCGCAGGTGGGGCAGGGGCACTCGCTCATGCAGGACTCTAACTCCTCGCGCACGCCGTCGCTCTGCGTCTCCTTGTAGCGGCGCTCTAAGTTGGGGATGATACCCTCGAACGCCTGATACAAAACGCCCTTGCCGCGCGGCTGGTCGTACTGGAGCTCCAACTTTTCGCCCTTTGTGCCGTAGAGAATGACGTCCATGACCTCTTTCGGGAGCTTTTCCACCGGGTCACGGAGGGAGAAGTGATATTTTTTCGACAGCGCGTCGAAGTACATCCGCGAGATGCCGTCGCCGCGCACGTTGTTCCAGCCCGAGGCGCAGATCGCGCCGTCGAGCAGCGAAACGCTTTTATTCGGGATGACCAGATCGGGGTCTACCTTGAGCTGCGTGCCGAGGCCCGTGCACGTCGGGCACGCGCCGAACGGGTTGTTGAACGAGAACATGCGCGGCGTCAGCTCTTCGATGGAGATGCCGCAGTCCTCGCAGGCGTAGTTCTGCGAGAAGAGGATATCGCGGTCGTCGGGGAGGATGTTCGCCAGAATGATGCCGCCCGAGAGCGCTGCGGCGGTCTCGCAGGAGTCCGTCAGGCGGTGGACGACGTCGGGACGGAGGATGAGGCGGTCGACGACGACCTCGATATTGTGCTTTTTGTTCTTTTCGAGGGAAATTTCCTCGCTGAGGTCATACATGTTCCCGTCAGCGCGGACGCGGACATAGCCCGAGCGGCGCGCGTCCTCGAAAATCTTGACGTGCTCTCCTTTTTTGCCGCGGATGACCGGCGCCATGATCTGCACGCGCGTGCCCTCGCCCAGCGCCATGAGCTGGTCGATGATCTGGTCGATGGACTGCTGGCGGATCTCCTTGCCGCAGTTCGGACAGTGCGGCGTGCCGACGCGCGCCCAGAGCAGGCGCAGATAGTCGTACACCTCCGTCACCGTGCCGACGGTGGATCGTGGGTTCTGCGAGGTGGTCTTCTGGTCGATGGAAATGGCGGGGGAAAGGCCCTCGATATAGTCGACGTCGGGCTTTTCCTTCTGCCCAAGGAACATACGGGCGTAGGACGACAGGCTCTCCACATAGCGGCGCTGGCCCTCGGCATAGATGGTGTCGAACGCGAGGGACGACTTTCCGCTGCCGGACAGGCCCGTGATGACGGTCAGCGCGTCGCGGGGGATCTCAACGTCGATGTTCTTGAGATTATTTTCTCTTGCGCCTTTGACAAAAATCTTACTTGGCATGAATCGATAACTCCTGTTGCTGGATCCGCAGCTGCGAGACCAGCGTACTCTTCTGAATTTTTTATGTCAACCTCATTCAACAATGATATCCGCAAATTTCGCGCGCACGAGCGCGGCGAGGTCGTGGGGCGCAAGCTCGACCTGATAGCCGATCTTGCCCGCCGAGACGATCATCGCTGCAAGGTTTTCTGCCGAACTGTGGAACACCGTGGGGAAGAGTTTCTTCATCCCGACGGGCGAGCAGCCGCCGTGGACGTAGCCCGTGAGCGGCAGCAGCTCTTTCTGGTGGATCATTTCGATGGACTTTTCGCCCACGGCCTTCGCGGCCTTTTTGAGATCAAGGTTCTCCGCGACCGGCACGTCGAAGACGTAATACTGTTTGCTCGCGCCGCGCGCGACAAGGGTCTTGAAGACGATGGCGGGGTCAAAGCCCATGGACTTCGCCACCGTGACGCCGTCGACCGCCATACCCTCTTCATGCGGGTAGGTGTGCGCGGTGTAGGCGATCTTCTTCTGCTCCAAAACGCGCATGACGTTGGTTTTTTCTTCTTTATTCTTTGCCATAAGGGACCTCCTATGTGGAAAACGGGGATAAAATCACCGCAGAATGTACACGCAGGCTAAAATGCAGGCAAGGCCTAAGAAAACGCCCGCGCTGATGGGCTCGCCGAAGACGAGGGTGCCGACGAGCGTGCCGACGACCGGCTCGATGCTCGCCATGATACTGGCCTTGCCGCTCTCGACGTTGGCGAGTCCCTTGGTGTAGAGGATGTAGGGTGCGACGGTGGAAAGAAGCACCAGCCCCGCAGCGAGGAGGGCGTTTTGCGGCACGCTGAGGACCGCCACAAGGTTGCCCCAGTCGGCGACGAACAGCGCGCCGAGCGCGGCGAACACGAACGTCCAGAACACGACGGCGAGCGGGCTGTAGTGCCGCAGGCCGAAGGGCGCGAAAATCGAATAGAGCGCGTAGAAAAATGCCGCACCGAGGCCGAACAAGAGTCCCTTTGTCGTCAGCGACAGCCCGCCCGTGAAAACGCCCGTCACGAGCGCACAGCCAAGCAGCGCCAGCGCGAGGGCAAGGAGCTTTTTGCCCGTGATCTTCTCTTTGAAGACGAGCGCGCTCATCAAAACCACCATCGCGGGCGCGGTGTAGAGCAAAATTGCGCTGACCGAGAGCGAGCAAAGCTTCTGCGCGTTGAAGTAGCAGAGCGTGAAGAGCACGACGCTGATGATGCCCGTCGCAATAAAGATTGGCAGGTGCTTTGCCTTCATTTTGAAGACGCTGCGGTCGGTGCAGAGGAAGAAGAGCGCCATCACCGCAAGGCCGCCCAGATTGCGGATGACGACAAGGTTTTCCGGCGCGATGCCGGCATTGAGCAGCGGGCGGTTGAATAGGCCGATGCAGCCCCAGCAGGCGGCGGCCGCTAAAATGCAGGCGTAGGAAGCGTATTTTTTCACAGGCTCTGTCTCTTTCTCGTTATTTCGTGTTTTCCTTGCGCAGCTCGATGATGCAGTCGCGCAGGATGGCGGCGTACTCGAATTCGAGCATACGGCTCGCCTCCTGCATCTGCTTTTCGAGCTTTCTGATCTCTTCGTCCCGCTCGCGCTCGGAGAGCTTGCGCTTGCCGCGGCGGCGGGCGGATTCCTCGTCCTTCTTGGAAATTTCGATGATCTCGCGCACGTCCTTTCGGATGGTCTGCGGAATGATGCCGTGCGCCTTGTTGTAGTCGTCCTGAATTTGGCGGCGGCGCTCGGTCTCGTCCATGGCGCGGCGCATCGAGGGGGTGACGGTGTCGGCGTAGAGCACGACAAGGCCGTCGGCGTTTCGCGCGGCGCGGCCGATGGTCTGGATGAGGCTCGTTTCGCTGCGGAGGAAGCCTTCCTTATCCGCGTCCAGAATCGCGACCATCGAGACCTCGGGGATGTCAAGGCCCTCGCGCAGGAGGTTGATGCCAACGAGCACGTCGAACTCGCCGAGGCGCAGGCCGCGGATGAGCTCCATGCGCTCGATGGTCTCGACGTCCGCGTGCATGTAGCGCACGCGGATGCCGACGCCGGTCAGATACTGCGTGAGGTCTTCGGCCATCTTTTTCGTCAGCGTGGTGACGAGCACGCGCTCATTGCGCGCCGCGCGGGCGTTGATCTCGCCGACGAGATCATCGATCTGGTTTTCGACAGGGCGCACCTCGACCTTCGGGTCGAGTAAGCCCGTCGGGCGGATGACCTGCTCGACGATCTGGCCCGCGCGGTCCTTTTCATAGTCGCCGGGCGTGGCCGAAACGTAGATACGCTGGTGGACGCGCTGCTCAAATTCGTCGAATTTGAGCGGGCGGTTGTCGAACGCGCAGGGCAAGCGGAAGCCGTACTCGACAAGGCTCTCTTTGCGCGCACGGTCGCCGTTGTACATCGCGCGCACCTGCGGCAGCGTGACGTGCGATTCATCCACAAAAAGCAGGAAATCCTTGGGGAAGTAGTCGATGAGTGTCAGCGGCGGCGAGCCGACGGGCCGCCCGCTGATGACGCGGGAATAGTTCTCGATGCCCGTGCAGTAGCCCAGCTCGCGCAGCATCTCGATATCGTAGCGCGTGCGCTGGCGGATGCGCTGGGCTTCGACGGCCTTGCCCTCGGCCAAAAACTGCGCCTCGCGCTCGTCAAGCTCTTTATCGATCTCCACGATGGCGCGCTCAAGCTTATCCTTCGTTGTGACATAGTGCGACGCGGGATAGATGGCGATGTGCTGGAGCGTGCGCGTCACCTGACCGTTGACGGGGTTGAATTCGCTGATCCGGTCGATCTCGTCGCCGAAGAACTCGACGCGCACGGCCTTGTCGCGGTAGTACGCAGGGTAGAGCTCCACCGTGTCGCCGCGCACGCGGAAACGGTTGCGCTCAAAGGCAACGTCGTTGCGCTCGTAGCGAATTTCGATGAGCCGCTTTAAGAGGAAGTCGCGCTCCATCGTCATGCCCGGGCGGAGCGAGATCATCAGCTTTTCAAAATCCTCCGGCTCGCCGAGACCGTAAATGCAGGAAACGGAGGAGACGACGATGACGTCGCGCCGCTCGAGCAGCGCGCAGGTGGCGGAAAGCCGCAGGCGGTCGATCTCCTCGTTCGTCGAGGCGTCCTTGGCGATATAGGTGTCGGTGTGGGGGATATAGGCCTCGGGCTGATAGTAGTCGTAGTACGAAACGAAGTATTCCACCGCGTTTTCGGGGAAAAATTCCTTGAACTCCGCGCACAGCTGCGCGGCGAGGGTCTTGTTGTGCGCCAGCACGAGCGTCGGGCGCTGGACCTTTTCGATGACGCTCGCCATCGTGAAGGTCTTGCCCGATCCGGTCACGCCGAGCAGCACCTGCTCGTCGAGGCCCATCTTCACGCCCTGCGCCAGCTTTTCGATGGCCTGCGGCTGGTCGCCCGTGGGCTTGAAGGGCGCGTGCAGCTTAAATTCCATATCCGTTTCCCTTCCTTTCCGGCAGAAGCCCGTTGTGCCGCAGGGAGACAAAGTCGTCGTCCGCGACGATGATGTGGTCGGCAAGCTCGACGCCCACGGTGCGCAGCGCGTCGAAGACCGACAGCGTCGTCGCATTGTCCGCAGGGGATGGGAGCGCCACGCCGCTGGGGTGGTTGTGGGCGAGCAGCACGCTGCTCGCGCCGCATTTGAGCGCGTTTTCCACAATTTTGCGCATATTGAGCTGGACGCTCTCCGTGTCGCCCTCGGCGACCAAATGGCAAGCGAGGAGGCGGCCCTTGGCGTCAAGGCACGCCTCGTAGAGCTTTTCCTCCCGCTCGCCGAAAAAGAGGTCTAAAAAGTATGCGCCCGCCTGCTCGGTATCGCTCAGCACCGTTTCGTGCGCGTCGGCGGAGGCGCGGATGCGGCGCATCAGCGGCAGCATGAGCGTGAGCAGCGTCGAGGCGTTCTCGCCCACGCCCTCGACCTCCTCAAGCGTCTCGCGGTCGGCGGAAAAGACGGCCTCGAGCGAGCCGAATTTTTCCATCAGGCGGTGCGCGATGGGATTGGTGTCCTGCCGCGGCACAGCATAATAGAGGAGAAGCTCCAGCGCCTCATGGTCGGCAAACGCATCGAGTCCGTGGGCGCGGAACTGTTCCTTTTTACGCGCGCGGTGTCCTTCATGTACCGGCATGGCTGGTCCCCTCCATCTTTTTGCCGCAAAACGCGGCAGTCTTCTCCTATTTTTGTCTTAATATTGTATTTTATCACGGCTTCAAAAATCGTACAAGTGTTTTTTGGATTTTATCTCCCGGCGGGAGATGTGAAGGCAAAGGGGGCCATTCTCTCACGTGAGAGAATGGCCCCCTTTTATCTCGCACCCCTGCGCGGCGCAGGGAAAGCATCACTTTCTTTGATTTTTCAGCACCCCAAGGTGCTTGCAAAGCGTGTACGCAAAGACGATCATCGCTGCCGTGATGGTGAGCGCGAGCGCCATTTTCACATTTTCTGCCAGTGCGGCCACCTGCGTGTTAAACAGTACGATGAGCACAAGGCCTATGGCAAACACGGCGCCGCTGACGGTCAGGGCGATCTTTGTGCCCTTGGTCATTTCCTTTTTCGTGTTCATTTCGCTTCCTCCTTCAGTTCCAGCAGCACCGGGCAGTGGTCGCTGCCCATGACCTCGGGCAGAATGTCCGCGTTTTCGATGCGAGAGCGCAGGCGCTCGGAGACGATGAAGTAATCGATCCTCCACCCCACGTTCCGTGCGCGCGACTGCGCGCGGTAGCTCCACCACGAATAGGCGTCCGTCTTGTCTGGATACAGCGTGCGGAACGAATCCAAAAAGCCCGAGGATAAGAGCTGCGTCATCTTGCCGCGCTCTTCATCGGAAAAGCCGGGGTTGAAGTGATTCGTCTTCGGATTTTTGAGGTCGATCTCCTCATGTGCGACGTTCAAGTCTCCGCAATAAACGACGGGCTTGATCGTGTCGAGCTCGCAGAGGTACTGACGCAGCGCGTCCTCCCACTCCATGCGATACGATAGGCGGCGCAGCTCGTCCTGCGAGTTCGGCGTGTAGCAGCAGACGAGGTAGAAGTCCGGATATTCACAGGTGATGACGCGCCCCTCGTGGCGGTGGATGTCCTCGCCAAAGTCATAGGTGACGGAAAGAGGCTCGCGCTTGGTGAAGACCGCCGTGCCGGAGTAGCCCTTTTTGTCCGCGCTGTTCCAGTAGATGTGGTACTGCGGCAGGTCAAGTTCGATCTGATGCGGCTGCAGCTTCGTCTCCTGTAGGCAGATGACGTCTGCGTCGATGAAATTCACAAAATCCAAAAAGCCTTTGCCGATGCACGCGCGCAGGCCGTTGACGTTCCATGAGATGAGTTTCATTGGGGAAAAGTCCTCCGAAAGTTTGATGGTAAGACCATTGTACTATTTGGGCTTTATAAAAGCAATAAAAATCATGGAAAGGGGAGGCAGCCCTGTGGGCTGCACGGGGCAAAGGGGGCTGTTCTCTTTTGCGAAAGAGAACAGCCCCCTTTTGGTCAGGCAGCAGCGTTACGCGCTGCATCACCACCCCGCGCGAAGCGCGGAGCATTACATTTTTTTACACCTTCGTGCGGTCGTACGAAACGACCACCCGGCGGTTCGGCTCGGTGCCGATGGAGAACGTCGTCACGCCCGGCGTATCCTGGAGCGCGGTGTGGATGACATGGCGCTCATAGGCGTTCATGGGCTCGAGGGTGACATTGCGGCGGTACTTCGTCACCTTGCCGGCGACCTTTTCCGCGAGACGCTCGAGGCTCTGCTCGCGCTTTTCGCGGTAGTTCTCGGCATCGACCTGCACGCGGGCGCGGTTTTTCTCGCTGCCGCGGTTGATGCTGTAGTTCGTCAGCTGTTGGATGGCGTCGAGCGTTTCGCCGCGGCGGCCGATGAGCGCGCCAAGCTTGTCGCCCTCAAGGAAGACCTTGTAGCGGCCCTTCTCGCTCTCGTAGACCTTGACCTCGGCATTGGAATCCATATGCTCGAGCAGGCCCTTGAGGAACGCGCGGATCTGCTCGCTCTTCTCGTCGTGGCACTCTTCGCCGAGGTCGACGACAGGCTTAGGCTGCGGGGCGGGACGCTCCGCACGCTCGGCGCGGGGCGCACGCTCGCGGCGGTCTTCGCGCGCGGGACGGTCGCTCTTTTCGCTCTTCTGGGCGCTCGAACCCTTCTTCTGAAGGACCTCGGGAGCGTACAGGGGAACGGCGGGCTTGGATGCGGGGGCGGGTTCAACTTTCTTTTCGGGCTTGGGTGCGGCAGGCTGCGGGGCGGGCTTGACCTCTTCGGCCTTGCCGTCGTCATAGCTCACGCGAACGCGCGCGGGCGCGCTGCCGATGCCGAGGAATCCGGCTTTCGCACGCTCAAGGATCTCAACAGAGACGTCGTCTCTATCCATCTTAAGCTGAGCGAGCGCGCTCTGGATCGCCTCGTCCTCCGTCTTGCCCGTTACGTCAATAAACTTGATCATTCAGACAAGCTCCTTATGTTTTTATTCGCCGTAATGCTCGGGGTCGTAGGAGCGGCCGCGGGCATAGGGACGGTCGCCGACGCGGCCGTTTTCGTTGGTGGAGTTTTTCTTCTTATTGGACTTGTTCGCCTGCTTTTCCGCGCGCTTTTCCTTCAGCGTCTTCTTCTCCGCTTCTTCGACGGCGATCTTACGCTGCTGCTCGCGGGCGGCTTCCATGCGGCGGACGCGCTCTTCGCGCTTCTGCTTTTCCCTCTCGCTGATCTCGTCTTCCATGTGGGCCTTGTAATACTTGGTCAGGACCTTTTCCTGGATGGCGTAAAGGAGTGAGTTGACGATCCAGTAAACACCGAGAGCGGCGGGCAAAGTGAAGCCGATCCACAGGGACATGAGGGGCATCATCCACATCATCATGCGGCTGGAGCGGGCAGTGGCGTCGTTGCTGTCAGCCGTCACATTGCCGGCCATGGAGACCTTGGACTGGATAAAGCTCAGCGCGGCGGAGATGAACGGGATGAGCACGATGCCGATCACAGGCCAGCCGCCGGTGAAGAATTCCTTCCACACATCCGTCGGCATGACGGTCAGGTCAAGGCCGAGGAAGTTGTAGTTCAGGTTGATGAGACCGTCGAACTTGCCGGAGAACTCCGCAAAATTCTCGGAGATGAAGCGGGCAAGGCCGATCTCTTCATAGCCCTTGCGCACAGTCTCGGCATTGTAGCCGAGGGTGGTGGCGAGGGTGGTGATCTGCGTCACAACGTCGCCTTTGAGCATCATGAAGCGGCTGAGGGGCTGGCGGATGATGGAGTACAGAGCCATCAGGATAGGGAACGGCAAAAAGCTCCAGAGGCAGCCGCTCATGGGGTTCACGCCCTCCTGGGCATAGAGCATCTGCATCTCTTCGTTCATGCGCTGGGGATTGTTGGCATATTTCGTCTGGATCTCTTTCATCTTGGGCTGGAAGAGATTCATGCGCATCATGCTCTTTTTCGACTTCATCTGGAAGGGGAGGGTGATGAGCTTCACGACGAGCGTGAAGAGCACCAGCGCCCAGCCGTAGGAGCCGGTCAGCTCATAGAAGGTGCGCAAGACCCAGGCGAAGGGAACGCAAATGTAGTAACCGATGATAGAAAAGAGATTCTGCATGGTTTCGGTTTCCTCCGTGGTGATTGAGTTCGGTCACGGGACCGGGTCGTAGATTTTTCCGCCCTTGTAGAACGGATGGCATCGCATGATACGCTTGAAGGCAAGCCAGCCTCCCTTGAGCGCGCCGTACTTCTCGATGGCCTCGAGCGCGTACTGCGAGCAGGTGGGGATAAAGCGGCAGCAGGGGGGGCGGTAGGGCGAGATGGCCCTGCGGTAGAACCGCACGAGCCATAAAAGAACTCTTTTCATACCGGAGTCTCCCAGAGACCGAGCTTTCTGCACGTTTTTTCAAACGCTCTTTTCAGCTCCCAGTAATCCGCCTTTGCAGCACGGGTGCGGCCAACGACGATGATATCGTAGCCCTGCTTCATACTGTCCTGGCTCAGGCGGAAGATCTCGCGGATGCGGCGGCGGATACGGTTGCGCACGACGGCGTGGCCGAGCTTGGTGCTGACCGTGACGCCGAGGCGATTGTGGCCGATCCGATTTTTGCGGTAATACACCACAAGGCAGGACGAAACACCGGACTTGCCCTTGGCGTACATCCGGCGAAATTCGTAATTCTGCTTGACGGTGGTGGTGCTTTTCACGCGAAGTCTCCCTGCTCAGCGCAGTTTTGCCTGCATAGCCTGCAAGGGACGGCGATCGAAACAAAATTTCATCGGCCGTCCCTCATTGTTTCATCTGTAGCATACGATACGCAAGTTGCCCCCGCTCTTAGTGGGTGAGACGGGCGCGGCCGCGTGCACGACGGCGGGCGATGACCTTGCGGCCGTTGGCAGTGGACATTCTCTTGCGGAAGCCGTGCTCCTTGGAGCGCTGGATCTTCTTGGGCTGATAGGTGCGAGAAGTAGCCATTTCGTTTTACCTCCTGAAAAAATTTTACCGGCAGAGCCTTTTGGACCCTGCACTTACTCGACGGCGGGTGAGGTCGCCCTCACGGACCGCAGTTGACATAAAATTGCGTCACTCTACAGAAACGCACGGAGTATTATATCGTTTTCGCCCCATTCTGTCAACCGAAAGTTCGCAATTTTTGTGAGAAGCGATAGTATCACAAACTCTTGTGACGAAATGGAAATTCTCCCGCAAGATATTGTTTTTTATGCCCGTTTTTTGCCGCCGGATACGGTTTAAAAACGGCATTTTATATTTAGAATATGTGTTGCGTTTATCCTCCTTTTCTGCTATAATAGATAGAGTAATATCTCGGCCTTTGGCCGTTCATCAGAAAAAGAAAGGAGCGCTTCCGTGAACTCTGTTGCAGACATCTGGAAGATCGTCCTCACGCGGCTGAGTCAGGACCTGTCGGAGACGACCATCTCCACGTGGTTCGACGAGGTGGAGGCCGTGTCCATCAAGGACCGCACGCTGTATCTCCACTGCCCGAACGATTTTAAGCGCAGCACCATCGAGTCCATGTTCTCGGACCGCATCAAGGATTCGCTGCGGGATATCTACTCCGCCGACTTTGACGTCAAGCTGCTCTCGACTGCCGAGAGCACGGCTCTTTTTGAGCCGGAAGAGAAAAAATCCACCTCGCTGCTCAACTCCGGCGAATTCACGTTCGACACCTTCGTCGTGGGCGAGTCGAACAAGATGGCCTATGCCGCCGCGCGCGCTGTGGCCGACGGAGTGGGGCATTATAATCCCCTTTTCATCTACGGCGACTCAGGCCTTGGCAAAACGCACCTCATCTACGCCATCGCCCACCAGATCCGCGCGAACCGCCCCTCCGCCAAGATCATCTACATCAAGGGCGACGATTTTATCAACGAATTCATCGAGCTCGTGCGCGCGGGCCGCGGCAGCGAGTTCCGCGCGAAGTACCGCGACGCAGACCTTCTGCTCGTGGATGACGTGCAGTTCGTCGCAGGCAAGGAGCAGGTGCAGAACGAATTTTTCCATACCTTCAACACGCTCTACGAGGCCGGCCGGCAGATCGTCCTGACATCGGACCGACCGCCCTCAGAGATGCACCTTTTGGACGACCGCCTGCGCACACGCTTTGAGTGGGGCCTGCTTGTCGATGTGCAGCCACCCGACTTTGAAACGCGCCTTGCCATCGTGAAGAACAAGGCCGCCCAGTGGGGCACCGTTATCGACGACGACATCGCCAAGTACATCGCAGAGAACGTCACCTCGAATGTCCGCCAGCTCGAAGGTACGATGAATAAGATCTTAGCCTACCGCGATCTCATCGGACGCGAGATGGACGCCGACGCGGCGCACCGCGCGGTGGAAGACTTCATGAAGAAGAACGCGAACCTTGCCCCCACGGCCGCAATGATCATCACCGAGACCTCGCGCTACTTCGGCATCGACGAGGAGGTCATCAAGGGCTCTTCGCGCAGCCGCGAGGTCGTCAACGCCCGTCAGGCCGCGATGTACCTCGTCCGCCGCATGACGAACCTATCGACGCCCGATATCGGCCGCGAGTTCGGCAAGCGCGACCATACGACCGTGCTCCACTCACTCGAGCAGATCGAAAAGAAGATGAAATCCGACCCTGTCTTCAACCAGACGATCAAGGAGATCACCATCAACATCAATTCAAAGAGATAACAAAGTTTTCCACATTATCCACAGGGTCGTGCAGAGGGAAGCTGTGGAAACATTTTTTCGAAATTTTGGGTGTGGAAAGTGATATGACTTTTCAACACCGGAGCAGGGAAAACTTTTTCTTGGAAATTCTGGGAGAATTCACGTTTTCCACAGTTTTGCGCCCCTACTGCTGCTATTTCTAAAAACTATCCTTTTTCTTTTCCAAAAGAGAAAAATTCCTCCCATTTATGAAAGGAACGCCGCTATGAAATTTTCCTGCGAAAAGCTGCTGCTGCAAAACGCAGTCAATACCGCCTCCCGCGCCGTCGCGGCGAAAAGCTCCATCCCCGCGCTCGAAGGACTGCTGCTGACCTGCGGCGGCGAGAGCCTGACCGTTTCGGGCTACAACATGCAGACCGGCATCCGCACGAAGTTTGCCGCCGAGGTCGAGGAATCCGGCGAGCTGGTCGTCAACGCGCGCCTGATCAGCGAGATTTTAAGAAGACTGCCCGACGACGTCGTGACCTTCACCGCGAACGACAAATTTTTGATCCACCTGACCTGCGGCGATGCGGATTTCGATATCATGGGCCTCTCCGCCGCCGATTTCCCCGAGCTGCCCGAGGTCGAGGAGAAATACGCCGTCCAGATCGCCGAAAAGACGCTCAAGTCCATGATCCAGCAGACGAGCTTTGCTGTTTCGACGAACGAGGCACGTCCCGTGCACATGGGCTCGCTGTTCGAGGTATCTGCCGAGGGGCTGACCGTCGTCTCCGTCGACGGCTTCCGTCTGGCGCTCCGCAAGGAGCCGCTTGAAAAGATCGAAGGCGGTGCGTTTTCCTTTGTCGCGCCCGGCACGGCGCTCAACGAGGTCGAGCGCATCTGCGAGGAGATCGACGAGACCGTGACCATCACGCTCGGCCAGCGTCACATCTTATTCGAAGTCGGCGAGACGGAGCTCATCTGCCGCCGCCTGGAGGGTGAGTTCCTCGACTATAAGAATGCCATCCCGCGCCGCAACCCCATCAACATCGTGCTCGACACAAAGACGATGCTTCAGAGCCTCGAGCGCGTGAGCGTCGTTATCAGCGAAAAGCTCAAAAGCCCCGTGCGTTGCATTTTCGAGGATGACAAGGTGACCATGTCCGCCAAGACGGCGAGCGGCGACGCCAAGGACATCTGCCGCATCGCGGGCGACGGGCAGGGATTGGAGATCGGCTTCAACAACCGTTATCTGATGGACGCGTTGCGCTACGCGCCCGCCGACACCGTAAAGATGGAGCTCAACACCGGTATTTCGCCGGCCATCATCGTCCCTGTCGAGGGCGAGGAGAACTTCCTCTACATGGTGCTGCCCGTGCG
>URXY01000052.1 GCA_900552015.1 uncultured Eubacteriales bacterium | reverse complement strand
CCCGGCGGTGAATTGGATCTCGTCGCCGCGATCCGGATGCGTTTTCCGGAAAACGCTTGACTTTTACGCATCAAAGCTTTAGAATAAAAAAGTCCTGACCGCTGCGGGTCGGGGCTTTGCTATGATTACGGAAGGAAGCGGGCCGCCTTGCCGGGATGCGGACGGCCCAAGGGGAGAACACCATGAAGTACACGAAAAACACAAAGAGCTTTGCCAGCCGCTGGGGCTTTATTCTGGCCTCGGTCGGCTCGGCGGTCGGCATGGCAAACGTATGGGGCTTTCCCAACAAGCTGGGCAGCAACGGCGGCGGGGCCTTTTTGCTGATCTACCTGCTATTCGTGTTCATTTTCAGCTACGTCGGCCTGCCGGCGGAGTTTGCGATGGGCCGCCGCGCGGCGACCGGCACGCTGGGCGCCTATGAAAATGCCTGGGCCACGCGCGGCAGGAGCGCGGGCAAGGCCGGCGGACTGCTCGGCTGGCTGCCGCTGGCGGGCTCCATGTGCATCGCCATCGGCTACGCTGTCATCGTGACCTACATTCTCAAGGCGCTGGCGGACTCCCTCCTCGGTACGCTCATGACGGCGGACGCCGCCGCGTGGTTCGGAGCCTTCTCCAGCACGCCCTACTCGGTCATTCCCTATCACATCGTCGTGGTCGTCGGCACGCTGCTGACGCTCTTCCTCGGTGCGCACAGCATTGAAAAGACCAACAAGGTCATGATGCCGCTCTTTTTCCTCATCTTCCTCGTTCTGGCGGTGCGCGTGGCGCTGCTGCCGAACGCGGCGGAGGGATATCTTTTCATGTTCACCCCGCGCTGGGAGGCTCTGACCGACCCGATGATCTGGATCTGGGCGATGGGGCAGGCGTTCTTCTCGCTGTCCGTCACCGGCAGCGGTATGATCGTCTACGGCGCGTACCTCTCCAAGGACGAGGACGTGGTGGACGTCGCGCAGCACACGGCGCTCTTTGACACCATTGCCGCCGTGGTCGCGGCGCTGGTCATTATTCCCGCCTGCTTCTCCTACGGACTGGACGTCGGCGCGGGCCCGAGCCTGCTGTTCGTCACGCTGCCGACCATCCTGCAGGATATCCAGATGGGACGGCTGTTCGCCATCATCCTCTACATTGCGATGATCTTCGCGGGTGTGAGCTCGCTGCAGAATATGTTTGAGGCTGTGGCGGAATCACTGCTGCACAAATTTCCCAAGCTCAGCCGCACGGCGGTGCTGGCCATTTTATGCGTGCTGTGCCTCGGCATCGGCATCTTCATGGAGCCTATCAGCAAGTGGGGGCCGTGGATGGACCTTGTCTCCATCTACATCATCCCCATCGGTGCGACGCTCGGTGCGATCTCATGGTTCTATGTGATGAAAAAGGAGGAGCTGCTTGCCGCTGTGAATACGGGCAGCAAGAAGGTGCGCGGCGCGCTGTGGTACAACGTGGGCCGCTTTGTCTATGTGCCGCTCGCGGTCATCCTGTGCTGCGTGGCGCTGTTCATGCACGTGGCGTTCTGAGTTGCCCCTGAACAAAAAAGGAGAACAATATGAAGGCGAGCAAGAAAATATGCATTGCGATCCTTTCGGTGCTGGCATTGACGGCGTGCGCTGTGGGGGTCATCCGGAGCACGACTTTTCCGCTGGATCCGGCGACGCTGCCGGATCATATCTGTGATTTTTACAATATCGGCAGGCCCAAGCCCCTCTCGCCGAGTATTCGGGTGTACGACAGTGTTGAACTCAAAAATACGGTGTGGTATCTCATGGAGATCGGCGAGGACATAGATCTGGGCTATGTCAAGCTGGAACGGAATATCCTTGGCCGCTACAAGATTGTGCGCCTCGGCTACGGCGGCGGGAGCTTCCGTGACGGCGTTGTGCGCAGTGGGGAGAAAGCCTACTACCTCTTTGGCGGGCGCGATGTGACCGGCCGCATCGCAAAAATCACTATGACGCAGAACGGCGAGACCTGCACGATGGAAAATGCGGAGGGAAAGACGCATTTCCTGTTCTGCACAGAGCTTTCTCCACAGCTCGGCGATCATGAAATCGACCGCAGCACGCTGCGGTTTTACGACGAAGACGGGAGCGACATCACCGCGGAGTACGATTTGAGCGGCGGCGGTATCCAGTAAAAGGAATACCAAAAGGAAGGACTGTGAGCAGGTCCTTCCTTTTTCATATAAAAACTTGTTGACAAATCAACATTGATGCGCTATGATAGGCGAGCTTGTTGATTTGTCAACGACTATATAAGAGGAGGAACGACCCATGGAGGAGCGCTTTGAGACTTTTACCATTCTGATCGCGCGCATCAGCCGCAGCATCAAGCGCATCAAGTCTGAGGAGATGGCGGATTTTGAGCTCAAGGGGCCGCACGTGTCGTGCCTCTACTACCTCTCACTGTGCGAGGGGATGACGGCAGCGGAACTCTGTGAGCGCTGCGACGAGGACAAAGCGGCCATCTCCCGTTCGCTGGACGATCTGGAGAAAAACGGCTACATTGCCTGCGCGAGCAGCGCGGGCAAGCGCTACAAGAGTCCCATCCGCCTGACGGAACGGGGCCGCGGGGTCAGCCATGCCGTCGGGGAGAAGATTGCTCGCATCGTGAATGCCGCGAGCGAAGGACTGAGCGAGGCGGAGCGGCAGACGATGTACCGCGCGCTCACGCTCATCAGTGAAAATCTGGAAACGATTTACGCACATAAGAAAACCGGGGGCGGCGCGACCGCTGCCCAGAGTTGAAAAGGAGAACGATATGAGTGTTCAAATCATTGTGGATTCGACGGTCGACATGCCCGAGCGCATGAAGGACCGTTTTCGCATCGTGCCGCTCACGGTGCATTTTGGCGCGGAGGAGTTCATCGACGGCGTGACCATCGATAAGCACCGCTTTTATGAGCGGCTTGTCGAGAGCGACGAACTGCCGACGACCAGTCAGGCGACGCCCGCAGCGTTTGACAAGGAGTTTGCCGAGGTCGCGGCGGCGGGCGACAGCGCGGTCGTCGTGACGCTCGCGTCGAAGTTCTCCGGCACATACCAGAGCGCGTGCATCGCCGCGGCGGAGTACGACAACATCTACGTTGTGGACAGCAAGAGCGCGGCCATCGGCTCGGGCATCCTTGCCGAGTACGCGCTCAAATGCGCGGACAAGGGCATGGACGCGAAGACCATTGCCGAAACGCTCGAGAAAAAGCGTGACGAAATTTGTCTGGTCGCGCTGCTCGACACGCTCGAATATCTCAAAAAGGGCGGGCGCATCTCGAAGACTGTCGCCTTTGCGGGCGGTCTTCTCAACATCAAGCCGGTCATCACCGTGGTCGACGGAGAGATTCAGGTTATCGGTAAGGCGAGAGGGTCGAAGCAGGGCAACAACCTGCTCGTGCAGAAGATCCATGAGAGCGGCGGCATCGACTTCGACGAGCCGATCATTCTCGGCTACAGCGGACTGAGCGATTCGTACCTCAAAAAATACGTCGAGGACAGCCGTGACATCTGGCAGGACAAGGCGGACTCGCTCGACTCGACGCTCATTTGCAGCGTCATCGGCACGCACACCGGTCCTGGTGTGGTGGCTGTGGCATTTTTCAAGAAAAACTGAGATCATGAGAAAGCGCTCGTTTCCTACGGGAAACGGGCGCTTTTGCATATGCTGACCCTCATTTTCGCCAGGCTGACAGGGGTGAGCGAGCGGATTTGTGCAAAAAAGATGCAATTGTGTTAAAATCTCGTTAAAATACGTTTCTTTTACCATTTGCGCCCCTCCAAGGCGCGTGCTATAGTATACAGGTATGTGTTTTTTTGGAGGCTTTTCTATGGTTTCTGCGTTTTTTGGCAGCCTGAAACAGGAGTTTGCAGGCTATAACTCAAAAAAGCTGCTCGCCGACATGATGGCGGGCCTGACGGTCTGCGCCGTCGCGCTGCCGCTGGCGCTGGCGTTCGGCGTTTCGTCCGGTGCGAGCGCGGCGTCGGGCCTTGTCACGGCCATCATCGCGGGCGTGGTCATCGCCATCCTCGGCGGTGCGTCGTACCAGATATCGGGACCCACGGGCGCGATGAGCGCTGTGCTTGTCGGCATCGTCGCGGAGTACGGCCTGCAGGGCGTGTTTTTCGCCTGCTTTGCCGCGGGCGTTCTGCTGCTGCTCGCGGGCATTTTCAAGCTCGGGCGGCTCATCAGCTTTATTCCCATGCCTGTCATTATGGGCTTTACCTCGGGCATTGCCATCATCATTGCGATGGGGCAGATCGACAACTTCTTCGGCACGGTGTCGGAGGGCGGCTCGAACCTTGAAAAACTCGCGTCCTATGGCCGTCTTGGCTTCCATCCGAACATGCAGGCGGTGCTCATCGGCCTTCTCGTCGTGCTGGTGATGGTCTTCTGGCCGAAAAAATGGGGCGCGCGTGTGCCGGGCTCGCTCGTCGGCATCATCCTTGCGACGATCGTCGCGACAGTCGCGGGCATGGATCAGCTCGCTGTCGTCGGCGACATTCCCAAGACGCTCCTGCTCGCCGACCGCCTGTCGCTCGGCGGCCTGAGCTTCACGATGCTCGAAAACCTGCTCTCTCCCATCGTGACCATTGCGGCGCTCGGCATGATCGAGAGCCTGCTTTGCGGCGCGTCGGCCTCGCGCATGAAGGGCGAAGCGTTCAACGCCGATCAGGAGCTGATCGCACAGGGCGTGGGTAATATTCTGCTGCCGCTTTTTGGCGGTGTTCCCGCGACCGCGGCCATCGCGCGCACAAGCGTGGCGGTCAAGTCCGGCCAGCAGACGCGCCTTACGAGCGTCTTCCATTCGCTCTTCCTGCTTGCCTCGATGTTCCTGCTCGGCGGCGTGATGGCACGCCTGCCGCTCTCGGCGCTTGCGGGCGTGCTGATGGTCACGGCGTGGCGCATGAACGACTGGGAGGGCATCCGCTACATCTTCCGCCACAAGTTCAAGTCCGGCATCAGCCAGTTTTTGATCACGATGCTCGCAACGGTCGTCTTTGACCTGACGGTCGCGATCCTGCTCGGCGTGGTGTATTCCGCCATTTTGTACATGGCAAAGTCGAGCCATATCCATGTGAACTTCTCTGATATCGACGCGAACAAGCTGCGCTCGGTGGAGGGCAAGCCCCCCATCCTCGAGACCTCCGGCGTGGCGTATATCACGGGCGCGCTCTTCTTCGGTGCGGTGGATGAGTTCAACCGCCGCATGGCGGAGATGCCGCAGTACGACCACATCATCTTGTCGATGCGCGGCATGCCGAGCGTGGACGTCTCTGGCGCGCAGGCGATGCTCGAACTGTGCGAGTCGCTCAAGAGTCAGGGCAAGACGGTCGCCTGCTGCGGTATGACCGAGGCGGTGCGCAGCTACTTTGACCGCGCGGGCATCACCGAGGTGCTCGGTGAGAGCGCGTATTTCTGGAGCGCCGACCAGGCCATCCTAGACCTGCTGGACGCCGAGATCGTGGAGTGATAGAAGATGGCAAAAAACGCTTCCCGCACGCGGGAAGCGTTTTTTCATTTTCAGCCGTTCAGCTTTTTCTGAATGATCGCCTTGACCTTGGGGAGGTCCTCATCGCACAGCAGCAGCGACTCCACGAGCTGCTCGGGCGGAAGGTCACACCACCTCCAGCGAAGGAGCAGCTTGATGAGCTCCTCGTCGAAGCGGTTTTTGATAAATTTGGCGGGGTTTCCGCCGTAGACGGTGTAGGCAGGTACGTCCTTCACAACGACAGAGTAGGCCGCGACGATCGCACCGTCGCCGATCTTGACGCCGGGCATGATGACGCTCTCGTGCCCGATCCACACGTCGTTTCCGAGCACGATATCACCCTTACGAGGTAGCCGGTCCATGTGCGGTGGGGTGTTTTCCGTCCACGCGCCGCCGAAGACGTTGAAGGGATAGGCTGTGACGCTTGTGATGCGGTGATTCGCGGGGCCATGATGAATTTCGTTCCCTGCGCGAGCATACAGAATTTGCCGATGATGAGGTGGTCGCCGAACTCGGGGTAGTTGAAGAGCACATTCTTCTTTTCAAAGCCCGTTGGGTCGTTGACATCGTCGTAGTATGTATAGTCACCGATCGTGATGTTCGGCGCAGTGACGACATTTTTGATGAAACACGAGGTCTTGTACTCGTTGGGGAAGATGACATCGGGAGAGGGAATGCATGACATGACAGACGTCCTTTCGCTTTTTATTCTTCGGCATTTGGCACGGACTTGAGCGCGCGGCGGACGGCGCGGAAGCGTTCGGGCACGTCCTCGTCTGCCATGTGCTGCGGCACCTCGACCGTGCCGGCGGCCTTGGCGGTCTCGTAATACCAGCACTTATATTCGACGGTCTCAAGCGTATGGTGCAGCTCTTCGAGCTGCGCGAGCAACATATCGCGCTGGTGGCGGAAGATCGTAAGGCGTGTGTCGATGGTGTCGTCACCGCGCGGGGCGAGCTCGATATACTGTCGGATGTCCTTGATGGACATGCCTGCCTTTTTCATGCAGCCGATGACCTGAAGCCACTCAAAGTCTGATTCCTGAAACATCCGGATGCCGCCCGACGAGCGCTCCACGAAGGGCAGCAGTCCCTCATTGTCGTAATATCGCAGCGTGGAGGCGGGGACCTCCAGGAGCTTTGCCATTTCACCGACGGTGTAGACCATAAAAATTTCCTCCAAAATGTAAAAAAGGCTTGACTGAAAGTGCGGTTTAAGTTGTAAAGTAAAAGAGAACTTTAAGAACATGATACGGTCCTGTGAGATATCTGTCAAGTATGAAAGGAGAACCAAGATGAACAAGCCTTATATCGTATGCCACATGATGACCTCCGTCGACGGGCGCATCGACTGCGCCATGACCGAGCACCTGCCCGGCGTGCAGGAATATTATGAAACGCTCGGCGCGCTGGACGCGCCCACGCGCATCAGCGGCCGTGTGACCGCGGAGCTCGAAATGGCGCTGCCCGGAAAGTTTGAGGCCAAGAACATTGACGTGCTCGGCAAGGAGGCCTTTTCCAAGGCGGCGGACGCCGAAGGCTGCGAGGTCGTGGTCGACACGCGCGGCACGCTCCTCTGGGGTGAGAGTGCCGAAGACGAGCGTCCGCTGCTCATCCTGACGAGCGAGCAGGTGAGCAAGGAGTATCTTGCCTATCTCAACGGCAAGCACATCTCGTGGATCGCCTGCGGCAAGGAGCACGTCGACCTGGATCGTGCGTGCGAGATTCTCGCGTCGGAGTTCGGTGTCAGGAGAGCTGCTGTGGTCGGCGGCGGACACATCAACGCTGGCTTCCTCGCTGCCGGCCTTTTGGACGAGGTCAGCATCCTGATCGGTGCTGGTATAGACGGACGCGGCGGGATGCAGGCGGTGTTCGACGGACTTCCGATGGAGCGCGGCGTTACGCCGCTCAAGCTCACGAGCGTGCAGCAGTACGGCAGCGGCGCGGTCTGGCTGCGCTACAGCGTAGAGAAGTAAAAACGCAAAATGAGAAACGCTTTCCGCTCACGAAAAAGTGGGCGGAAAGCGTTTTTTGCATATAGGGGGATATTTATCCCTCGCGCGCGATCTTTTCGAGCGATTCCTGACGGACGGCCTGCCGCAGCACGGTCATGTAGGGCGAAAAAGCGGTGTTCTGCTCGCCGTAGGTGAGCTGCAGGTCGTACTCGTGCGGTTCCCAGGTCGAAATGTCGGATTCGTTGTGGGAGATGACGGCTTCGAGCTTGTCGAGCGCCTTGTATATCTTGGCCTCCTGCGTTTGCAGTGCGGCCATCTCATCGTAAAGTGCGCGCATCTCCTCGCGGCAGGGGGAAGGGAGCGAGTCGACCCAGCGGTAGAGCAGAGTTTCCTCCGTCTGTTCATCCTGCGCGGTCTTGTCAAAGGCGGGGATATCGCCCGTGAAGCACTCGCCGAGGTCGTGGATCAGGCACATGCGCGACACCTTGTCCATGTCGGCGTCCGGGAATTCGTCGCGCAGGAGGAACGCCATCAATGAGGCGCGCCAGCTATGCTCGGCGACGCTCTCGTGCCGCCCGCCCGAGGTGTAGCAGTGGCGCGTGGTGTCCTTCAGTTTTTCTGCCGTGTGCAGCACGGCAAGCAGTTCATCCGGTCTCATTCGATCACCCTTTGTCGTTTTTGAGTATTGTAGCAGAGGAACGGAAAAGTTGCAAGGGAGGGGAGAGAGCACGATATATGTGAGCATATCATGTGAGACGGTTGAGCCCCTCATATGACGACAAAGAAAGATGGATAGAAAGACCAAATAGCGATAGTGTACGGTGGCCTCAAGTCCTACTTTTATTTTGCCCCCTGGGCGGGTACAGCAGCGAATCATTTGAAAGAGTTTGTCAGATACTCTCGATAATACAAGGAACAGAGATTGCTAACTTTAACAGAGTATGGTATAATTCAAACAATATACATTGGATAGCTTGCAAAAGGTCGAATGGAATGGTTCGAGAAAATGAGCGGAGGTCAGAGTGTGACGGTAGGAAAGAGAGTGCCAGTATACAAAAGCTGTAGGAATCAAAAATTTGGAAATGCCACAGAAACACAGCTCTACCTGATGGATGTGGAAAGGTTTTTGGATGCGTTGCCGGAAGAACCGATATTTGATCTGGTGGTGACATCACCACCTTATAATATAGGAAAAGAGTATGAAGATCAGGTGCCGCTGGAGGATTATGTTGCATGGCAGGAGCGGATCATCAAAAAAATATATGTGCGGCTGAAAGAGACGGGAAGTATTTGCTGGCAGGTCGGAAATTATGTGGAGAACGGTGACATTATCCCGCTCGATATCGAGTTTGCACCAATTTTTAGATGCCTGGGGATGCATCTTAAGAATCGTATCATATGGCATTTTGGACATGGCCTTCATAGCAAGAACAGGTTCAGTGGTCGGTACGAGGTGGTTTTGTGGTATACGAAAAGTGAGCATTATACTTTCAACTTAGATGATGTGCGCATCCCAGCAAAGTATCCGGGAAAGAGAAGCTATCATGGTGCGAAAAAAGGACAACTGTCCGGCAATCCGCAGGGGAAAAATCCGGAGGATGTTTGGGATATCCCGAATGTGAAGGGAAATCATGTGGAAAAACTGGAACACCCATGCCAGTTCCCGGTAGGGCTCGCTGAGAGATTGGTCCTTGCGCTGACAAATAAAGGCGACTTGGTGTTCGATCCTTTTTCGGGGGTCGCGACATCTGGTGTTGCAGCGCTATTGCACGGACGAGTGTTTTGGGGATGCGAGTTGGTCTCTGATTATATTTATCAAGGGCAAAAAAGACTTGAAAACACGTTAGATGGAACGGTTCGTTACCGGCCGCACGATAAACCGATCTACGATCCGAGAGGTAGCGCTTTGTCGAAGACACCGGAGGAGTGGAAAAGACGTATAGAGCAACCAAAAGATAAGTAAAGGTGAGCTGCGAAGATATGTACAGTTGAGGGAGAGAAAAGTATGGCGGGAACAAAAAAGAAAAGACCTACAGTCAAGCTGACAGAGGAACAAAAAAAGGAGCGAAACAAGAAGCGCAGAGATGCGGCTTTCAGGCGAAAGATCAGAATGACATTGACGAATGCGGGGTTCCAATATTTTCCGACAACAGACAAGCATTTTTCTATTGGACACCGAAAAGTTGAATTAGACTATCTGTTCGTATACGATAATGTTATTTTGATCTGTGAAGATACTTGCAGCAAGAAAAAGGACAAGGATCACATTAGAAAGAAAAGTGAAGCTTTTCGGGAGATACAGGCAAACATCCCGGTGCTGCTGGACTGGATGAAAGAAGAACTTCCGGGAGCAGGTGAGATCGTGGATGAATATCCTATCAGCCGTTTGAGGGTATTCTATATTTATATCCCGCAGGTGGAATTGAACTTGACGGATGATGAAAAGAAGTTATATTCAAATCTCCTTTTCTGGGAGCCAGAAACATTATCGTACTTTTATAAGATGTCGCAGTGCATTTACCATTCGGCACGGTATGAGATATTCCGCTTTTTAGAACTGAAAAATGAGGATATCGGCCCAAGTGGCAGCGGAGGAAGTAAGGAGACGATAAAGGCTCCTATTATCTGTTCGGAAGAGTCCATGGGACACAGAAACGGGATACGTGTCGTCTCTTTTATGATGTCGGCGGATATTTTGCTGCGCACCAGCTATGTTCTGCGAAAAGACAACTGGGAAAATTCGATGTTCCTGTACCAGCGTCTCATCGAGAAAGAAAAAGTAAAAGGGATACGAAAATTTTTGGCAAGCAAAAAAGAAACTTTTTATAATAATGTCATCGTTGCATTGCCTGATAATGTGCGATTCCAGGGAGAGAACGATCAGGAGGTGTCGATCGGCGAACTTGGGGATTTTCAGCATTGCAAAATGATCATACCGGACGAGATGAACAGCATTTGCGTCATCGATGGTCAGCACCGTATATTTGCTCACTATGAAGCGCCCGAAAATGAAAAGTATGAGAAAGATATCGCAAAGCTCAGAAAGAGACTGCATTTATTGGTCACGGGCCTGGTGTTTCCTGCGGATATGCCAAATGCTGAGAGAAAACGGATACAAAGTGAGATATTCCTGGACATCAATGATAATACCAAGAAGGTCGCATCTAACGTCTTGATGCATATCGAGATGCTAAAGGATCCATTTTCCGACATCGGCCTTGCACGCCGCGTAGTCGAAAAACTCAATGGCGAACGAACATTTTTGAAACGCTTTGAATTGTCCTCACTTGATGAGAGCAAGATCAAAGTTGCATCGATCGTCAAGTTTGCGCTTCGCTATCTGGTGACGATAAAGCCGTCAGAGGGTAAGAAGAGCCTCTATGAATTTTGGGATGGCGACAAGGAAGCGTTTTTGCAGCATGATGAGACGGCATTAAAGGCTTATATCGAGTTTTGTGCGAAAAAGCTCGATATGTTCTTTTCTGCGATCAAAAATACTTATTCGGATCAGTGGGGAGCGCCGGGTTCTAAACTCCTGTCTGTTACTGCAATGAATGGTTTCATTATTGCGTATAACAGGCAGCTTGCAAAAAATGGCGTTCAGGATTTTGCATTTTATCGTGAGTGTTTTGAAAAAATGGACATGGATTTTTCAAAAGATAACTTCCCCTATACATCGAGTCAGTACAGAAAATTTTCAAATGAAGTGCTGCAAAGAGCGTTTGGCTTTACCGAAGAAGAATTGGGAGAGTATTAAACCGCAATGACCCTACTTATGAGGACCCTTTTCAATGTAATGCCATAGCAGCGTGATACCTCGGAAATAAAAGTGTCGATTTGGTGGTCATCGAGTTGATGACTGCCAAATCTTTTTTTGACGTATGCAGAGACAATGGCGAATTCTTCTTCAGATAAACTATCCAGAAAGAGGTAAATGTCACCGTGGATGCTGAATTCGATCAAGTTCTTCATTTGCCATACCTCACTGATTTGATAATATTATTATACCGGTCGAAAATAGATATGTTTGTAAAATATGATCGGCTGAGCTTAAAGAAAAGAAAGAGAAACGTCATGTTTTAGGTGAAATTTCGACAAGGTTCTGCTATAATAAACATAAACTGATGATTTGTCGTTCATCGGTGTTGATATGAAATTGCGGCTCAGCCTGCGAAGACAAGCGTGTTGACCGTTTATCAGACAAGGGAGGGCTTTGTTTATGGAAAAAACGATCTGCGAGCTGTTTGCAGGTGTGGGAGGATTTCGCTCTGGATTTGAGCAGTTGAAGACTGGGTGGAAGACCGTATGGTTCTCACAGTGGGAGCCGGGAGCAAGGATACAATGGGCTCATGATTGCTATGTTCAGCATTTCGGAGAAAGCAAGGACGAAAATGGAGAACTCCACACAGGTGATGATATCAGTACAGTGGATAAGAGCACGATCCCTGATCATACGCTTCTCGTAGGGGGGTTTCCATGCCAGGATTACAGCGTAGCACATACGTTGTCATCTTCTCACGGTATCGAAGGGAAAAAGGGCGTTTTGTGGTGGCAGATCAGAGATACGCTCATCGCGAAAAAGCCGCCTTTTTGCATTTTTGAAAACGTCGATCGGTTGCTTAAATCCCCGGCAAAACAACGCGGACGAGACTTCGGGGTGATCCTTGCGTGCCTTGCTGAGCAAGGATACAGCGTGGAGTGGAGAGTCGTCAACGCGGCACAATATGGAGCCGCACAGCGTCGGCGCAGAGTATTCATTTTTGCATATCGTAATGATACTGTGTACGGAAATGTGGAAAAAAAGCAGTCAGCATTGGATATCATTGGGTACTATGGATTTATGGCCAGGGCGTTCCCGATACAGAAAATGGAAAAACTGTCGGAAGCGGCTGTTAGTAATGACATCGTAGATGTGAGTGACAAATTTGTGTTTGAATTTGCGAATGCCGGGTATATGCGGGAAGGCAAGATATATACGGCGAAAGTTGTGGAAAAGGAAGAAACACCAACTGAGCTCAGAGAGATATTGCAGACAAATGTTGATGAAAAGTATTATATTCCAGAGAATAAAAAGGAAAAGTGGGAATATCTGAAGGGTGCAAAAAAAATACCGAGAACATCCGCGAATGGGCATCAGTACATATTCTCAGAGGGAACGATCGCGTTTCCGGATATTTTAGACAGACCGAGCCGCACGATGTTGACGAGCGAATCTACTTTAAATCGCTCGACTCATGTTATAAAGGACCCGGAAACAGACAGACTGCGTCTCCTGACACCGGTGGAGGCAGAGCGCCTGCAAGGGTTTGATGACGGTTGGACGGAAACGGGGATGCCAGAAAGAATGCGCTATTTCTGTATGGGCAATGCCCTTGTTGTACCAATGATCACTAGAATGGGAAAAGTGCTGGATGAGATCATCGAACAAGAACGGTGAAAAGATACCTGCAAGGATGCTTGGCGCAACAAAGCGGGCGCGGGATGTGTCTAAAGAAGCAGAGGCGAGAAAATCGCGGGTCCCCTTGCGGAGATGGAGAGGAGAAAACCTATGAAGCTTGCGGCGGATTTTCGGCGGGAGGCGCGCGAGGCCCTGCGCGGCAAATGGCCGATGGCCATTTTGATCGGCCTTGTGGCGGCGCTGCTTGGCAGCGCGGGGAGCGGCGGACCAGAGTTTGATCTCAACTACGACGCGTCCGGTATTTCCGCGACCTTCAGCTACGCGGGACAGACCATCTACTCCACAAGTCAGGGCTTTGGCCCGCAGTGGAGCGGGTTGCTCATCGGCGGTGCGATCTATCTTACCGTGATCGCGCTCGTGCTGGCGGTGGCGTACTTCGTCCTCGGCAGCATTGTGGGCGCGGGGTACGCGAAGTATAACCTCGACCTTGTCGATCGGGCGGAGCCGGGGTTCGAGGTGCTGTTTGCCTATCTTCCGAAGTGGAAGAAAACGGCGCTGACGCGGCTTTGGAAGAGCATGTACATCCTTGTGGGGACGCTGCTGCTCGTTGTGCCGGGTATCATTATGGGCTATACCTACGGGATGACGGATTACATTCTGGCTGAGTACCCGGAGATGGAGCCGGGCGAGGTGCTGCGGACCTCGAAGGCGATGATGACGGGCAACCGCTGGCGGCTTTTCTGCCTGCAATTCAGCTTTATCGGCTGGTCGCTGCTCTGCTCGCTGACGTTTGGGCTCGGCAACCTTGCCCTGCGGCCCTATCGCGAGGCGGCATATGCAGCATTCTACCGCGAGGTCTCGCTCGCGTGAAAAAATGACAAAAAGAGACGGCTCAAGCTGTCTCTTTTTGCGGAAATTTTCGGAAAACCTCTTGGCTGAAACCATACTTTAAGTTGTATCGTAATAGGCAGTGGAAAAACCTTAGCTAAAAGCCAAGTCCGGATTATTTATGAATAATAAACAGTTTGGCAAACTCGATTTATGGAGGTGAAATCGTGCGGATTGTCGAATTATTTGAAATAGGTTTTTTTACAGCATTTTGGAATTGGAAAGTTCCCTTTTTAACAGCCGCTATATATTTCTTCGTGTTTATGGGTGCTGCCTTTCAAATTATTCTGCAAAAGAAATGCTGTATACCCAAAATGGAATGGTTTCTAATCACTATTTGTGTTATTGGTATTTTGCTTTTCGAATATTTAGGACGAATAATACCAGGTTTTGGTTCGCTTAATGCGACCATTTATTATGGGTTTCTTATTTGCGTTTTTCTTGGCACAGCTATAATAAAAATAGTATTCAAAGGGGGCTGCTGAC